>JANQTF010000062.1:44232-46574 GCA_030731845.1 Bacteroidia bacterium | reverse complement strand
TTCTTTGACCATTGGCGGAGACTCCTGGCCATAGGCAATAAAAAAATTAGGCCATAAAAAGCAAACAAACAAAATCACGTGAGAGGGTCGCATAGCTTCAGATAATTAGGTGTTACAAAAGCTAGCAAAGAAGAAGATTCTCCTCTCATAAATTAGCCCAACGGGCTTATCTACTCGACCGACAACAGGTAGTCAAGCATCATGTTATCAGGGAGTTAAGGAAAGACGAATTCTGCAAGGGAGGCCGCATGGCTATGATTGGCACTCCCTTTGCGACGAGGCAACTAAGACATTTATTTCTTGTCATTTGTGATAAGAAATGTACATTTCGACTTGCTCAGCGGCATTTTCACAAAATCCTCTTCCTTTGCTTTTCCCATTTCATCTTTCAAATTTCCCACAACAGCAATGATTCTCTTTCGTTCCAACAGGAAGAGATGCTTTTCCTATATGAAAAAATTTCCGCATTCCTGTAATTTGCCAGGAAACCCAACGAATATCGCAATGAAGCGAATCCTCCTGATTTTGATGATCGGCACGACACTCCCAACCTTCGGACAGTTGTCGCCCTATTACTCCTTTGGCACGCAGTACTATGAAGCCGAGGACATGTTTGACAAAGGCCTCTATGGCCCGGCCCTTCAGCGCCTTGATCTGTTTTTGCAGCAAGAAGAAGGCCTGCGCGATGCCGCCTTCAACGACATTCACACCTATGCCCTGTTTATGCAGGCTGTTTGTGCCTATCAGTTGGAGCGAGATGATGCAGAAGCTCTTCTCGAATCTTTTATCTTTTCCTATCCAGAAAATTCCAGAGCTTCACAGGCCTATTATTTTTTAGGAAAATATTATCTGGATCGACGCAATTACCGCGATGCCATTGATCCGCTTGAGCAGGCCTATCGCTCCGGTTCACTGCCTCAGGATCAGTTCGACGAGGTGGTGTTTTTTCTTGGGTATGCCTATTTTCAGGAAGAAAAAAGCGCACAGGCTACCAGATACTTTGATCTTGCCAGCCGCAGGCCCAATGCCTATCAGGAAGATGCAGCCTACTACAAGGCCATTCTTCTTTACAAGGATCGCGACTATCTCAGCGCTTATGATGCATTTCAAGATCTTCGTGATTCGCGCAAATACAGCAAGGAGACCAAGATCTACCTCGCCAATACCATGCTCAAGCTCAAAAAATACAATGAGCTGTATGTGCTTGCCGATGAATTGATTCAAAGCCGACCTACGGCGGCAGAGTCTGAAGTATTCTACATCGTAGCCAATGCCAGTTTTGAACGGCAAGACTACCCAAGAACCACCGAGTACTTTGAGCGCTACAATGCTGCCCGCGGACGACTTAGCCCTTCAGATAATTTCCGCTTTGGGTATTCCTACTACAAGCAAAAGCGCTACAAAGATGCCATTCCCGTGCTCGAGAAGGCACTTGGCAGCCGAGATTCTTTGGCACAAGTAGCTTCCTATTATTTGGGATTCTCATTTTTGCAGGAGAATGATGAAGCCAGCGCCAAGTTTGCCTTTCAAAAAGCATCGGAAAGCAAAGACAACCTCACCATTACCCAGGATGCCCTCTACCAATACGGGAAGCTGGCATTCGCTACCAAAAATTATACAGAGGCACTCACCGCTTTTCAGAACCTGAAGCGCGACTTCCCCAGGGCTCCCTTTATTGATGAGGTGGATGGATTGATTGGAGAAGTGTTTCTCTACACCAAAGACTATCCCAGATCTATCAAATACCTCGAATCGGTGCCACGGACAAGCGCCAGGGCCAAGAAAGCCTACCAGACAGTCTGCTATTACTATGCACTTAGCTTATACGAAAGAGGCGGATTCCCACAATCAGAGCCATTTTTTCAAAAAGCGATCGACAATCCCTCTGATCCGGATATGGCGCTTGGCGCCAAGTATTGGCTCGCAGAGGCCAAGTTTCGGCAAGGAGACTTTGCAGCGGCCAAGACCGCCTTTCAGGGCTATCTGAGCTCGCGCGGCGCAAGCGCCAATGAGTACTTTGCCAAAGCGTCTTATGGACTCGGATGGGTCAACTTCAAAGACAAAAAATATACCGAGGCCATCAAGAACTTTGAGTCCTATATCGGACAGGCAGGCCGCAATGCAGACAAAGACCTCTATCTCGATGCCCATCTTCGCATCGCCGATGCCTACTTCCTGCAGCGAGATTATGCCAAGGCCAACCGCTATTACCAACAGGTGATCGATTTCAAATTCACCAACATGGATTATGCTTCCTACCAGTTGGCAGAAGGATTTTACCGGACCAACTCCTACAGCCAATCCGTGCAGGCATTTGATAGAATGATCAATAGCTACCGAAG
>JANQTF010000062.1:0-44132 GCA_030731845.1 Bacteroidia bacterium | reverse complement strand
CCTGAAAGAGAGTTTGACAAGATCTTCAAGGACTATCGCAAGAATTCTCCACAGATGGACGAAGGCCTTGCATCACTCGCCTTTAAGACTGGCCAGGATCGCTTCTTTTCCAACAATTACCAGTCGGCGATTGAGCAATTCACCACCTATATCAATGAATTCAAAAACGGTCCCAACTACTTCGAGGCGCTGGTATTCCGTGCCAGGTCCTATCGTGAGCTCCGTCAGTTTCCGAATGCATTAAGTGATTATGAAGCTGTTTATTCAACGCCATCTTCTAATTCCTTCACCAATGTGGCGCTTTTGGAAGCCGCAGAAATCAAATACGAGCGCCAGGAATTCGTAGCAAGCCTACAACTCTACCAGACCCTCGATCAGGTAGCGGGAAGCCTTCAAAACAAAGTAGCTGCGAAGTTTGGAATTGCAAAAAACTACGATGCCATGGGCGACCACAAAGCCGCCATCAATACCCTAAGGCAAATCTCCCAGGACCCTGAGGTAGCAGTGTACTCTCGAACCAAAGCGAATGTGGAAATCGGCAACAACCAATATGCCGATGGCGACAAAGTAGCTGCCAAGCGCACCTTTCAGGACGTAGAGAAAGAGTTTAAGAACGAAGCAGGAGCAGAAAGCCAGTACATGATCGGCAAGATCCTGTTTGACGAAGGCATCTCCCTCAAGCTACAGGCCCAGCGCCTCGATCAGCAGGGTAGTACTGCCCAGGCCGATGCAAAAATCCTGGAGGCCAAGGCCAAATTTGAAGAAGTTAAGCAGGCTGTGATTTATCAGAGCAATAACTACCCAACCTTCAACTACTGGAAAGCCAAGGCCTTCCTCGTGGCAGCAGATGCCTTCTATGAACTCGGCAATACTTTCCAGGCAAAAGGAACCCTCGAAAGCCTGGTCAAAGAAGACAGGTTCCCAGACGTGCAAGAGGCCGCACGCAAGCGCCTCAAGGAAATTCAGGACCTCGAAAATGCCGCCAATGGCGGGTAATTAGCCCTGCTTTTGTCTCTCTTGCCTTCAACCATTAGTTCAGAATCAATGAAAAAGTTCCCATATACATTCCTGGTCTTTGTTCTTCTCATGACATCAGGAAGCCTTTTTGCCCAAAACGATCCGCTTGCAGGACAAGACAGCATTGTGCTTGAAAACGAGCGCATCGAAGACGTTATAGAGAGCAATAAGCCCTTTATCAAGCCTCCGTATCAGGAGATACAGCAAGCCAGTCGCGACGACTTTCAGTTCAATTCTGCCGATTATTATGTAGAAACCGACTTTGATCCGGCTCCGCCAGTGATCAAGCCCTGGCCAAAAGACAAAAAAGAGGATATCTACAATAACTCTCTCAGTCTGGGAATCGGAAGATTCATTACGCCGTATGCCAAGCTTTCTTTGCACAATGGTCGTCAGGGCAACATGGACCTTGGCCTTGATTTCAATCACCTCTCCGCTCATAATGACGTGATTCCGCTGCGAAAATTCAGGCAGGACTATGGCACACTATCTCTGACCTCCATCCAGCGCGATTACAACATCGGAGCCTCTGCCTATGTGTACAATACGAGCTATTTCCCATATGCCGACACCGTGCTCTCCAACGACGAAGTAGCCCGAGAAGACAGCCTCAAAATTGGGTTTACAAGAGCCCAAATCGGCGCCACACTGGCTACCAACTACAAGCCAGATGCTGATTATGAAGCAGACATGGGCGCCTATTTCAGGTATTTCATCGGCAACAGAGGAAACACAGAGAGCAATATAGACCTGTCTCCCAACGCAGCATACTTCATCACCAAAGAATTCAAGGCAGGCCTTGAGAGCGACCTCACCTTCAGCAACGCCAATCTCGCAGAGGTGAAACAAACCCGATTCTACCTCAATGCCACCCCATATATAGGATTTGACAATGGCACAGTGAGAATTCGCGGTGGAGTAAGGTACAACTTCTTCCGCAACTCCATTGATACCGCATCCTTCTCCAATTTTGGTGGGGTGATCGACCTGAGCGCTGGAGTGATCCCAGATAAGTTTGCCTTCCTGGCTGGATACAGCACAGGGATGACCAACTACACGTACTACGATTTGATTTTTACCAACCCTTACCTGCAAAGAGACGTGACAATTCGTCCTACAATTGAGAAAATGAATGTCTATTTGGGAGGAAAAGGAAATATTGGGGAGTCTGTGGATTACGGTGCAAAAATATTTTACAAAAGATTGGAAAACCAACTTATGTATTTTACGGATTCAGCCGGAACCTATTTCGACCTTGTGTATGACTCACTCATGACCGTGACCGGAACCCAAGTAGAGGTGAATTTCTCCCCAGAAGACTTCCTCGATATAGGGGCCACCTTGAACCTAAACATCTATAACACAAGCACTCAGCTCAAATACTTTCATGCTACGCCCCTTCGTTTAGATCTGTATGCCGTGTATCGCTGGAACCAAAAATTGACAGCAAGAGGAGAGCTTCTAGTCTTTGGAGCCCGCACCACAAGCCTCACTTCGAGCGGTGACCCAATCAAGCAAGGCACCTTTCTTGATATAAATCTTTCAGGAGACTATCGCGTAACTGATCAATTTTCTATATTTTTGAAAGTGAATAATCTACTCGGGAGCAATTATCAGCGTTGGCATAACTACCCTGAGCGGAGAATTGACTTTCTGGGAGGCCTGAGCATCGCATTTTAAGGAAAGGCCCTTCACCTATCACTACCCAATTATGGCTCACTCATCCATCAACCCATCGACTGCTGCCTTTCTACTCAGAGGGCTATCTGCGCTGCCGATCTTGAGGATTGGTGAGCTGGGTTCTTTCGTGAGAATGGAGCAGCCGGCAAGATGGGACCCCGACTCCGGCATTATATATCCACCTACCATTGCCCTTGATTTTAACAAAGGCTTCCCTACTCAGTATGACTTTGAATCCTATTTGATTGACAAAGAAGGGATTCCAACTGATTTAGCAAAAGAGCTGGCATATAAATTGCAGGAACAAATAGTTAGTGAATTAACCGAAAAAGGAATGTTTGACATTCCAGGGTTAGGTAAACTAACACGAACATCAAGCGGGGAATTTTCGTTCCATACAGATGAGCAAGCCTTGCAAGTACTTGACAACCAATCTTTTGGGCTCAAAAAAGTACAAGCAAACAGACACAAATCAATTGAAGGAACGCCTACTATCCCTGTGAAAAAGCACGAAATGAACACTCTTTCTAAAGAAAAAATAACCCCAAAGGACCGCTTGCTAGGCTGGAAATTCTTCCTTGTCATAGCGCTATTAGGTGCGTTGGGTTTCCTTATCGCCAAATACAGTCCTCTCGGGTTTGGGGATCCATCTTCTACCATGGTGAAGGCTGATCCATCCACAATGGAAATGCCTGTCACAAGTGATGATGAGAATTCCTCAACAGGAATTTCCAGTGACGAGGATCCCACTCTAGCACGCAGAATATCCGAATTAGAAAACGCAGCCTCTGATTCACCGATTTCTGACCAAGAAGCAGCTCCTCTCATTGATTCCTCAACAAGCGAGCCTATTGCAAGTTCTCAGGCAAACACCAGAGGAGGCATTCCCGCAAATAGCAACCCAATGGCCGACAATTCACCTGTAGGTGATATGGGGGTGTTTCGGTCTGGAGAGTCGGGCGAAAGCGCTTCCCGTATGCTGGCCCCCATTCAGAATTACCACCTCATTGCTGGTAGTTTCAACAATGTTGCCAGAGCACAGGAGTTTGTAAGCCAACTGAAAACCGAAGGCTATGATGCCATCATCCTCTTCGCAGAGGATGGCTCAGGCGAACCCCATCGAGTGTCCATATACCGTGACAGCGATCGCCAAAAAGTTTCAGCCTACGCAGAAAAGCTCAAACAAATGGGAAGACAGGCCGGCTGGGTGTATGCCGAAAGGTCTTATTAAAATTTTTCTATACTCCTCCGAAAGTATATGTGTGGTTCCGTTCTTTCAATCCATTAGTACCCACTTAGTTATTACGAAGAACCCATGTCTAAGAAAACAAATCTCCACCGGTCACAGCAGTCCGGATGGTTGAGGAGGACAATTCTGGCGGCAGGTATGCTGCTTAGTGCCGGATCCATGCTGATTGCCCAAAATGGTTACTACCATTTGATCATGGGTAGCCACAAAACTTTCGAAAAAGCGAGCCAGATGCTTTCTGCATTGGAGAATACGCCAGGCGGATATCATCCAATCATTCTTTTTCCAGAAAACGACAATGGTTGGTACCGGGTCTCCGGCTATCAATCGCTCAACCGAGCCGAAGTGGAAGCTTTTTCTAAAAGCGTGACCAAGGAAAGTATGGCTGAAAAGCCATGGATTCTTTCCCTTCAAACGCCAGTCACTCGAAGTGCCCAGGCGACCTCCACGAGCAATCAGCGCGTAGCATCTCCTGGTCAGGCAGTGACTGTCCCGGCAGCCAGTAATTCCCGCTATCACCTGATCGCCGGGTCTCACCCTACTGCTGCCATTGCGATGCAGCAGGTGGCTGAGCTTACTGCCAAGGGACTCGAACCCTATGTTGTGTTTCCCTCCGGAAACGAGACCCGATACCGGGTTTCGGTATATGTAGCCAACAACAGGCCTGAAGTTCAGGCATATTCTACCATGCTTACCAGAAGTGGTCAAAAAGAACTCTGGATATTGGAAGAGTCCGGCTCAAGCACTTCTCAGAGCCCCCTGAGCTCTTCTAGCAATGCCCGAATTTCTACCCCAACTTCCAGCTCCGCGATTGCTGCGCGCAAGGTTACCTACCATCTGATTGGCGGAAGCTTCTCTCGCTATGACGAGGCGAGCGATTTTGTCGTAGCCGCCAAAGGATTGGGAATTTCTCCCAGTATTATGTGGCCGGAAAATGGAAATCAAGATAAATTTAGGGTCTCCTTTTATAGCTCCGCCTCGAAAGAAGAGGTAGAAGCCTATGAACGCTCGCTCAAAGCAAAAGGAATCTCCAATATGTGGATCATGGCTAATTGATGCAGCCAGAGATCTTATCCCAGAATTAAACTATTCAAAACTGAGCCATTTCATCACCATGAAATGGCTCAGTTTTTGTTACAGTCATGTGACACCCAAGTTTTCCACATCATGAATCTCAGGTATGGTTTTTCCGTTCAAACTACATAGATCAGTATCGTAGAGAACATTCAGGATTTACCTCTAACACTCCATCTGGCCCTCAACCTATTTGTATGTACTATATCAGAAAATCATATTCCGACTGGGCCGTTCACAACCGAATGACTCGTAAAAGTCGGATGCTTAGTCAGCCTGAAGTGGATCTTCTGATGAAAGAATTTCCGCTTTTGCATGAGTCTGGACTCCGTTCTCAAACCACAACTCTTTTCAGAAACCGGATTACCTCGATCAAAGATTTGCCATGACCACCCCTATGGTCTCTAAAACATGAAAAGCCTTCCAACTCGGGAGGCTTTTTCGCATTATTCGGCATTGCACCGTAGATGAATATTGATAAAATTGGATTATATTTCTCACAAAAGGCCTAATTTGCAAATCCAATACAAACGAGCCTTATTCCCAACTTCAACTATCGATCAATGAAGCTACTCCTAAAACAACCAATCTTCCTGCACGAAAAAGGCCTCAAAGAAGATAACGAAGATTTCGTGTATCCTATCGCCGGAGAAGTAACACCGGAGTCACGACTGTTTATCGTCTCAGATGGCGACAAAGGAAGTAGCATCAATCGAAATGACCATGGAGGAAGTGCCTCTCAGATTGTGGCTATGAGCATTGCCACTCATTTCATGAATGTTCTCAAAGAAGGAGACGCCGATCAAAGTCATCTGGATAAAGCAGTTGCACAAGCACAGGATTCGCTCCTCAATTACCTTGTCCGGAATTCAGATTCCGGAGGTATTTCAGCTTCATTTTCATTGGTTCATCTGGGCTCTACCCGAGTCACCCTGGCCTGGGTGGGCGATTCTCGTGTTTATCACTACAACAGCAATCTCAAAACCATTTCCGGCTCCGATCAGTGGGAGCAAGACATGGAAAACCCAGCTCCGCATGCCCGTCTCAAAGGTCATAACAAAGATGAGATAAAGGTAAGGCTGCGATCCATTCCTATTGAGGATCTGCATCCCGGAGATTTTTTCTTCCTCGCTACCAGTGGAATGGACCAGGAAGCTCATCCGGCTTCCCTCAAAGCCGTGTTTTCCAACTCCAAGGACAGCGCTCCAGAAGCCATCATGGAGGAAATCCACAACCTCGTGGTCAACGGATTGGCCAAGGAAAATCATTCTGCCTACCTCATCCCGATTGAAAGCATAAAGACGGATCAAGGTAGGGAGCCTGTTGCTGCTACGGTTGCTGCTGCCTCTTCAGCCACAACTACAGACACAGATGCCAAAAGCAGCAGAGACCTTACAGAAAACATGAGCCGCTATCTCGGCTGGGGTATCGGAGGTGCATTTGGTCTCGCCATCCTTGCGCTGATCCTCGTTGCCATCATTCAATCCAGAGACAATCCTTTTGAAAAAGTTGTAAATGATGGTTCTATCCACCTACAAATGGGCCGAGATGCCAGCATAGACAAAGACTTTGAGCTGTCGATCAAAGAATTCAGGATTGCCCAGTCCCTCTTTGACAGCGCAAGTACCATCGCGCAAACCGATCAGGAACGCCGATATGTTGACTCTATGAAACTTCAGACCGCGAATTTCATGAGTACCATCCTTCCTTCCATGGAGCTTGTGGATCTACCACTCGACCAACTTGACCTCACACCGGGCCAATATGTGAAAGAAGGAAATGAATTCATGGATAAGGGCAATGCCCTTGCCGCCCTACAGGCATATAGAAACGCTCAACGGCTACTGGAATCTACACAAGGTCCCGATTCCATCATGCCTGCCAAACGAGTAGCAGAAGCCTATCTGATCGTGATCAAGGAATTGTCGCAGGATCCGTCCAAAGATTGCGAGAAAATCGTGTCGTTTTATCAATCTGCCATGGAGCTCGATGGCAAGGAACTTGTCGCCGCGCCTCAACCCTTGTTTGAAGAAGCTACCTTGTTCGCAAACAGCTGCGAAGCACAGCTTGCAGCCAACAAACAGGAAGTGGCGCCAGAAACCCCCACAGCAACTGACTTGATCGCCGATGCAACCAACCAACGGACTCGGTCACTGACTTCTACCGACAACACGCCTGCTAAAGCGCCAGCCACCACATCTGTACCCGCAAGCGCTCCCAATGCGCGGGTAAGGGCAAGTGAGCCAGAAATTTCTGCGGCAGACATGGCAGAGCTCAAGCGGTTACTCTCAGAAGGAAAGCGCCAATTTGTGGAGGCCAAGGATAAGAACTCAAACTTCCTTTATAGTGCCAGCGCAGACAAGCTTGAGCAATCTGGCAAAGCGATCGATGGTGCCGGAGCCTATTTATTGGCCTATATGTACCATTCAGGGCTGGGAGTTACCCCAGATCCAGCCAAGGCATTGACCTATGCGCAGCAGTCAGCGCGATTGCATTGGGCTGCAGGCGAGTATCTCTATGGGCATTTGCTGCTTGAGCGACACAATCGTCGTGACACAATTACAGCTATCAGCTCCCTGAGAAGTGCCTCCTCCCAGCTTTATTTAGATGCAGTAAAGCGTTTGCAGGAAATGGGCGTCGCAACTCAATGATCTCGAAATACCTTATTGTATTGATCTCCCGGCTTGAAGGGATCATCAGGTGGATTGGCAAGGGAATATCCTGGCTCAATCCTTTGTTGGTGCTGCTCATTATTGTCGATGTTTTTGTGCGCTATTTCCTCTCAGAAAGTGCAGCATGGATATCTGAGGTAGAATGGCATCTGTTTTCCCTGATGTTTTTGCTAGGCGGAGCCTACACCCTTCAGGAAGATCAGCACGTTCGGGTAGATGTCTTGTTTCAGAATTGGTCGCCAAGACAGCAAGCCTTGACCAACCTGATCGGACATTCCTTACTTGTCATTCCCTTGTGCCTTTTTCTGATTCCTCCAGCCTGGGATTATTTTCTTCAATCCTGGCAATCGGCAGAAGAATCTGGAGATGCAGGGGGACTTAAGGCACTCTACCCCATTAAGCTGGCCATTCCCCTTGCATTTATCCTTTTGTTGGCACAATCAGGGGCCGAATCGCTTAAATCCCTGCTGTTGATTCTTACTCCCTCACAGAAGATTCACGCCTGACATGGACCCAATCCTTGCCCTTGTCCTGTTTGGACTTGTCTTCTTACTTGTCTTAACTGGGTTTCCGGTGGCTTTTGTACTCGGAGGCACTTCGCTTGTCTTTGGACTTTTCACCCTGGAACCGCATTTCCTGGCCTTCCTTCCCAGTCGCATCATGGGCACCATGTCCAATACGGTACTCATGGCTGTTCCCCTCTTTGTTTTCATGGGAATCATGCTGGAGAAATCTGGGTTGGCAAATAAAATGCTCAGTACAATGGGCTTGCTACTAGGCAACCTCAAGGGCGGCCTTGCCATTTCGGTGGTGATTGTAGGGGCCTTATTGGCCGCCTCCACGGGCATCGTAGGAGCTACCGTCATAACAATGGGCCTCATCAGCCTGCCTACCATGCTCAAGCGGGGCTACAAGCCCGAATTGGCCACCGGCACCATTGCGGCCTCTGGCACGCTGGGCCAAATCATCCCCCCTTCAGTCCTTTTAGTCCTGCTCGGAAGTGTGTTGCAGGTAGATGTGGGCGCTTTGTTTAAAGCTGCGGTTTTGCCTGGCCTGTTATTGGTGATTGGTTATATGCTGTACATCACTGCCATAGCCTGGTGGAAACCACAACTGGCTCCCCCAATCCCCAAAGAAGAACTCCAGGACTTTTGGGGCAGGCCCAACAAGGTGATTGCCAGAGAGGTAGCCATCGCCTTTCTGATGCCCATGCTCCTCATCCTTGCGGTTTTGGGCAGCATATTCGCGGGGATCGCTTCCCCTACAGAAGCGGCGGCAGTTGGTGCCTTTGGCGCGGGGCTCCTGACATGGATCACCCTGCGGGGCGAGAAAAAAAGCACCCTCCTCACCTTGCTGAAAGAGGTAGCTCAGCAAACCACCAAAATCAGCTCTATGGTGTTTTTCATCATCATTGGGGCAAGCATTTTCTCGCTGGTTTTTCGCAAACTGGGCGGCGAGACCTATTTACTTGACTTGCTTCAACAGGCCAACCTGGGCCCATGGGCTTTCCTTGCCATTGTGATGGGAGTGGTTTTTGTGGCGGGGTTTTTCATTGATTTCATCGAAATCATCTACATCATTGTGCCCGTGGTAGCTCCTTTGTTTCGCCAATACATTGAACAAGGAGATGGCGTATTTGGAACAACCATGGTGGGAAATGAAAACATGGGACTGGTTTGGGTCGGAATTTTACTGGCGATGAACCTTCAGACAAGCTTCCTGACGCCGCCATTCGGGTTCTCCCTATTTTATCTCAAAGGAATTGCCCCTCCCTCTATCACCACCGGAATCTTGTATCGAGGCATTATTCCCTTTATCGCCATCCAATTGGTGGTTTTGTTTTTTATCGTGATGTTCCCGCAATTGGTATTGGCCTGGTTGTGAGTCAACAAATTCAGATGCATTTTTGCCAAACAAGCTCAAACCATAGCTGTATATGCTGAATACCGAAGGGCGAATTTTTCGCTTCACGACATTTGGAGAATCGCACGGAGAAGGAATCGGCGTTGTGATAGATGGTGTTCCAGCCGGGCTCGCGCTTGACCTGGCATTTATTCAGGAAGAACTGGACCGCCGGAAGCCAGGAACCAGCCGAATCACGACCCAGCGCAAAGAAAGTGACACCTTTCAACTGCTTTCAGGTCATTTTGAAGGCAAGACAACGGGGACCCCTCTGGGATTTTGGGTGCCCAATGAAAATGCGCGCTCCAAAGACTATGACCACATCGCGAGAGCCTTTCGACCCTCCCATGCTGATTACACCTTCAATGCCAAATTTGGCTTTCGAGATTATCGGGGCGGAGGTCGCTCCTCTGCACGAGAGACCATCGGCAGGGTGATAGCAGGTGCCGTAGCCAAGCTACTCCTTTCTGCTATAAGCAGCATTCAGATCAATGCCTGGGTGCAGCAAATTCATAGTATTAAGCTTGATCACACGCCCACAGATTTTGCCCTCAGCACAGAAGAATCCATGGCTGTGCGCTGCCCCGATGCAGAGGTGGCGAGCGCCATGTATGAGCGGATCGATGAAGCCCGCAGGGCGGGTGACTCCGTGGGCGGAATCATTGCCTGCCAGGTGAGCGGCATGTTCCCCGGACTCGGAGAGCCGGTATATGACAAGCTCGACGCAAGATTGGCCTCGGCCATGATGGGAATCAATGCTGTGAAGGGGGTGGAAATTGGAAGCGGCTTTAGCGCCGTGGATATGTTTGGCTCCGAGCACAACGACACCTTTGTTAAAGAAGGGGACCATATACGCACACTTACCAATTACTCTGGAGGCATTCAAGGAGGAATCTCCAATGGAGAAAATGTGACCTTCCGGGTTGCATTTAAGCCTACCGCCACCCTCATGCGCCCCGTAGATACCCTCGATGAGGCAGGAAACCCCATTGTATTACCCGGAAAAGGGCGACATGACCCTTGTGTAGTGCCTCGTGCCGTCCCCATCGTAGAAGCCATGTGTGCCACTGTCCTCGTGGATTTACTTTTGATTCACCGCGCCAAAACATTTCCCTCCCTTTTCGCGTCTGACAAAGGGAATCAAAACAACGATACCCCATACTTTCTTCCTTAGAAAAGCGGTATTACCTTTGTTTATCAACGATTGAAGAAACGAATGAGTTCACAACGAAATAAAAGCTTTATCCGACTTGGAATTATTGCCGGAATTATTCTCCTGGCCCTTCTGATCGGACAACTCACTGGCTACCTTGATAATGTCATTGAAGTTCTTACTGCCATTGGTTTGGTGCTCATTGGCATCACCATTCTGGTGACTGTTCATGAACTTGGACATTTTCTCACTGCCAAGGCATTTGGGATGAGGGTGGAGACATTCTCCATCGGGTTTCCACCAAAGCTGTTTGGCTTTACCCGTGGCGAAACCGAGTATCAAATCGGTGCCACACCGCTGGGAGGCTACGTGAAAATCTCCGGGATCATTGACGAATCCCTGGACACCAATCACTTACAAGAAGAGCCTAAGCCCTATGAGTTCCGGGCAAAGCCCGTGTGGCAACGCCTCATCGTGATGACCGGAGGCGTGATCATGAATGTCATTCTTGGAATAGCGATTTTCACCGGACTGAAGTTCGGTTATCCTGACACAAAACTACCCATGTCGCAGGTTGTGTATGGGATCGAGGTCTCTCCGGACGGAAATACCCTGGGCAATCTCCTGGGCTTTCAAACTGGCGACTCTATCATTTCTTTCAAAGGGGAATCTTTCCCTTACTTCACCGACTACACGAGCCAGGCGATTCTGGTAGATGATGGCGCTTATTACGAGGTAAAACGCAACGGGGAAACCCTGAGAATCGAAGTGCCAGGAAATGTGCAAAATTACTTCAACCATGACACTATTTCTGGCTTTCTCTTTAGTCCAAATGCCCCTGCAGTAGTCAAAGTAGCGGATTCGATGAGAATTGCAGAAGGCGAAAAAGCCGTTTCAGCTACTCCCGCTTTCCTCGCAGGGATGAGGACCGGTGACAAAATCATTCGGATCGACAGCCAGGAAATCAAGCTATTTAGTGATCTGCGCGATTACCTCAATGGCGTCTCCTCGAGGGAGATCAATGTAGGCGTACTGCGAGGAAGCGACACCCTGAGCTTTGCCTTTACCACAGATGCCGACGGCAAAATGGGGGTCAATCCCGACCTGGAATCTGTTTTCAGGCTGGACACCATCACCTATGGCTTGGGAGATGCCTTTGTAAAAGGCAGCACGGAAGCATTTTCAGTGGTTGTGACGAATTTTAGAGGAATTAAAAAACTTTTCCGCAAGGATGTAGATGCCTCAAAATCTGTCATGGGCCCCATTCAAATCGCCAAAGTCTATCGTGATGCTTCCCTCATCGGTGGGATCAAAGGTTTTTTGAGACTCACAGCCATGCTCAGCATGATTCTGGCATTCGTGAACATCCTTCCTATTCCTGCGCTCGATGGTGGCCATGTGCTCTTCCTACTCATTGAAGCTGTTACCAGAAAAGAGCCCTCACCGAAGGTTCGCATTGTGGCACAACAAATTGGCATGATCTTCATCCTGGGCCTGATGATTCTCATCCTGTTCAACGATGCTTTCCAAGTGGCAAGCTAGGGAAGACTCAAAAAGGGGTAATTTTTTTTCTCTGAAATCTGTGGCAGCGCAAGCCTCAGCAGTGGCGTCTGGTGAAAAAAACAATATGAATACCTGGTTGAAACTAGCTGCTTTTTGCATGATTGGTCTTGGCATACTCCCCCAATGTACCGATCTGGCGTCTTTTGAACTGTACCCGGAACTGACCTCGGGAGAATGGAGATTAGCGAGCAGGACCATCGCTGGAGTGGTTGATACAGCCGCTTGCAATGACGATGATGTCGCTCGCTTTTTTGAAAACGGGGACTATCAATACGACTTTGGGCTGTGTGCTCCCTTGGGATTTGCCCGCATCTCTACCGGTACCTGGACATTTAAGGACAAAGGGGAAACTTTATATGTGAGGGAAAGAAGAACCAACAGCATCAGCTATCATCGATTTGAAGCTGTTGTTCGAGCGGATAGCCTTTTTTTGAGCGAAGAGTTTGAGGATGGCGTTGATACCTATCTCTATATTCGTCAATGAAACAAAGGGGGATGATTTTCCGTTTTTCCTGCCCATCCTTTTTCATAATTTGAGCAGGTGAAGGAACCAAACCCTATGCATACGACACTTGTGAAGTTTCTGGCAGTAATTATCGCCTCTCTTTCGATTACTTCGGTATCCGGGCAATCATTTTTGTCAACTGATGCAGGTCAAAGACAAGAGAGGCGATATGCCTCCCCTCAGCTAGATCTGCGGGGAAATACCCCTGACACGCTGCTCATTTCAGCCAGCGAGCCATTTTTTGACGACTTTTCGGGTGCCATTGGCCTTCCTGACACCACCAAATGGTTTATTCCTTCCATCGACTTTCGTGTACCTCAGGTGGTACGAAACAGTGCCATCTCCCCTCCTACCCCAGGCACCATCCGCTTCGATGGGCTGAGGCGTAGCGGAATTCCTTACGAAACCCTTGAAGCAGCAGCCGGACCAGCAGACAGGATTGTGTCTCATTACCTTGACATTCGCAGTGCGGGGCCCTCTAGTAATTTTTGGCTCTATCTCTATGTAGAAGCTGCTGGCAGATGTGAAAAGCCAGAATCTACCGATACCTTTCGGGTGAGCCTTATCACGCCAACCGATACCTTCGTGCTGGCCAAGCTATCCGGAGCCCTCGCAGGTGGCAAAACCTGGCTGAGCATTCCGATGGATCAGCCTGGCTACTTTTCTCAGTTCACCCAGATTGTGATGGAGAACAACGGATCTCTCAACGGCCTGCTAGATGTCTGGCATGTTGACTATGTGTATCTCGGTGTAGCTCTCCCCGGAGGTATCAATAATCTGGATGAGCAAGGCCCTTTGCGTTTGCTTTCCAGTCCCTTAGAGCCTTATTTTCAATTCCCCCTCAGGCTTTACAACGATTATCCTGGCTGGCAAAGCAATTATCAGGTAGAAGTCAAGCAAAATCAACCCAGCACTTTTTCAGGAACCCTGCATGGAGAATGGCGAAATGGAGTGACTCCCCCCACCAATCCATATTTTGCGGATGTTGCCGTGACCATTCCGGCCAACGCCAGCTCCAATGTGAGCATTCCGCCATACGGAACACAGACGCCCGATATTCCCGGCAGCTGGTATGCCAGCCATTACCTGCTAGCAAATAATGACCGATTTGCCGGAAACGATACCCTGGTAACCCAGGTTTTCATGGATTCGCTCATCGGTTACGATGATGGAGTGGCTGATAGAAGTTTTGGACTCAACAGAGCACTTTCCTTTGGATTACGCATCGACTTGCCTGCGGCAGATACAGTAACTGGTGTTTGGATTTATTTCACCCCAACTGTGCATGTGAATCCCACCAATAATAAGATAACCTACCTCGCTGACAAGGTATTTCGCTTGCGAATCTGGGATTTTCCGCATCCTGATAGTTTCATTGTGGAGCAGGTAGCCAACATGAAGGTGACCTACAGCGAAGAAGGTCAATTTGTGAGATTGCCATTGGGGCAGGAAGCCGCAGTACCTGCCACCTTCTGGATTGGTATCCAACAACTGGATGACATACCGCTGGGCGTAGGATTTGACCAGAGTTACGACCGTGATAGCTACACGTATTGGGATTCATCAGGCATTTGGACAAATACCCGCCTTGATGGCGTACCGATGATTCGAACGGAACTCAAAACGGCCTATAAACCTGTGTTGGCGTCTATCCCACAGGCTAGAGAGGCGCTACTTTCGGGTCCTCGCCTGATCAAAAACCCAATTGGACGTAGCGAAGAGGTGAGAATCCACTCAGAGATACCCATGACGCTTTATCGGGGAAGTTTGCTTGATCTACAGGGAAAACTGATCCAAAGCTGGACCTCGTCTGGGAGAGAGGCAGAATTTAGCTTCGAAATACCGCGAGAATTGGCAGAAGGGTTGTACTTTTGGCGCCACGAGTGGCAGATCAATGGTCAAACACAGATTTTGATGCAGCGGCTATTGATCGCCGATTAGGCAAAAAAAACATGAAACTCGATTTACTGGTATTTGCAGCCCATCCCGACGATGCGGAACTAGGCTGTTCGGGAACCATTCTTAAGCTCGTAGCAGCGGGCAAGAAGGTGGGCATTGTGGACCTTACCAAAGGTGAACTGGGTTCTCGTGGCACGCCTGAACTTCGTATGGAAGAGGCACTGGCAGCTGGCAACATCATGGGGTTATCGGCCAGAAACAACCTCGGCTTCCGCGATGGCTTTTTTACCCACGACGAAGCCCACCTCATGGCAGTGGTGCAAATGGTGAGAAAGTATCGGCCTGATACCATTTTTGCCAACGTGCCCGAAGACCGACACCCTGACCACGGTCGGGGCTCGAAGCTCGTAAGGGATGCAGTTTTCCTCTCTGGGCTTCGCAAAATCGAGACGAAACTCGACGGAGAGGAGCAAGAAGCCTGGCGTCCGAAGAACCTTTTCTACTATATCCAGGATTACTACCACAAGCCCGACTTTGTGGTGGACATCACGCCATATTGGGAGCAGAAAAAGGATGCGATCAAGGCATTTGGCTCCCAGTTTTTCAACCCTGACCAAAATCAGGACGAACCACAGACCTATATTTCCTCACAGGGATTCTGGGACTTTTTGGAAGGAAGAGCGCGCGACGTCGGCCATCTGGTAGGCTATGAATTGGGCGAAGGGTTTCTTTGCGAAACGCCAATTGGGGTAGAAGATCCTCTTGAGCTGCGAATGGGATGGTAGAATGCTCAGGAATACCGGGATCTCCATTACCAAGAGATCAAAATAAAAAATCCCCCTTCCTCGCGGAAGGGGGATTTTTTATACAACCGAGTATGCTTACTCTTTGATGATCTTTCCTACGGAAACTTTATTTCCATTTTTGATAGAAAGAACATACATGCCCTGTGGCATTTTGGAAAGGTCAATGTCAGTGCGAAGCTCGCTTCCACGAACTTCTTTGGTGAATACGACCTGGCCCATGGCGTTGAGGACAGTGATGGTAGCAGCTTGCGCCACGTCAAGATCCTGAGCCGTTACGGTGAAGACTCCAGTAGAAGGGTTTGGATATACATTCACAGTAGAGATCAACTCTTCGTTGTTGATTCCTGTCACGTTACCAGGGTTGGCTACAAGATACCCGTAGTGGTCGAGAGCAGTCCACCCTTTTACCCAAAGGCCATCGGCAGTAAGGCCGAAAGCACCTTTGTAAGTAGTAGGGGTGAAGAAAGCACCAACAGGAGTCTTAACACCATCTACCACTTCAAAAGCAGCAAAGCGTGGGTCAAGACCGTTGTCGTCGATGTAAGAAAGGCCTTGGATCTTTGGATCAGTGATCAGGTTGTTGTTACCCATGTAGGTCTGGAAATTGGTGATCGCAGCACTTACAATGGTAGCTGAGTCAACCCACCCTTTTGGGATCGGAGAGATACGGAAGGCAGAAGCAGCAGTGTTGCTGGCAATATTCCAGAAAATGTTGTTGGTGAGGTCAAGATCACCAGCTACAAATCGGTCATAAGAATTCTGTGAGATGAGAGAATCAGATTTGATTTCAACATCAATTCCTCTGTTTTGCTCGATCAGGATAGAGTTGTACACTTTACCACCACCATTGGCGCGGAAAGTAAGCATTCTCTTATCTGTTCCGGCAGGCTTGCTTCCGATGAAGGTAGCGTTGTAGATGGTAGGAATGCCGAAAGGAGCACCATCTTCTGGTGTATCTGCACCATCCCACTCACCCATGCGGTCACCAAAGCCAGCAGCCTGGAGAACGAAAAGGTGCTGTACGTTTCCTCTCCAACCTTGGTCATAGTCGAGACCGTCGTCTTCAAAGAAAGAGATCGTGATATACTTCAGGTTCACGGTTCCTCCGAAGATCTCGATACCGTCATCAGCAGAAGCATAGGATTCGATGTGCTCAACGACAGTTGCATTCCCTACACCAGCAAGGGTGAGACCTTGAATTTCGTTGTTGGAAGCCAAAGCAATCCCTGTGTGGCGAATAGACACGTAGCGCAGAATTCCGCTATTATCTGTATCCTCATTCCCTCCATAAGTACCTACAGTGGCAGGCAGGTTAGAAGGAATCCCTTCCACTTGAGCCGAACCGTTGTTGGCAATGTTAGTAGAGGCATCTCCACAGACGATTACGCCACCCCAAAGACCGATCGCTTGTTTGTCGAGCAAATCGTTTGGATCTGTAGTGTTATCGAGCAGAGAAGTGAAGATGATAGGATCTTGCTCAGTACCGAGGGCTTCGATGTAGCCATCGCGCTCGATGATCAACGCAGAAGCATTTTCCAAAGAACCTGTATCAGCCAAGACAACCGTTCCAGCTGCGATGCGCAGGGTGTCTCCGTTGTCAACGCGAACGTATCCTTTCAGCAAATACACCTTGTCGTTTGTCCAGGTAGCATTTCCGGTGGTTCCGGTTACGAGGATTGTGTCAGAGGAGAAGGTAGGAAGGTAGCCATAGTGATCAAGCGCCGTCCATCCTTTAATCCAAAGTCCAGCCTGAGTAGGGCCAAAAGCACCTTTGTATCCAGGATTATCAAAAAAGCCGGTAGAAGGCTTTAGGTTTTGAGTTACTTCAGCAGCGCCAAAGCGTGGGTCGAGCATTCCATCATCTACATAAGACAATCCGAAGATAGCTGGATCGCTGATAGAGTTGTTGGCGGGGAAGTAGGACTGAATGTCTGCTACCGCAGCACTAACAACTGTGGCTGAGTCCACCCAACCCTTTGGGATCGGGGAAATGCGGAACATATTGTTGGCGTTATTTCCAGCAATGTTCCAGAAAATGTTGTTGGTAAGATCAAGATCACCAGCTACGAAGCGGTCATAAGAATTCTCAGAAATGAGGGAATCGGACTTGATCTCAATGTCAACGCCTCTATTTTGCTCTGTGAAGATGGAGTTGTACACTTTACCACCGCCATTGGCACGGAAGGTAAGGGTACGCTTGTCAGTTCCAGCAGGAAGGCTTCCGATGAAGGTAGCATTGTAAATGGTAGGAATTCCGAAAGGAGCACCATCTTCTGGCGTGTCGGCACCATCCCACTCACCAAGGCGATCACCAAAGCCAGCGGCCTGGAGAACAAAAAGGTACTGAACACTTCCTCTCCAACCTTGATCATAATCGAGACCATCGTCTTCGAAGAAAGCGATAGAAATGTACTTGAGGTTAACAGTTCCTCCAAAAATCTCGATACCATCATCAGCGGAGGCATAGGACTCAATATTTTCGATGACGGTTCTGTTACCAACACCAGCGAGGGTCAGACCTTGGATTTCGTTGTTGGATGCAAGGGCAACACCCGTGTGACGGATGGTCACATAGCGAAGCACTCCGCTATCGTCGTCATCAGTCGATCCGCCGTAGGTTCCTACGCTCGCAGGAAGCGTAGAAGGAATTCCTTCGACCTGAGCAGATCCGTTGTTGGCGATATTGGTAGATGCATCGCCACAAATAATAACTCCTCCCCAAAGACCAATGGCTTGCTTATCGAGCAGGTCATTAGGGTCATTGGTGTTATCGAGAAGGGAGGTAAACACAATCGGCTCAGCTTGTGTGCCATTTGCAAAAATTTTACCATTTCTCTCGACGATCAATGCAGAAGCATTTTCGAGAGCACCTGTATCAGCCAGAACGATGGTTCCTTCCTGAATGGTGAGGGTTTCTCCGTTGTCAACACGTACATAGCCTTTGAGCAAGTACACATTATTTTTGGTCCAGGTTGTTGTACCTGTGGTACCGGCTACCATGATTGTGTCCTGTCCGAACACGGCAACCATTCCAAAGGCCAACAAGAATGTGAGGGTAAAAAGAATTCTTTTCATAAGTAGAAAAGCTTGGTTTTGATAAGGAATTGATCTTATGGACGAAGGTAAAGGCGCCTTATTAAGCCAATATTAATATGAAGTGAAGTTTAGAATTAGTCTCCCAAAAGGGCAAAAACAAACCCCAGGAAGGGATTTTAAGCCTTCCTGGGGTTTCAATAGATCAGAATTTCCAATTCGTCGATTATATTTGATATGTCAAACCGAGCGAAAATGTTCTGCCAACCGTGTTGTTTCTAAAGAAAAATTCTTGCCCTTTGAAAGTCTGAGTAAACTTATATTCTGGGTTAAGAATATTATTGGCCCGAAATCTTACCGACCAGCCTTTCCAAATGTCTTTGGAGATGGAGAAGTTCAGGCTTGGTCGGGGCTGCTCATAAATATCGGGAGCTGCGCCGCCCACTGCAAACAAGCGTGGACCAAAGACATTGAAGTTTAAACTGGCTGTGAGGCCTGCTTTTTCTCTGTCTATGTAGGCCAACTCGGTGTTGAACACATAGGGCGACTGACCGAAGAGGGGTCTTGTGTCCGGACGGTCAGGATCAATTGACTGAATGTTGAGAATTTCGTCTTCGGTGAGGGGGGTTTCTGAGTGGATGAAGGAGGCGTTGGCGCCAATTTGGAGCCTATCAAATCCTGCACCGACGAATCCAAGATTCTTTTTCACCTCAAACTCAACTCCAGCCACGATGGCAGACTCTCTGTTTACATAGCCAAAGCGCAGGTTTTGGGTTGCAAAGTTCTGAGCAACTTCAATCGGATTCTCAAAATACTTATAAAAGGCACTGACCGATACCATCTCCGACAAAGAGAAGAACCACTCCCAGCGAAGGTCGAGGTTGGTGATCAAGGTGCGCTCCAATTGAGGATTACCCTGATAAATGGGACCCCCAATGAAGGGAAGTCGCTCAAACTGAGAGAATTCCATGATGTTGGGTCGGGCCAGGGTTCTGGAATAATTGGCGCGAATATTCACCTTCTCATTGACAGCATAAATAGCGCTGAAGGAAGGCAAGATATCTTGCAAAGACAACACCCCAGGAGTAGCAGTAGAATCAGCAGCAATGATGGGGTCAAACAAGGTAGAATCTCCGGGTGAGATCACCATTTCAGTACCTTCATACCTTGCTCCATAGACCAACTTAAGGCGCTTGCCGACAAATGACTCTGCCATCAAATAACCAGAGGTAATGGTTTGAGTGGCGTCAAATACGTTCTGGCGAAGGGTAACGTCTTGATAAAATAACCGCTCCTCATAAATCAGGTTGCCAGTTGGGCCATAATTGATGGTGTAGCCAAAATTGTCCCGAGCAAAATATTCTGATGCATTTCCGTCATAGGGCGCAGCATTGCGACCTGGGAAGATTTCATATCTGGTCTCATTGAAAGACCTATTTTTGGTGAGATAGGCACCGCCAAAACGCAGGGTTGACTTCTTGTCTGTCCCAATACTCGGAATCGGCAGACTGAAGTTCAGTTTTGCATCAATATTGGTCTCCTCGAGGTTCCGATAAAACCTCAGCGGGCGATCATAGGCTGCATCGTCAATGATGAAGGTGGAATCATCAGCACTGTTGACAATGAACTCATTGGCAAAAAACCTAAGATCGGGTTCGGACTGACTTGCCAGAGAGTAGGAAACAATCCAATCTGCTTTGAGCTCTCCGAAGGCATGATCGCCTTGCACCTGGCTCACGTTGATGGCGCGCGCTATGTAGCCTGTGGTTCTGGTTTGAAGGTTCAAATCACCCCCTGACACGATATATCTCCCGGTGAAAATTTCTCCAGAGGTTTCACTTCCCTGATTTCTCATGAAGTTGACCGAAAATTTGTGCTTATCGAATGGTTTATAGGACAACTTCACCAGTCCTCCCCAAAGCGCCTCGTCTTCTCCACGCTCTCCGCTTAGCAGAGATTGTCCGTCAAGACTAAAAGAAGTAGAGCTCGGCAGATTGTATTGGTTTCTCACCGCACCGTCATAGTAGTTGAAATTCCTCCGGAAGGTGAGGCTGGCGATGTAGCCAAAAGGGCGGCCCCCCAGCATGTGCTGATTCCCGATAGAGAACTCATAGTTTTGGTTGAGTCCGGATTTACGACGAGTAGGAAGCATATTGGTCGTGAAGGCCCTGGAAGCCGAGTCGAGCAAAGGTCCACGGCTCTCTAATTGTGCGCGGGTGGCTGGTCTTCTTGGCAACCTTCCTTCGAGGTCATTGGTGATGTAAGAAGGAATCTGCCGCGAGGGGTCAGCAAACCCAAGGAGGTCGCTTGTTGTGACTACATCCGCGAGGAACTGATCATTCAAAGATGCTTGGGTGTTGTATCCCAAGGTACCTGAAACTCGGAGGGAAAAGCGATCGGGAAAGTCTTTGGTTCTCACATCAACCAAGCCACCGGAAAAAGATCCAGGAAGGTTGGGTGTAAAGTTTTTATAAACGAGGATTCCATCTACCAGATTGGAGGGAAACAAATCCATCTGAACGGTGTTCCTGTTGGGGTCGAGTCCAGGGATCTCAGCGCCATTGAGCAGGGTCTTGGAGTAGCGGTCACCCAATCCACGAACATAGACATATTTACCGCCTTCCACGGTCACGCCTACCACGCGGGTCATAGCCGCTGCCACGTTGGCATCGCCGGTTCTTCTTACCTGATCGAGGGTGACACCATCCACTGTATTGACGGAGGTTCTTTTGACATTAAATAAGGTGACCTCAGAAGCCTGGCTTCTTTTTCCAACAATTTCCACGGCAAGGTCTTCCCTGACTGCGGTTTCTTCTAAAAGGAGATGATCGGTGAAAACGACATTTCCAGCTTCAACGTTAAGCTCGAGTGTGTCATTGAGGTAGGAAATGTAGGAAGTAATGAGGGTATAGGTTCCCGCTGGGAGAGAGACAGAGTAGGCGCCTTCGAGATCAGTATAGGCCCCCCCTTTTACTGCATCTCCCTGAAGGAAACGGACGGTAGCACCGAGCAAAGGCTCACCTGTAGTACCATCAACGACTTTTCCTCGGGCGGTCCCGTTGCTCTGGGCCAGGAGAGAAGACAGAGTCAGCACTAGGAGGGCTGAAAACAGAACCAAACTTTTTAAAACTTTCATAGTAAAATCCAATGGACATCAACCAATGTAGGAATCGACTGCAAAGGTATGCTCCACAGAAAAAACGCATGGGTAAGCCATCATTAACGATATGTTAAGATATGGGCACAATCAATTAACGTACAGTTAACAAATCTCCTCTCTGAAGTTTGGACCAATTATGAAGGGTTTTCCTTCTTCACATAAAATAATCAAGCGGGATTTTCGCTATGTTGAGGAGGGATTCATGAATGAGTATATCACGATACATCCTATGGCCTACCTTTTACTACATTTCATCAAGAAATCTTGGGTAATTATCCTGGCATTTTTGCCACAAGTGGTTGTTTCTCAGCCGCCAAACACTCGGGAAGTACCTCAAGGTGCGACTTATCGGGTATCAGTATTCGAGCAGCAGCAAACTGAGTTGGAGCAGACCCTCAGGCTTCGGCTGGAGAGCTATTCAAGTCTGCCTTCGCAAGCCAAAGCGCAGGGCAAGATCGAGATTGAGTCATTGCTTTATGCGCTATTTGACCTGAATATGAGTCAATTAGAAGCCCAGTCGAGATCCTTGCGGGCACAATTGGAGAAGATGCAGGAGGATCCGGGATACGATCGGCAGAGCGCCGAAATTTTGCGATTGCAACAATCCCTCAAGCAGGTTGACGACACGCTCAAATACCGCAGACAATACCGAACCGCGATTGTAGAGCAACGGGTCAAAGACCTGATCAATGGATGAGACTAGTCCTCGTCGAGGGTGGTTTCTGAATCAGAGGCATCGAGTTGGAGAGTTGAGGATTCACCAGGTCCCAATTCTTCCAGTCTTTTTTTCACCATCGGGATCAACTGAGAATCTTTGAGTTCTTGATCGGCAAGTATCGATATGAGTCTTCCGCGCTCCTGCTCAGGCGTTCTGGCCTGCTTAGCCTTATAGAACAAAAGGGCGGTCTTCAAATCATTTTGCTGCAAGGAGAAGTTGTCCTGGGCTTTCACCCATCCCTTCTTGGCCTTTTTGCTTCCAGACACATGCAGCCAATCTCCCTTTTTCTCGAGTACGACGATGATTTCCCCTGGCATTAGGCTTTCATCGCGGAGGGTCATCATATCAGGACGACGAAAAAGCTCTGACTCACCAGTCATAACGGCCAACCTGCCGTGTTTTTCAAATAGTTCTTCATATACCCAGCCATCTTGTCCATCCTGAAGCCGGATTTTCATATACACCCGTTTCTCAGACTTCACAGTGTCATATTGCCCCAACAATTCTACCCGTTCGCCATAATATATGGGGACCAAATAATTGGATTCCTTGTCACTGGTATAATTTTTCCTGCCAGATTCTTTCCTGAGTCCTACAATGGGCCATACACAGATAGCGCGTGAATCGAGCAGTGAATCCTCCTCTTGTTCTTGCCAAAGGGCAGAAAGGCCGAGTGTATCGGCTTCATCTGCGTGCTGAGCACCTGTATTCTGACACCCCAAAGCGATGACAGCTACAGCAAAAAAAAGGAAACATACCAGAAGAAATCGCGACATGTAGTTCAAAATTGCGAGAGTCAATTTACGGAAGCTGGAAGATTATCACAAAATATCTTTTCAAGTATCGAGGCATTTCCTCACTCCAATCGTCTGGCGAAATTTACCTCAGAAATTTTCACAAGTTATTAACGCCGATAGATACGAGAATTTCCAGACTCTATTTCATCTTTATCGGCCATGCACGTACATCCAAGTGCGACCAAAAACAACAGCCAAAGTCTTATTCTCATAGATTTAATCGATTCACAGCCCAAAAAAAAGAAAATTGTCCCGACAAAAAGCAATGCTAGCAAATATTCGAATAGCAGACGTAAGATTTATTAAGAATTCGAAGCGCAGAAAAATCCGTTGCTAGGTATGGCAATAATTTATACTTTCGCAATACCCACTACACAAATGACCTAATTCTGAGGCTATGCAAGGGAGAGACGAAGTGTATTCAGAGAAGATTCGTGCTGGAAAACGCACCTATTTCTTCGATGTCCGCGAGACGCGTTCCAATGATTTTTACATCACCATCACGGAAAGCAAGCGAAAATTCAACAGCCCAGGGTATGACAAACATAAAATCTTCCTCTACAAGGAAGATTTCAATAAGTTTCTCTCCTCTTTGGAAAAAACCATTGACTTCGTCAAGGCTGAGCTGATGCCCGATTATGATTACGACGAATTCGACAGGCAGCATGACGACTACGCCGATGACGAATATGAAGGCAGCTACCTCGCAGAAGCTCGCTACGCCGAAGAGGATGAGCCCGCCGATTCTGAAAAAACAGAAAGCCTGTCCACTCGCTGGGAAGACTAGTCGATCCCGCTGAGCGGCATCTATTGCTTTCATCAAAAGACCTCTCTGAGCACATCGGAGATGTCTTTTTTGTTTTGATGCCCAAGCATCATCTTCCTGCGGAACATCCCTTTTTTCATTCCCCGTTCCATAGGTTTATTTAGTAATTTGCAGGGAATCCAGCCTCCATGCCTATTTATCTGTTCCTCAAACATCAGGCAAGCACGTTCAGGGACCTTTTGCAAAAATGGCCCAAAACATCTATCGTTATCAGCCTCCTGCTGATGATGATTCTCATGCCTGTCTTTTTGTATCTAATAACCTTGGCGGGAGCATTCGGCCCGATTCCAGATAAAACGACCCTACTTGAGCACGAAAATCTAGAGGCTGCGCGCATCTACAGTATCGATATGGTGATGCTCGGGACCTACCACATTGAAAAAAGAACCAGTGTTCCCATAGACTCTGTCCCTCCTTTTCTCATAGAAGCACTGATTGCCACCGAAGATGCCCGTTTCTACGACCATGATGGCATTGATTCCCGCAGCCTTTTTCGAGTCATGTTCCGAAGCCTTCTCTTGGGTGACGAAAGCGGTGGCGGTGGTAGCACCATCTCCCAGCAGCTAGCCAAGGCCTGGTATCCACGCCAGTCATTTGGGCTGATGAGTACCGCTATCAACAAATTTCGGGAAATGATCACTGCCCAAAGAATCGAGAAAGCTTTTTCGAAGCAGCAAATTCTGGAACTGTATCTCAATTCGGTATCGTTTGGTGAGGAGATTTTTGGGCTAGAAGCAGCGGCTCAGCGCTACTTTGGCAAAAACTGTCCCGCCCTACGCCCCCATGAGTCTGCCCTGCTTGTGGGTATGCTCAAGGCGCCAAGTGCCTACCACCCCCTGCGCCACCCAGTGGAGGCCAGGCAGCGCAGAAATGTGGTCCTCAAGCAAATGGAGAATTTCGCAGATCTTTCTCCTCTTGCCTGCGATTCACTACAAATGCTTGATCTGGGTCTCGCCTACAAACGATATTCTCACCACGATGGCATCGCCCCACATTTTCGCGAGCATTTACGGCAGGAGTTGGCACTTTGGTGCAAGCAATATGAAAAGAATACCGGCAAAAAAATCAACCTCTACAGGTCGGGAATTCGCATCTTCACCAGCATCCATAGCCGTTTGCAGACCTATGCAGAAAGGGCACTCATGGATCAGATGAAGGTGCTTCAAACAAGATTTGACAAACACTGGAAGGGCTACAACAAAAGGAAAGCCGCCAAAGGGCTGGTGGATGAACTGATCGCCAAGTGTGAGAAGGTTCAACGTTGGAAGGCCGAGGGCCTCCCCTCAGATAGCATCGAGCAACGGCTTCTTAGCTGGAAAACCAGCCCCGGGTTTCATTGGAGTGGCGACGAAGACCAGCAAATTGCCTTGCTCGATTCTCTGATTCAGGACGCCTATATTCTTCAGGCTGGCTTCATCGCCCTCGATCCCACCAATGGGCACATCCGGGCATGGGTTGGGGGGATTAATCATGGCTACTCGGCTTATGATCAGGCCACTGCGCAGCGCCAGACAGGATCGGTCTTTAAACCCATCTTATATGCTTCGGCTATCGAAGCAGGAGAAGATCCCTGTATGTATATTTCTAATGAGCAGGAAACCTTCGACGAATATCAGGGGTGGACCCCCCGCAACTCCGACAACTTTTATGGCGGACAATACTCTATGGAAGGAGCCCTCACGCACTCGGTGAACGTGGTCTCCGCAAAGCTAATCATGAAAATCGGAGTGGAACCCGTTCTGGCCCTTGCCAAACAACTCGGCATACGTGCCGATCTGCCCCCCTACCCTTCCATTGCCCTGGGCGCTGGCGATGCTTCTCTCCTCGACATGGTCACGGCCTATGCCACCTTTGCCAATGGTGGCAAATACATCATGCCTCGCTACCTCCTCAGAATCGAAGATAGATTTGGCAATATCCTCGCCGACTATTCTGCACCCGATCCTGGCACACGAGTGATCAAGACAGAAACGGCAGAGATGATCACCCACATGCTGGAGGCAGTGATAGATCAAGGCACAGGCCGCGCGCTGAGAGTGCGGCACAAGCTCAGGATGCAACTAGCTGGCAAAACCGGTACGGCTCAAAATCAGCGAGACGGTTGGTTCATCGCTATGACCCCGAGCCTTGTAGCTGGAGCACGGGTGGGGGGCATCGATCCTCGTATCCATTGGAGGAGCATTAGCGAAGGGCAGGGAGCCACTACGGCCCTCCCAATGGTTGGCTACTTCCTGCAAGCCGCCTCCGATGATCCCGAGTTTGACTATATGGACCGGACCCGGTTTATTCCCATGAGTGCAGAGGTGAAGGAAAAGCTGGATTGCGAATCATTCACCTTCCCGGTTGGGATGTCTGAGTTCAAGGTGTGGTGGCGGGCACGCACCGCCGCAGATAGCCTCCGTCGCCTGGGCCTCCCCGTGCCAGACAGCATTCAGATTCTCCTTCAGTCTGATTGGCTGGATTGATATTGCGCAAGAATTCGAAGCCCATCGAGGGTGAGCATCCGATCGATGATGCTAAAGTCCTTTTTCAATGGCGGAAGCACTTCGGATAGGCCACCTGTGGCCACGACTGCCATGTCTGGCATTCCCATTTCCTCCTTAATTTTGGCAATTAATTCTCTTACAAGCCCTACGTAGCCCAGCAAAATACCGGCTTGCAAAGCATGTGCAGTGCCCTTTCCTATGGCAGAATTTGGCCATTCCAGCGGAACCTCGGGAAGCTGTGCCGCATTCATGAATAAAGATTTCATGGCGGTTTTGAGACCCGGAGCAATGGCTACTCCGTCTATTTCGCCTTTTCCGTTGATCGTAGAAAAAGTTAGGGCAGTACCAAAATCTACTACGATACACGGCCCCTTTACCAGATCAAAGGCAGCAAAAGAATTCGCGACAAGGTCTGATCCGATTTCCTCTGGATTATTTATTTTGACAGGAAGCTTCCGATACATCCTTGGCCCAAGCAGCATCGGACGATGCGGCAGCAGACGCCCAAGCAGGCGCTCCACGGAGGGCGTGACACCGGGCACCACACTGGAGAGAATGCAGACATCCATCTCAGCCCAGTCAAACCCGCGCTGGGCAGCTTCCTGTACGAGACTTTGTTCCAAAAAGGAATATCCGGAAGTAGGATGACGAAATTGATGAATCCAACGACTCCCGTCGTGGATCCCGAATACCATGTCGGTATTGCCGATATCAATGGCGAGTAGCATAGAAAAAAAGCCTTCCAAAACGGAAGGCTATATATTTGGAGGATTATCTGCGACGAAGAGCACCCATGGATCTACCCACTTTCCCTCCTGCACCCATGCTATTCATTCGTTTCATGGCTTTCTTCATCCCATCAAACTGCTTGATCAGTTCATTCACTTCTCTGACAGACCTGCCTGCGCCGGTGGCAATTCGCTTTCTGCGAGATCCATCGATGATCTGAGGTTTCATTCGCTCCTCTTTGGTCATGGAGCGAATAATGGCTTCAATATGCTTAAAGGCATCATTGTCGATGTCCACATCCTTCACCATTTTACCCATGCCTGGGATCATGCCAATGAGATCCTTGATGTTACCCATCTTTTTGATGGCCTGGATCTGAGAGAGAAAATCGTCAAAATCCAGCTCATTTTTGCGAATTTTCCGCTGAAGCCTTTCGGCTTCCTGCTGATCAAATTGCTGCTGGGCTTTTTCAACGAGGGTCACCACGTCTCCCATTCCCAGAATTCGCGAAGCCATACGCTCAGGATAGAACAGCTCCAGATCTTCTGGTTTCTCTCCCGCACTGATAAACTTGATGGGTTTGTCCACCACCGTGCGAATCGAGATGGCGGCACCACCGCGGGTATCACCGTCGAGCTTGGTGAGAACGACTCCATCAAAATCGAGGCGATCGTTGAAGGCCTTGGCCGTGTTAACTGCATCCTGACCTGTCATGGCATCAACCACAAACAGGGTTTCGGTAGGCTTGAGAGATTCTTTGAGAACGGAGATTTCGTTCATCATCTGCTCATCTACCGCAAGGCGGCCAGCGGTATCGACAATAACGAGGTCTTTTCCGTGTTTTTTGGCGTATTGAATACCAGCTTGAGCAATCAGGAGCGGGTTTTTGTTGTCTGGCTCTTTATAGATTTCCACGCCAACCTGCTCAGCGAGGACAGTAAGCTGATCGATAGCAGCAGGACGATACACGTCGCAGGCAATCAGGAGCGGATTTTTACCTTTTCCTTTGAGATGGTTGGCAAGTTTTCCGACAAATGTGGTCTTACCAGATCCTTGTAAGCCGGCAATCAGAATCACCGTGGGCGGATTTTTCGCAATACTGAGCCCAGTATTGGATCCTCCCATGAGCTTTGTCAGCTCCTCGTGGACGATTTTCACCAGAAACTGACCCGGTTCCACCTGGATGAGAATGTTTTTTCCAAGCGCCTCTTCCTTCACTTTGTTGGTGAATTCCTTGGCGACCTTGAAGTTCACGTCGGCATCAATCAAGGCCCTGCGGATTTCCTTTAAGGTTTCCGCTACGTTGATTTCTGTGATTTTGCCTTTTCCACGTATGTTGCGGAAGGCCTGCTCTATATTCTGCGAAAGATTCTCAAACATTCTGTGACGAATTCTAAGTCATTAGCCCAATTTGGCATGTGCCGGGAGTATCGAAGCACGAAAATAGCAAATCGCCACTCCTCTTGCAATTCTCCTTTTCACGGAAAACAACTATCGGATCAGAGTGACGGTTCCATTCCGTAGCAAAACCTGGTCATTTTCTCCGACAGCCTCAATCACATACACATAGACGCCCTCAGGTACTGGAGTGCCCTGATAGGTTCCATTCCACCTAAAGTCCTTATTATCAGACTCAAAGATCTTGAGTCCCCAACGAGAGTAGATCCTCACTGAGAGGTCACGGATCCCAAAATACCCGACTTGAAAATCTTCATTAGGGCCGTCACCATTGGGGGTAAATCCGCTCGGTACATGGAGGGCAATGTTGTCCAGATTCAAGGTAGCATAAGCCGTATCGGGACACCCTTGAGGCGAAAAAGCAATCAACTGGACCACATATTCACCCCGTGCCGGGTACACAAAGGAGGGATTTTCTTCATTTGATTTTGCCCTGGAAAAGCCAAAATTCCATTCGTAGGTCAACGCACCTTGAGAAAGATTGGTGAATTGCACCAACTGCGGCGCCCAACCGGAGAGGGGGTCTGCGTTGAACAAGGCCGTAGGATAGTCAAAGAATTGATCGATGGTAAGGGTATCGGGGAAACCTGCACACTCGCCGATATATGCGGTAGCAATGTAGGTCGTGGTTTGGGTGGGAGACACAAAAATGATTTCTGCTGTATCGCCGGTATTCCAGACGTAATAATCACCTCCTGAGGCCAAGAGCTCAATTTCACCACCGAGGCAAAGACGATTAATTCCGTCGATTTCTGTTCTGGGGCGAATAATGACATCTATGGTCACAGAATCAATATTGGAGCAGCCATTGAGATCGGTGCCGGTAACAAAATACTCCGTGAGACCAAGAGGAATCGCGAGGGGATCTGCGATGGTTGGATCCGAAAGGGTAGTTCCGGGTGTCCATTGATAAAAGAAGGCACCGGTAGCCCCTAACTGAAAGGCTTCGCCTTCGCAAATCGTAGCGCCATCACCGGCATCTACCACAGGAAGCGGCAACACGCCAATCCTCACACTATCGGTCCCCTGGCAACCCTCGGCATCCGTGACGGTGAGATAATAGACCGTAGAGGTCGAAGGCGTGGCAACCGGATTGGAGATGGTAGGATTGGACAATGTGCCCAGTGGAGTCCATCCAAACTGGATAGAGCCGGAGCCCTGAAGCTGAATGCTTTCTCCGAAACAAATGACATCATCTGGTCCTGCTTCGGCTGTTGGCGGCTCTTTCACCTCTACAAGGATGTCTTTGTTGCTGATACAGCCCTCACTGCTCGTACCTATCACTGTGTAGGTGGTGGTCACGGAGGGGAAAGCACGAGGGCTTGAGATGTTGGTACTACTCAACGTTCCATTGTTGGGGCTCCACACAAACGAGACCCCATTGCTGGTTTGCATGATGATGGTGTCGCCATTACAAATAGAAGTGTCTTCCAGGGTAAATACTTCAAAGACCTCGACCTGCACGGTGTCGGTATTCGGACAACCCAAGGCATTCTCAGAATAAACCACAAAGAGCGTGGTGGTATCTACATTTGAAGCTAATGGATTGGTAATGTTGGGATTAGACAAACTGCTGCCGGGAAGTGAGGTCCAATTATAGAGAATGCCGTTGGTAGAAGTGGCATTCAATCGCACAGATCCTCCACGACAAATCAGCGTATCTTGTCGGCCAAAGACTTTCAAGCTTGTGTCCACCTGCACCCTCACGGTGTCCTGGGCTTCACAGCCTTGGATATCGGTGAGGGTAAGAATGTAATTTCTGGTGGCCGTGGCCACTGCGGAAGGATTGGCGATGGTATCAGAGGTGATAAAGCTCGCAGAAGGAGACCACCTGTAGCTCACCCCTGGCAGGAGGGCCTGTAGGGTGAAGGTATCGCGCTCACACACAAGCTGATCGGGGCCGGCATCGACTGAAGGTGGTGGAAATACGGTAATGGTTTGGTACGTGGTATCTGCAATATTACAACTGCTGGAGTCGGTAATGATGAGCATGACCTCATAGGTTCCCGCATTGAGGAAGGTATAAGTTGGCTCAAACAGCGAAGAAGAAGCACCATTGTCATCGAAGTCCCAAAACCAAGTGGTAACGCCGGGATTACCGCCCAGGAAGCTTTGATTATCAAACTTTACCACCAAAGGCGCACAGCCTTCGGTATTGACAATGATATTATTGGCTAGGTCTCTGGGTACAAAATTGGCCTCCAACCCGCTAAGATCAAAGGCAAGTTTGAAGACTGCGAGGTTACAGTTGTTGGAGTTATTGGTAGTGGAATACACGTTGCCAGGCTGAGCTGGAAAGGCATTGGTACCCCCACAACTGGCACAAACGGCATGATAAACCACCCCGGTCTTATCGAAGCGGCTGGTTCCGCCATCTACGTGATCGCCATTGTTGGCATTGTTGCCGCCAAAGTAGCTGCCATAGACCAGGTTTTGCACATCTCTGTCCAACACGATCAAGTAAAAATCGGAGCCATCGGTGCTGGATTTGAAGGCATCTGGAGTGACGGCCATGTTGGATGTGTTACCCTGATTCGGTGAGCCTGTATTGGAGTTGGTACTACCGCCCCAACCCGTGAGGTACACATTCTCGCATTGATCTACCAAAAAGGCAGTGGGAGAAATATTGGGGAATTGGGCATTCGCAGACCCAACAGTGGTGGAATACTCCAGGCCTCCGAGGTCGTTTCGAAGCTTGACAATGAATTGCTTGGCATTGGTGTTTCGGTAAACCGCACCAGAGAGAGGATTGACAATGGGCCATGCTCCGGTTGTTTGTCCGGCAACGTACACAAAGTTATCGTCATCAAGATCGAGGAGATAGACCTGATCATAGGCACTCGTGCCGAGATAGGTACAGCGCTCAACGGTATTGGTGCCGGGCACCAATTTGGCCACAAAGCCATCGGTCAGTCCGCCAAAATTGGTGGCCTGATGGGCTCCTGGTGTGACAGGAAGATTCACGCTATTGGTCCCTCCAGCGATCAGCACGCGACCTGTGCCAGGTTCCAACTTGATCGTGTGAATGGCATCTGTGCCAGTACCGCCAAAGAGGCGCGACCATGTCAGGGCGTTGAGGCCTGGGGAAAGGCGGATCACCGCGCCATCTTGTGGGCCAGAGCTATTGCCAGAGCCATGCGTAACCGGAAAGTTAGAAGATTTGGTCGGAGCTGCTACGTACACGTTGTTGTTCCCATCCACAATGACCTCTCCTCGTGAATCGTCTCCGTAATTATATTTTGTGGTGCCGTAAGTTTGAAAGTCATCGGAAACGTTGAGGCCGTCGTCGCCACTTCCACCGATATAGGTAGAACCTACCAAAGCCTGTCCTGAGGCTGTGAACTTGGTCACAAAGAAGTCCCAACCGCCATTTTGCGTACCGTCGTAGGCATTGAAAGTAGGGAAATTGGTTGACTTGGTTCTTCCAAAAACAACCAATTCGTCGTCATTATCTACTATGAGTGAGTGTGGCTGATCGTCATTACTACCACCTAAATAAGTGGAGAAAATAAGCTGGGTTCCGGTAGCGTTGAATTTAGAAATGGTGGCATCAGACTGCCCTCCTTGAAAAGTGGTCTGGATCGCACCAACGGTAGGATATCCGCCAAATACCGAAGTGGCACCGAACTGAATACCGCCTGCATAAGCATTTCCAGCAGTATCATAAGTTGCAGTAAAGCCCCAATTATCGGATTGAGAGCCCGTATAGGTAGAGAAGATAACACTGGGGTCAATGATCAAAGGAAGGCTTTGGTCATATCCTTCCGGAAAATCATAGGTCAGGATGGTTCCGTCGAGTTGATAATGACAGGAAACCACGACTTTGCGTCCGTTTTTTTCCTGATAGGCTACAGGTGGAAACTCGGTAATTTCGCGAACTGAGGTACCTAAATAGAGGGTGTCGTTGCTAAGTCTTAGGGAAGAAAGTCCTTCGTAGTCTATGGAGATGACGGATGGGTCCACACCAGCATCCAACATAAAGTCATATTTCAAGGCATCGCCGAATCCATAGAGGCGAAAATCAACGCCTTGCCACAGGTTTTGGTAGGTAACAGTTCCGAAAAGTGGTACGCCAGAAGCCCATTTGCTGGGATCATTTCCCAAATAATAATTGTGATATTCAGGATACATGAGCGTAGGTACCACAGAGGGCAACTCATTAGCACCCGGGAAATTAACATGGAAGGCATGGCCTCTCAGCAAACTATCCTCAGGAGCCCTGTGAGCTTCCTGCTCATGTCCGTGGTCAGGAATATGAAAGAGGGCATAGGTGAGCCTGTTATTCTCCAAATAAATTTCTCCTCCGTTGAGTGGTACAGAGAAATTGATCCGGGAGTCCCACTGACCATCGTTCTGAATGATCCGAAGATTACTAACCCCCATTTGAGGCTCTGCGATATACACAGAGGGCCCAAACTCGTTGGCTGGCAAAAAAACCAACAAAATACCGACCATCAGGGCGGACAAGATCACATAACGTAGCATAGCATTCATAAGGTGGCTGGGTGGCCTTTTGGATAAGACGAAGAAAACAAAATGACGCTGCACATCTTGAAAAGCATTTTGTATTTATGAAGATGTACAAAATACATGAAAGCCCGAACTTCATCGCTCAAAGATTGAATACTCGTGCTCATTTTCTTGTTTTTCGGGTAACTCGTGAGCAAGTTACTCTTCTTAAAATATCTTAACGAAATGAAACAACTCTTTCGTCCAGGAGAAAAGAAATTCTATCAAACAGAAGTAACACCAGATAAAACGGCTTCATTCGACAGCGGTGAAGTTCACCCGTTTTACAGCACATTTGCCCTGGCGCGTGATGCTGAATGGGCTTGCAGGATGTTTGTCCTAGATATGAAAGAAGAAGGGGAAGAGGGAATCGGCATCAGTCTCAGCATTGAGCACCTCGCCCCTGCTTTGGTCGGGGCAACGGTGACCATTATCGCCACGCTTGAGGAGCTGATTGGGAACAAGGTCGTTTGCTCCTTTCGCGTGATGGAAGGACAGCGATTGCTAGCCACAGGCAATCAAAGCCAGAAAATCCTGTCAAAAGAGAAACTTTCTCGACTCATGACAACCTTGCGTTGAGAACTTTCGTAGATTCCCGTTCTGTTTTGGGCCCTGTTGGCCCATATGGCAAGCGAATATGGCGGAAAAAGGAAGAAATGATATGGTGGTTTCCAACCGCCGCGCAAAATTTGAATACGAATTGATGGAAACCTTCCAGGCCGGCATGATGCTCACCGGCACGGAAGTCAAATCCTTGCGGGGCGGAAAAGCCAATCTCCAGGAAGCATTTATCTATGTGAATGAAGATGGAGCCTTTATCAAAGGAATGAACATCGCTGAATACGAAAAAGGAGGCTATACCAACCACGATCCGCTGCGCGAACGCAAGCTCCTCCTCCGCAAAAAAGAACTCGCCAAGCTCAAAAAAGGAATCGAACAAAAAGGCTATACCATCGTGCCGCTCAAAGTGTATTTCGGCGAGCGCAACCTCGCCAAGATGGACATCGCCCTCGGACGAGGCAAAAAAATCCACGATAAGCGCGATTCCATCAAAGACAGAGATGTGCAGCGCGAAACCGCACGGCAGATTGATAACTACTGATCTGCAGGCGGCCTCCCGTGTCGATCAGATTTCTCGATTTTCTCCCTTATCACGCCAGCCACTTCCTCTGCTTGTTGCCAGATCATCATGTGATTTCCGCCTGAGATTTTGATCATGTCTCCGGAAAAATGACGAACACGAAAAACGTGATCGCCATCGCCGTGAATACGCAGAAACAGCGGCACATTCCTCGCTCCCTCCCACTCCGAAAGCCTGCGAATGCTCCACATTCTCAGCCCATCATCTGCTGTGGAAAACATTGCCTGCAAGAGTCGAATCTCTTCTGCTTTGGTGACCCCAAATTTCCAGCTCCACAATGGCAAGCTGCGAACACGCCAACTCCCCTGCGCCAGGCGATAAAATGGTACATATTTCGCCAACTTCAGCCATAGAGGTTTTTCCTCATGAAAGCGGATGCTGCTGATCAGGATCACAGACACTTCTGCACGCTGCCGGGCTATTTCCTGTGCCACTACCCCACCAAAGGAATATCCAATCAGATAAACTGGGCCCGCAGGAAGCCTATTGGCCATGCGAATGGCGTAGCCATTTAGCCCTTCCTGCTCGGTTGGAAACATCCACTCCAGCACCTGAAGAGGCAAAAATCGCTCAAGCGCTGCGAATATTCTGCCATCCACACCGAGCCCAGGGATGGCATACAAAACAAGCGGAGGATTTTCTGGTTTGGATTGCAATGGTTGACGCATATTTTTGCTGTTTATCACCCAAAATACAAAATGGATACTATTTGGTTTGTTGTCCTGGCAATCGTTCTCGCAGGGGGAAGCATCGCAATTGGGATTATCAGAAATCGCCGATTCCAACAAAAGGAAGCACTTCACAGCAAACTTGCCGCCAACCTGGGCCTGGATCTGGCCTATGCTTCTGATCAGGACTACAGCCTTTTTGGGAAATATCGTGAATATTCTCTCCGTATTGAACCCATCAATCTGGCAGCTCCCGGAGCCAAAACTCCTGCCTGGTACACAAAAGGGTCGATTCCAATGGTCAATCCTGTGAGAAAAATGATCCGGATCGCCAGGAGAAATGACTCATTTCCAGAATTGGAAAAGCTGGTACAAGTGGGGGCCATCTCCTCTATGCAGCACGACCTTGAGCCTTGGCTCGACATTCAGAGCAATGATCTCATGTTTGCCAGCATCATTCTCACCGAAAATACGAAGATCAGCACGCACAAAGCCTTCAGAAATCTGAATGCCGGACTGGTCTATATCGAAGATGAGGAACTCAGTTTTGTCATGCCCGGATTGCTGACAGATGAGAAGCATCTCGAATCTGTGGTGCTGGGCATGGAGCTCCTCTGCGACATCAAAGACGAGCTGAACGCAGGCTAGCCCTTCACTTGCCAGCAAGCCGACAAGATGATCCCCAACAGCCTTTCTGTGCGCTTCACTTCCTGAAAGCCTTGCTCCTCCAGACAACCCTTCCAGTCTGGCAGGCGCGTGTTGCTCATCCCGATACTCAGCCGAAAAAAGGAATACATCGTGGGAATGAGCACCTTGGCCAGCATTCGTCCAGGCTGCTCAGCAGGCACACAAAACTCAGCAACAAGCACTTTGCCCTGAGGATTGGCATATCGCAGCCATTTTTGAAGCTGTAGAGATAATTCACGAGTTTCAAAGACATCCATCACAAAAAACAGCAAAACCGCATCGTATTCCGCTTCTCGGGGCTCCAAATATTCCAGAGAAGTAGCGAAGGAGACCTGTTGCTCCCTCCCTGTGATTCTGCCCGCTGCGATGGAGATCATGCGAGAGCTTTCTTCCAGATAATCCACGTGAAGATGAGGCCGACTCTCCAACAGCACAGGTAACATCGTTCCTGTGCCGCCTCCCACCCAGAGCACCCGCCCGTTTTCTGGCAGCTCTTCCAACATCTCGCGCTGCGCCGCCAACAGGCGTTGGCCATACACCAAGGTCGCGAGCCGATCATACCAGGAAGCTGCTTTGTCGAAAGGTGCGCTCAATTTTGTATGTTGATTGAGGTGAATCGTGAATAGCAGCCGGCGAAAGCTCCGCATGAGCCTGGCTTGTGGGAAATATACGGTTTATCCCGGCTTCACGGCTTGGTCTGATGGGCTTACTTCTTCCCCTATTGTTGCGAATTGAAACTTAATCCCCTGATTCCCATATAACAAAGTGTGAAATCTCTCCTTGCTACCCTGCGACAATATTGGACAATCATACGAACCGCCACCCTTGCTTTTGTTGACGGCCAGGCATTTACCTACAGCGCCTCGCTGGCGTTTTACACGATATTTTCGCTCCCTGCCATCTTGCTCATCGCGATTTGGATCGCCAGCATCATTTTTGATCAGGCGACGGTGCAGGAGGCCCTCGTCGGTCAAGTCAATGGCCTCGTAGGGTCTGCCAGTGCAGACGAAATCCAACGAATCATTGATGCAGTAGCCATTTCTGACAAGAATATCTGGGCCAGAATTTTGGGGATCGCGACCTTGGTTTTCAGTGCCACCACCGTGTTTACCTCTCTGCAAAACAGCCTAAATCAGATCTGGCGAGTCAAGCAAAAACCAGAAAAGGGGTTCGTCAAATTCCTGATCAACAGGCTCTTATCCCTTTCTATGGTTGTGAGTCTGGGCTTTCTCCTCCTCGTGTCGTTGATGGCTGATACGGTCTTCACGATTTTTAGCGATTGGCTCGCCTATTGGTTGAGCGAATGGGGAACAATTCTCATTCAGGTTGTCAGCCTCGGCTTTTCCCTGCTGATCACGACCATTCTATTTGGTCTGATCTACAAGGTTCTTCCTGACGTCATCATCGGGTGGAAGAATATCCGCTTCGGAGCCCTTGTCACCACCGTGTTATTTTTTGTCGGCAAATTTTTGATCGGGTTTTATCTGGGAAATAGCTCCGTGGCGGATGCGTATGGCGCAGCGAGTGCCATCATCATTACCCTGATCTGGGTCTATTACTCGGGCCTCATTGTGCTATTCGGCGCCCAACTCACCTACAGCCACGCAGAGGTATTTGGCTACCACATTAAGCCGTATGGAAATGCGGTACATATCGAAGTGAAGGAGGTGGAATCGTAGAGGGGGGGATTTTTTGTATGATCTGTCAGCGCTTCGATTTTTTCTACATTTGGCAAGAATATCAACTTTCAGATTTCGCCTCAAGATCTGACCTTTCCCTACTCTGATAACACGATCGCCTGTGTAGGGATGCGGGCATGCGGGGCATCCCTACACAGGCGAAGCCTAATCGCTGGGACAGACCTGCCGGCTGTCCCTACGGTCGCTGTTGGCTGGGACAGACCTGCCGGCTGTCCCTACGGTGGCTGTGGGATGGGACAGGACCTGCCGGCTGTCCCTACGGTCGCTGCCGGGCTGGGGCAGACCTGCCGGCTGTCCCTACGGAGTATTCAAATCAATGCCAGGAGCCCGATTGGGAAAAAACAAGCAACATCGTTCGAGATCTATTTCTCGATCTACCTCCAAGTCCTGAGAGGGATTCGCCCCTATTCATCGTATTTCTTAAAGGTAACCCGGGCTTTTGAAGCGAACTCACTGTCCAAATACAATTCGTAACCTTTTTCCAAGACAACCTCTTTTGTTTCATTTTTCAGGACCTCAATGTTCTCTAGTACCTCCCCGTTCATTTGAACTCGGATCGAGAATGGATTCTCATCCAGGCTTTTGACAATTGCCAGGCTTTTTGAATTCGAATATGGATTGAAAGCAGCATCTTGCCCGGCTCCCTTTCCAGTGATGCACATGCTTTGTTGAGGGCTCAATCCAAAAATCGACTCACTTGCTGAACAGGCCTGCAAGGCCAACACAAGCATCAGGAGTTGTACTAACTTTCTCATTGTTTTTTGTTGGGTTGGTGAAAAAAGGCGGGTTGAGATGAGTATTTGACAACATGCCTACGTGCCGCAGGGAAACGAAGTTGATGTCCTGGGGAAACTTCGCACGTTACCCCTGCCGTAACTCTACAACAAAAAGTGTGTACCTCGGCAGAAAAAGCAGGTCTTCGTATTCGTCCCACGCGCGTGGCGACTGACACCTTTCTTAACTGGACGGCCATCCCCCCTACCACCACAGAAACCAAACTGGAAGGAGAAAGGCAGCATCGGCGACCATTCGGTAGGCTTCATTTTGCTGAAATCGCTTTCGATCGACCCAGACCCAGACCAGCAGGGCGAGCATGGCCAGGAAGGTAGCCTGAACGGGGACGACCCGGTCATTGGTCGCCCTTTCGGGCAGAATGAAGTAGCTGAGGAGCATCACCAAGAGGCTCAAAAGCCCGATAACCCATTGGCTAGCAGCAGGGCCGAGTGCCCTTGCCCAGGAAGACAAACCATTCACTGAATCCATCTCCTGCTCGTATGAAGCGAATGTGATGAGGTTGATGAGGGCCAGGGCAAAAAACTGGAGCATCGCCAGGCCAGTGGCATAGATCACCGGGCCCCGCACCAAGGAAAGGGGACCAATCCAAACGCCAGCTGTATAAATGAAGGCGACTCCCGCCTCCTTGGCGAGCAGGGGGTTCACCCTATCCTTCACCAGCCAGACAAGACCCAGGTGAAGAAGGCTCAGTGCCCCTACGGCGAAGCCCAGGATCAGCATGGGAGTGGGGACCCACCAGGAGAATACGCCCAGACACATCGCGAGGCCAAGTCCCCATGCCAGGACCAAGGCCTCGAAATGAACCACATGAAAGCGATGCCGGTCGCTTGTGGCCTGCTCTCCCAGTCTCCAGGCATCAAGCAGATGGTCGGTGGTGTAGAGCACCCACACGCTTACGGGGAGGGCAACCCACCAACTCAGGGGCATGGTGGTCCCAAGCAGCGTAGCCACCATGTGCCCCGAGACAAGGGCCCCGAGCACGACGTCGAGACTCAGTAGCTGGAGAAAATGGTAGAGGCGGGCCATCACAGGTTTCATATCCAAAGGGGCTCCTCGCTGAGCTCAACTCCATGTGTATCGAGCCCTGGTAGCAAATCGGAGACGGAGGAATCGCTGCCGGTAGGCAAAAAATCGGGGCGAAAGGCAGCAAATGGTGCCAGCACGAAAGCGCGACTTGTGTATCCAGGATGCGGCAATTGGAGCAGCGGGTGGCTCCACACTTCGCGATGAAACTCCAGAATATCGAGATCGATGAGGCGATTTCCCCATTTCACTTGCCGGATGCGACCCAAGAGATTTTCGATGTGGAGCAACGTATCGAGGAGTTTGGGAGCAGTGTCTTGGTAAGCAATCTCAACGACGGCGTTCAGAAAGCTGCCTTGTGCAGCCCCGCCCCAGGCGGGCGTCTCAAATACCGGCGAGCAGTCTAACACCAACCCTCCGCGAAGCTCCAGCATCTCAAGTGCTTGCCGCATGGTGGCCATACGATCGCCGAGGTTAGCGCCAATACCCAGGTAAATCATTGTTTCAGCTCATTGATGGCCAGAAAAGCTCCTTTTCTGTTCCGCGCGCCAAGTTTCACAAACCTAGCGTTATCTATAACAAGAATGAGGACCAAAGGGTTTGACCACAGAAAAATGAGGGCAAAAAAAATAAGGAGGGCAAAGCCTCCTTATTTCTGTGAGCGAGAGACGGGATTCGAACCCGCGACCCCGACCTTGGCAAGGTCGTGCTCTACCAACTGAGCTACTCTCGCGTTTTGCTTACTTTGTTAGCGGACACAAAAGTGAGTAATGATTCAGAGATGACCAAATTTTGGAGCAAAAAAAATCCTCATTTTTGCTTAAATGAGGGTATTTGGCTGATAATGAACTTAATATTTTTTCAGGAAGACAAGCGAGTCATGATTCGTTTTCCGACAAACAATGTCATGGCCCAGTGAAACAAATAGGTGAGGCCAAAAACAATCCACAAGCCGCTGAAAAAAGACACCAACGCACCACTGATACTGATCAGATTTACAGGAGCCAAGGCCCATGTAGAGCTCGAAACTCGCCCCTGCAACAGCAGAGATTCCAGCATGGTCCAGGACCGATGAATCACAAAACTCAGGATCAGCACATCCCAACGCTGGAAAAACATGGCCACAATCATGGCACTGATCAGCAGCCCCGCAGCAACAATAGCCGGAATCTGACGAGACGTCTGCTTAACATTCACGATCCCTATGATCAGGAAGGTTCCTTGAAGTAGAATCAATACGTCAAGGAAGGTAAGAAGTGGATCCATAATCTAGGGGCGTTGGGTAAAAGGTGCTGTGGGTGGGGTCAAAAAGAGCTGTTTATTGAATCATTGTTCTAATAACGAGGAAAACGCTGAAACAGATGCCTGCCAAATGATTGAAATTCTAATACATGGAATAATGATCAATTGAAGCAGAATTTGTTTACTATGATGGGCTCCAGCATTTTTTTAGTTACCTATCTCAGCAAGGCGCTACCAAAATCGGTCCAAAAACCCTCAAACCTGACACAGAGGGAGAAGATGATGGCAAGATATGCAGAAAAATCTATTTATTGATGATTTAGACGGAGATGCCGCGTACTTTGTAACTGCATTTCTCTGCTAATATCTCTCCTATGCCCATTCGGTCCTTCCTTTCACTCATTTTTGTAGGTGCTCTCTTCTCGGCCTGTTCTCCGGTTTCTCCTACCTTATCCACCGAGATACTTTCTTCTGAGCGCACGCGTGTTATGACCGCAGCTGACTCCTTGTTGGCCTTTCCGGTCATCACCCTGACTGCGAGCCAGAGCGATCGCTCAGCCGGCGGAATTCATGACTTCTACTCTGAAGGCGATTATTGGTGGCCCGACACAGGCAACCCCGGTGGACCCTACATCCGAAAAGACGGGCTCACCAACCCCGATAATTTCACCGAGCATCGCGAATATATGCGTAGGCTGAGCATCATGGTGCCTGCCTTGGTTTCTGCCTTTCTCCTCACCGGAGAAACACGCTACGCTGATCGCGCCACCGATCACCTAATGGCTTGGTTTGTAGAGAAAGACACCAAAATGAACCCCAACCTTTTGTACAGCCAAGCCATTTATGGCATCAGCACTGGCCGTGGCATCGGAATCATTGATGCCATCCACCTTGTGGAAGTCGTGCAAGCCTGCCAGATGCTGGAAGCAAGAGGAAGGCTTCAGGGCGAGGAGTTAACCGCCATCAAGCAATGGTTTGCTGATTTCACTACCTGGATGACCACTCACCCGTATGGACTGGAAGAAAAAAACAACGGCAACAACCACAGCACCTGCTGGGCCATGCAGGTGGCCATGTATGCACAATTCACCGGAAACGATTCTCTGTTCAACGCCACCCGGGAGTTTTACCAAACCGTCCTGCTGCCCGATCAACTGGCTCCAGACGGCTCTTTTCCCAAGGAAATGGCCCGCACCAAGCCCTATGGCTATTCCCTCTTCAACCTCGACGCGATGTTTACCCTCGCCCATATCCTCGCAACGGATGACCCGGAGCTTTGGCAATTTGGCAAAACCGATAGCCTCTACCTCAAAGCGGCGATTGACTTCATGTTCCCCTACATTGCAGACAAAGGCACCTGGCCCCTGGCACCAGATGTGCTCTACTTCGACGAATGGCCCATGCGCCACACAGCACTCCTCTTTGCCTATCAGGCCTACGGAGAAGATCAGTATCTGGACCTGTGGAAAACACTCCCCTCAGACTCCCAGACGGAGGAGGTTCAGAGAAACTTCTTTGTGCGCCAGCCTGTCTTATGGGTCTATGAAAAGCCACATTAGACCAGGCGCCCGGCGCTTCGATCCAACTCAGATAACCCGCGAATGGCCTCCAAAGGGCTGCTGTGTCCAAACACATACGAACCTGCTACCAGCACATCGGCCCCGGCACGCACGAGCTGTGCGCCTGTGCTTTGGTTCACCCCTCCATCAATTTCGATGAGGGTAGGAAGGCCCTGCCGATCAATTTCGGCACGAAGTTCTTCCACTTTTGTCAGTGAATAGGGAATAAAGGACTGTCCTCCATATCCGGGATTGACCGACATGATGAGCACCATGTCGATAGAAGGCAACATGTGCCGCAACAATGAAACAGGCGTGTGCGGATTGAGTGCCACACCATTTTTTAGCCCCATTCCGCGAATGGCAGCAAGGGTTCGGTCAAGATGACGACAAGCCTCGTAGTGAACCGTGATGCGGTCTGCGCCAGCCTTGCAAAACTCTTCGAGATAACGATCGGCATCTTCGATCATGAGGTGCACATCAAACACTTTTTGAGTGAGAGGGCGTATGGCACTGATGATGGGAAATCCGAAAGAAATATTGGGCACAAACACGCCGTCCATCACGTCAATATGAACCCACTCAGCTGCTGATGCCTCAATGGTGGCAATAGACTGGCTCAGATTGGCAAAATCGGCAGCAAGGATGGAAGGAGCGACAATGGTTGATGACATAGGAAAAGAAAAAGAGTTCAGGAAACAGGCACATCACTTTCGATGGTAGAAGCTATGGGCGCTGATTTGCGCCAGTATAACATTCTCACGTGCGGATCCCACCAATAGAGAATCGCGACCATGAGGATCAGGGAAATCAGCAAGCAAGTAAATAGCGAATCGGCATAGGGCATGGCCAGTAAAGACACCTTGACCCAGCTTCCGTCTGACATCTCCTCCCAAGGCCATCGCTCCCAATGAAAGATGGAGAGAAAGGCGAAAAGTACCAACAGTACCATGAGCAGGATCGTCACCACCCACCATCCATAAGGTGAAAACAGGCGAATGCCCAAACCGATGACCAACATGGCTAAGGGAAGATTGATCATCGTAATATCGGGTAAAAACCGGGGGTCGGAGCCCAAAATGGGCAGAATCTCCATCGAACAATATCCCCACCCCCATACCTTGCAAGAGAAGCCCAAAAGAAGCAATACAGCACCTATTCCCAACAGGGAGGCGGAGGCGACCTTTAAAAAAATAGAGTCGGAGCTTCCTTGTTCTTCTACTTCATGAAATTCCATGTGGTAAATTTATCAAATTTCTGCGGCTAAATACGCAACTTGAACTTTCCCCGATGAATCTGGTTAGAAGTAAGTGAAGAATGATTTGGCAGACAGTCACAGAATGAATTAACTTGCGTCAAGAGACGGCATTATGCAGAAGATTCTTGTTGCAGATTCAGCATATTTGGTAAGAGAGGGCCTCAAAACTGTCCTCTCAGGACACCCAGACCTTCAGGTTGTGGGTGAAGCTGGCAATCGGAAAGAGCTCTTCAGGATCTTGCCGCTTTGCGAGCCAGATCTCCTCATTTTCGATTATTACGATCCGGCCAACTCCTTCTCGATCGAAGATGTTAAAACGATCGTTTCTGTGTCTCCTCAGACACATATTCTCATCATCTCCTCTTGGCTCGACAAAGAAAAGGTGATGCAGGTGCTTGGCTACGGTGCCAAAGGGTTTTTGCTCAAGGAATGTGACGAAACTGAAATTCTCGGTGCCATTCACGCCATCAAAAAGAATGAAAAATTCTTCTGCGGCAAAGTCCTCGACATCATTTTGGAGCGGCACACCGAGCGAAAAGGCGAGGAAACCGCCCCCTGTGAACCTGCCAACCTCACCCAGCGCGAGACAGAAATCGTTCGCATGATGGGAGAAGGCGCCTCCACCAGTGACATCGCCGAAGGCCTCAGCCTTAGCGTTCACACCGTGTACACCCATCGCAAAAACATCATGAGAAAGCTCGGCGTCAAAACCGCCTCAGAGGTCATTCTCTACGCCATCAACACTTCGCTTGTCAAAGCCTGATGATTGAGTTGTTGAATGGGTGAGTTGTTGAATGTTTGAATGAGAGAGACAGAAAAACCC
>JANQTF010000061.1 GCA_030731845.1 Bacteroidia bacterium | reverse complement strand
GATCACTCGGAAAGTCCTTCCGAATCGGTCCATCTCATGGATGCCAACCATCTGCTCCTCGGCGACATCGATCTACATAGAGCTAAGCCAAAACAGCCTTCTTTGCCCGCTACGTTGAACTACTTCAAGGCCATGGAGGCGGGTACACCTTATCTACAAGTCTTAGATGACAAGACGAATTACCTTCGTCTTCCCTCCTTCAACCTTGGGTATAAGGCTGCCATCGATGACTTGATGGTGGAGAATAAGAATGCAATTCTCAATAAGCCTTATCTGATTATTGATCTACGTAATAATGGTGGAGGCTCCGATGATTCCTATCTGGAGATTTTACCCTTCCTGTACACCTCACCCATTAAGGTCGTCGGTGTATCTTTTTTAGCCTCGCCACTTAACATTAGCTCGCTGGAAGAAGGGAGCAAAAATCCCAAATTAGATGAGGAGACGAGGGAAACACTGGCCGAATTAATTCCAAAACTCAAGGCAAATGAAGGAAGTTTTGTAAACCTGGAGGAGGAAGAAATATCCTACATTGAGATGGATGAGATATATCCTCAGCCTCAGAAGATTGCCATCCTGATCAACGAGGGCAATGCCAGCTCGGCTGAGCAATTCCTCCTTGAAGCCCGGCAAAGCAGCAAAGTGCAGCTCTTTGGCCGCAATACCGCCGGTATCCTGGATATTTCCAACGTCAACATCGTCACCTCCCCTGGCGGGGAATTTGTACTTTTCTACTCCATGTCCCGTAGCCACCGCATCCCCGACCAGGCCATCGACGATATCGGCATCACTCCCGATGTGGTCATCCCTGATGAGATCCCCGATCATCAATGGATCGAGTTCGTAAAGCAGCGGATGCAGGAACAATAGCCCCTGCTTAAATCATCTTCCTTTAGCATCTTCCTGGTCACCTGCATGGGCCCGGAAGATGTTTTTTTGTCCATTGGCTACCGTGGCAATTTCGTAAGCTTTTTGGTCCATTTCCTCAGTTTTATACTTGTTATTATTGAAGACTAAAAAGTTCGATTTGTGCTGCATTTCGACCGACGACTTCCACTTATTAACACAACAAAGAATATGAGGCTATCCAAAAACCAACAAATCCTTTCCAAGGTGCTGGAAAAAGTTTGGGAAGATGAGGAATTCAAAAATAGACTCATCCAGGACCCGACCAAGGTAATCAGAGAAAATTTCGGCGAAACGCTCGACCTGCCTGCCGGAAAAACCCTGGCGGTAGTGGACCAAACCGACAGTTCCAAGTTCTACCTGAACTTGCCTCCCGAACCCAACATGGATGAAATCGAGTTGACCGATGAGCAACTGGAACTGATCGCCGGAGGAGGAAGCGACGCCCAAGTAGCGGCGTCTGCACAAAATATATAATGGTCACTCTATTTCCCTCCCGCCAGTAACTGCAAACTAAGCCCTGCCGAAAGTATTTTATTTTTATTCCTAAGCTCTTTCCTGCCAGAAAACCGCATGGGGATTTTTTATCTGTTACCAAGTTATTCGCTAACTTCTCCAGATATAACACCTACTTATGAACCTCTACTCAACGTCGGTTTCAACTTGGGGGCAAGGAAGCTGTCGTGGGCGCCAAAGAAAGCTAAGCATCAACTTGCGATGGCTCTCGATATGGCTACTTCTGTGGCTGCTACCGACCACACATCAGGCACAGCGATTGAGTTTTGACTATCTCGGTATGAAAGATGGCCTCCCGTCAGAGGGGGCTTTTGACCTCATCCAAGCTGAGGATGGCTACATTTGGCTGGCTAATTTCGACGGATTGGTCCGGTATGATGGGTATGACTTCACTGTATTTCGGGGTAGCCGCGAAGATGGCCTCAGCGCGCAGCCAGTGGGGAGAAGCTTTGTTTCCCTACTTCAGTCCAAAGATGGATCGATTTGGGCCTCCAGTCTGACCTACGGCGTCAGTCGTTATCTGCCGGAAAAAGAAAGGTTCGTCAACTACCTCACCCAGCCCGATTCGACAGGGAAGAATGATTTTTCCCGGCACGAGTTGCTGTTTGAGGATTCCCAGCACCGGATATGGATGTATGGCATCAACTTTACCCGGGGCTTCGCCCGGTACAGAATATATCAGCCCGCGAAGGATACCTTTTACACCTTTGAGGTGGGACCCCGCCCCGACCGTCAGTTGATGCTCAAAGACGGCTACGTCGTCGAAGGGCCGGAAGGGGACATCTGGGCCCACGATGGCACCCTGGGCAATATCTACCGATACGATCCGCAGCAAAATGAATTTCAAATCAGACTGACCTGTTCCAGTCTGCCCGCAGTTCAAGCCCCTTGTAAGCAAGTCAACCACCTGCGGTTTGATGAGCAAAACCGCCTTTGGATCTCCACCGACCAGGGCCTTTTTGTCTTCGATACCCAAACGGAGGAATTCGAGACCAACCACCGATTATTCCAGGCCCATCCCCAGCTCCGGACCAGTGCGGTATTTTACTCCTATCAGGATCAGCAAGGCCAGGTTTGGATGCTGATCGAAGGCAAAAGTTTGCTTCGCTACGACCCGGCGCAAGCCCAGGGGCAGGAGTTTGCGCTCACCCAACCTCCCTTCAGCGCCCTGGGGGCTCAAGCCTCTTCCTACATCTTCAAGCCAGTGGTGGAAGATGAGCAAGGCCTGTGGTTCATCAACGACCCCAAGCGCTTTGCAGTATATAACCGCGACTTCTTTTACTTCAGCTTCAGAGAAAACCAGTTTCGCCACTATGGCAAAACCTTTCGGAACGCTCAAAACAAGCCCAACGAACTTCCCTTGGCCTTTCTGCTCGATCGGTCGGGCCTCATGTGGATCGCCAACGTCGGGGCGGGCGTCAACAAGGAGAACCCCATGGCCCAGCGCATCGAAAGCTGGGTGTATCGACCTGAGGATGCCTACAGTCTGGCTACCGACTCTATTTCCTCGGTCTGGGAGGACCGCGAGGGCGACATCTGGGTTTTAGGTAAAAACCTGGTCATGCGCTATGATGAGCAGCAACAGCAACTCCAGACCATTCGCCCTCAGGGGTCAGGCGAGGTTATCTTCAACCGGATGGTCGCAGGACCAGATCAAACCCTCTGGTTGGGCTCTGACCGAGGTCTGTACCGCCTCGATAAGGCCACCGAGACCTTTCAATTGGCACTGCCCTACCGTGGTCCTGACCAAGCTGGTATCGAGCCTGTCCTCATCGATTCGGAGGGGCGGCTTTGGTTAAAGTACTTAAGAAAAACCCTGGGCAAGGACTATGGGGCCTCTCTCGGCTGGTATGACCTGGACCGCAGGCGTCTGCTACGCCAGTGGAACCATGACCCCGAAGATCCCCACAGCCTGCTGAGCGATCGCATCCGGGAGGTGTACCAGGACACCCAAGGTCGGGTCTGGGTTGCCTCCTTCGACGGGTTGTGCCGCTTCGATCCTGCCAAAAATGGCTTTGTCCGCTATCAGGCAGACCCCCAGGATTCCGCTTCCCTCAGCAGCAACTTCATTTCCTTTATTTACGAAGATCAGCAACAAAATATCTGGATAGGTACCCTTGACAAAGGTCTCAATCGGTACCGGGAAGACGGTGGGGGCTTTGACCATTGGTATGACCGCGACCAATTTTCAGTGGTGCTTACGGCCCTGGAAGATCAGAAAGGTAGGCTGTGGTTTGGGACCCAAAGGGGGGAGGGCCTGTACCGGATGAGCGAAGATTTGAAACTGGACAGAAGTTACAACCAGGCGGCGGGGATGGCCAGCGACGTGGTAGGCAAAATCGCAGAGGATGATTTTGGGTATTTGTGGATTCCTTCGGAGAGGGGCATCACCCGCTTCAATCCTCAGGACGGCTCGACCACCGTCTTCGATGAAAACGATGGCTTTGGTGCTTATGGCGAAGGGGATTTTTCCCAATATGCCCGCCTCTTCCGCAGTCAGCGGGGCGACCTCTGGCTCAATTCTTATCAGAAACTCTATCGCATCGTCCCTCGCCGCCTGCTCTCTGGCAGTGGCAAGGCCCCCATCGTCCACCTCAATTTCCTCAAAATCGGAGACCAGACCTATGACATCGCCGACGGCGAGGTGCTAAAGGCCCATATTTCTAAGACAGACAGGATAGAATTGGCCTACGATCAAAATGACCTCACCTTCGGATTCGTGGCTCTCCACTATGCTCTGCCTTCGGAAAATACGATTATGTACAAGCTGGAAGGGATTGATCATGAATGGATTAAGGCAGGTAAAGACAGGCAGGCCAGATATGCAGGTCTTCCCCCTGGCAGCTATACCTTAAAGATAAAAGCGGCTAACGCCAGTGGGACATGGACCCAAGAGAGTTCTGCCCTCAGCATTGTTATAAACAAAGCCTGGTGGGCTACCCCGCTGGCCTATGTCGCCTACCTCCTGGGGCTGGCGGTCCTGATCTTCTTCCTGGTGAAGAGGATCACCCGCAAGCAGGAGGAAAAACTCAAAATTCAGGAGAAGGAGCTTCAACTGGAGCGCCAATTGACAGATCAACTCAAAGCTGTAGATCAACTCAAGGATCAGTTTCTTGCCAATACCTCCCACGAACTCCGAACGCCTCTCAATGGGATTATTGGATTATCTGAGGGAGTCTATGATCGATCCGACGTTGAAGAAGATCGGGGAGACTTAGCGCTAATCATTAGCTCTGGCAAAAGGTTACATTATTTAGTAGATGATATCCTCGACTTTTCGAAGCTGAAAAAGGGGGAGCTCGAGCTTGAACTTCTTCCCGTCAACCTCAAGAGCGTGGTCGATCTGGTCTGCCGGATGAGCAAACCCGCCATTCAAAAGAAGAACCTAACGCTTTCACATGATACGCCGGATTTGCTACCGGCTGTCAAGGCGGATATGCATCGACTTCAACAGATTTTTTACAACCTGATCGGAAATGCCATCAAGTTTACCGAAACCGGAGGAGTCAATATATCTTCTGAGCAGGTAGGCAATATGGTGAAAATCAGCATTTCAGATACGGGAATAGGGATTCCAGAGGATAAGATAGAGGAAGTCTTTGAGGAGTTCAAGCAAGGCGATGGGTCAACTTCTCGAAAATTTGGTGGTACAGGATTAGGACTCACCATCACCAAGCGCTTGGTAGGGCTACACGGAGGTGAAATCGGAGTAGAAAGCCAGGAAGGAGTGGGGAGCACCTTCTGGTTTACCCTCCTATCGAGCCATGAAGAAGGCCTGGATGTTTTCTCGGATAAGGAGAAATTAGTTGGGTTGAATTCAACCGTCTTCAATGGGAGTTTTTCCCAGGGAACCAACCAAAGCCTGGAAAAAGAGGAGACTCGATTGGATTATTCTTCAGAAAAAGTGAGCGATGGCGAGATCATCAGGATTCTGATTGTAGATGATGAGCCTGTCAATCAGCGGGTGATGCAAAATCATTTAGATGGAGAACGCTTCGAATTGGCTTTCGCAAACGATGGAGATAGTGCCCTCAAACTCATCAAGGAGTCTCCTATGTTTGATCTGGTATTGCTCGATGTCATGATGCCCAATATGTCGGGATATGAGGTTTGCCGGAGGATCAGAGAAAAATACCTGCCTTCAGAGCTGCCCGTCATCATGGTTACTGCCAAGAATCAGGTTTCCGACCTCGTCTCTGGCCTGAACCGAGGCGCCAATGACTACCTTGCTAAGCCATTTTCCAAGCAGGAGTTCCTGGCCAGGGTAAAAACCCAGATAGACCTGCACCATATTTTCAGTGTAGCTGATCGGTATATTCCCAATGAGTTTATCAAGGCATTAGGACATGAGCGTATCACCGAAGTAAGCCTGGGGGATTTAATAGAAATGGTAGTGAGTGTCCTTTTTACCGACATACGAGATTATACTACCCTCTCAGAGGCCATGACTCCAGAAGATACCTTCCGATTTGTCAGTGGCTATACCCGCCGGATGGGGCCTATCATTAAAGAAAACAGAGGGTTTGTTAATCAATATTTAGGGGATGGAATCATGGCAATCTTTCAATATTGTGTAGATGACGCCCTCGATGCCATGATTGGTATGCAAAAAAGATTGAGGGAGTATAACATCGAACGGAACGGGAAAAATCGCCCCGAAATATCCGTTGGGATGGGGCTCCATGTTGGACCTCTGATCATGGGTATCATCGGCGATGACAAGCGAAGAAATGCTGCTACCATTTCCGACACCGTGAACACCGCCGCCCGAATGGAAGGTCTGACCAAAGAGTTTGGCGTCAAGATCTTGATCACAGGTCAGTCGCACCAAAACCTTATCAATAAGGCTAAATATCATTTCCGATACCTTGGAAAGGTGAGTGTCAAGGGAAAAGAAAAGCCCCTGGATGCCTGGGAATGTATGGATGGAGATCGGCAAGAAGAGATGCAAGCAAAGTTGGAGGTCATGGAGCAATTCGATCTAATGGTCGAACACTACCAGTATAAACGTTTTAGACAGGCTCTTGACATCACAGAAAGTATCTTGGCGATCAACCCGGGAGACAAGGTCGTCCAATACTACCACAGTCGTGTATTGGGCAAGCATGAAGATATCCCTAAATTTGACTAAGGAAGCGGAGAAAAATAACCTCCCGATTTTGCTTAGAGATCTTGTGCCAAGACAAGGAAGGAAAACCGAGTTTGGCGAGCCAAATGAGGATTTTTCTGACGCAGGATTGGTGCAAGAGATCAAGCCAAAAGCGGATATTATTTTTTGACGCTTCCTAAGGTCCATTTCGAAACGCCTGGAGAATAGTCAAATCACTCATCTTGGCTTATGTTGAGCTAAGCTAAGAGTGAAAGGCGTTGGTTGGTCGGAGATGCGAAAGAATTATAAGGAGGTATGGAGAAAAAAGCCATAAGAGACCAAGTATTGGGTCACTAGATGGCCTCGTAGCATCCCACTCCTGATGAGAGTAACCCCTCAAAAGCTATCTCGAACTGATAGAGACTTTTCAACACCTTGGGCA
>JANQTF010000060.1 GCA_030731845.1 Bacteroidia bacterium | reverse complement strand
ACAAACTGCTCCCGTGCAATCGCGGAAGTAGCATTGGGATCTACGAGAAAAAACAAGGTATCTACCATGCCCGCATACTGCCCACTGCCGATGAACACGAGCTGCACCTCCGCTCCGCCTGAGCCTGTCTCCTGATTGGTGGCCAATACATAAATATCGGCTTCTTGCCGATTGATCATGTAATTCACAAACCTTAGCTCCTGCTTGAGGTAGGTGAAATCGCAGTTCATCTGACAATCCACATACAATCCCAGGCGAGATTGGGCCATTCCTTCATGACAGAGAAGCGAAATGTTGAGAAGAAAAAGAAGAGAAAGAGAGAGGCTCGTCTTCATGAATAGTTACTGATATGATTAGGTAGGATAACAAAGCACCCTGCTGTATATGATCGGCAGGGTGGCATCTTCAGATCCTGAAACTAAAATACCGAATCTGGAATGTGTTACAAGCGCAGACTGGAAAAAGCAGTTTTGACCTATCTCACATAGACCATTCTCAGCCGCTCAGTTGTATAGGCAGAGAGTAACTTCTGATACTCTGGAGATTGGGGAGAGACCCCATCTTTCTGGAGCAGAAGTGCCCCGAGTTGTCGTTTTGCCTCCTCTTCGGAAAAGGCATTTTCCATGTACTGCTCTACCGTTCCAGATACCCGGAAGGTATATTGGTTCTTTTGAGGTTTCATTGTTTTCGCGCGATATTAGGAGTAGAAACAAGGGTAAATAAGAGGTAAAACGATCTTTCCCCTCTTCACTAAACCCCGTAATGTAAACAAAATCGCGCAAATGATCAGGGAATGCTGCGAAAATTCTACCCCTGATGGATCAGCATTTACGCAGCTATATTATAGCATGACCAGCCTGGCCAGATACTCAAAGTGAGGCCCGTCACAGATTTTTTCAGCCCGAAATCCAAACATTCGGGCATGGGTTTCCAGTCTTGCAAAATCAACATAGATCCAATCAAAAGGATCGCTTGTGACCTTGCCATAGCTCATCTGGTAATTGATGATGCCATAATAGGGTTTGTGCTGTTGGATGATCCTTTCCTGATCGTCATCGAAGAGGTAACGGATATCGGAGGAGTCGAGCAGAATTTGTCCGCCGGGAGCGAGCCATTGTGGTGCCAATTGCAAAAACCGATTGAGACCCTTGAGGTCTCCAACCAGTCCGATCCCGTTCATCATCATCAGCAGGGTGTCGAAATGATCGGGCGGAAAATCCCAGATACTTTGGTGTAGGACATGCTTTACGCCGCGATGCTCCATCATGCTCACTGCTCCCGGCGACACATCCATGGCCACTACCTCCAGCCCGTCGGTCTGGAGCGCGAGGCTATGTCCGCCAGCGCCCGCCCCAATATCGAGCACCCGCCCACGACAGGCTGCGAGCGCGCGCTGCTCCCACTCTGGCATCTGCGAGTGACTCCTGAACAGGTATCTCACCAGAATTTCATCGCTGATCGCAATGTCAGAATCCACTTTGACAGCGGCTTGGAAATTACCCTTGAGGTAATCCCACATGGCTGCTCCAAATGGATCTCGTTTAGGATTGGTGATAAGTGACATAAGTCGAAAGATCGGAAGAGTTTCTGAAAAAGAAAGAGGCTGCCCCGTATGGAGCAGCCTCTCGATCAGGAATTATTCCTGCTAATCGTTACTTCACGCTTAGGCGTCCGGTCCAGTATCCTTCTGAGGACACAACCTGTACCATATAAACGCCTTCGCTTACACTTGCAGGTATGTTGAGACGGTGCTCAAAGTTACCACCCGCCTGACGAAGTGATTCGCTCTGAATCAATTTTCCGTCCATGCTGTAGAGGTTCACTGTCCAGTCGGCCTGTGGCAGGCTGCGGAAATCAAGCTCCACGAAAGCACGTGCAGGGTTTGGCTGCATAGAGATCAGGCCATCGAGAAGTCCGCGGTCAATTCCTACGGTGTTCAGGTCAAAGGTCTGCTGCGTGGTGTCGCTGCCACACGGGCCAGTAGCGATCAGGGTCACGGTATAGGAGCCATTGGCTGTGTAGGTATAGCTTGGATTCTCATCGGTGCTTGTGCCACCGTCGCCGAAGGTCCAGCTGAAGGTCGTCGCATTGGCAGAAGAGCCGTTGCTAAAGTCTGCAGAGGCGCCATTGGTGAAGGCATAGGTAAACGCAGCGACAGAGAAGGTGTCAACGAACCCAACACGGACGGTAGGAGATACGAGTACACACCCATTGGCATCGGTGATGGTACCTACGTAGTCACCTGGCATTACGCCAGCGAGATCTTCATCGGTAGCGCCATTGTCCCAGGCGTAGCTATATGGAGCAGTACCGCCGCCAGTAGTGATGGTGATGGCACCATCAGTAGCATCGGGGCAAGAGGCATCCGTGATCGCGTCAAGCGCTACGGTGAGCTGCGGTGGCTCTGTGACAGATACAGTATCGGTGGTTGTACATCCATTGACATCTGTAACAATCACACTGTAGCTGCCAGGACCCACTCCGGTGATGGAGGCAGTAGTAGCAGCGTTGCTCCACTCATAGAGATAAGGGGCGTCACCGTCCATAGCCATGGCTTCCAAAACGGCGTCCATATCACCAAAACAGTCAATCTCATCGGTCTGCATAGCAGTTACCACTACCGCCGTAGCAGGCACATTTATCGTGAGGGTATCAAAGGCAAAGAAGCCAAGTGAATCCACAACCAAACCAATGATGGTGCTGTCGGTGATAGCACTGCCAGTACCGTTTGTAATCGTGATGGTCTGGGTGAGGTCACCAGTGGACCACTGGTAAACGGCGCCAGGCACAGTTCCCAGGTCGAGCACGGTGCCAATACAAGCAGTGATGGTATCCCCTACGAGGTTGGCAACCGGAGGCACGCCGATGGCGAAGTTGTCGAAGGCGATGCCTTCTCCTGTCACAAAAGCATCAGAACCAAAAGCTACACGGAAGCGCACTTCAGGCTTGCCAAGTACAGTCGTATCGAGTGGGTGATAAGCACGGAACCAGCCAGATGAGCCTCCAGTCCAGCCAGTCTGCTGACCACCTGGAGAGCCATCAATAGCATCATCATTATACCAGTTGAAGCCGCCTGCGCTGCCTACTGCACCCACATTGGTCCAGGTAGCACCGCCGTCGTTGCTGCTTTGGAAGGCTGCGCCGTCCCACTCAAACTCAGAGTTCAACCATAGGTCGAATCCTACCCACACATTGCCAGTAATGTTGCTCATATCGAAACATGGGCTCACAACGGCGGATTGTTCGTTGTTGTTGTAGGCTCCGGTCAGGTTTGTCACCCAGGCGTTTACGCCAGATGCAGCAGCATTGATGGTGGTAGCGGCAGGGGTGCCAAATTCCCAGGTAGAGTTGGTGCCTTCGGCTGTCCAGCCACCGGTGCCGTTTTCGAAGTCCTCTGAATAAGGAAGGCTGCTGATCACAGGAATATTGTTCACAACAATGGAAACGGTATCGTTGCCTGCAAACAGATCTGCGGGCGTGCCAGCCGTGGTGACCACGGTGATGGTATGTGAGCCAACAGCAGAAAGATCAGCAGTGGCAGTAAATACATATCCTACCGTAGCGCCAGCTGCGATAGCGCCTGCACTTTCTGGCGTAGTGAATGCACCACCATCTACACTAAAGGAAGCCAACACATCGGTCACAAGGCCAGCACCGGAGTTGGTAAAAGTTACTCCTACCATTTCTGTAGCACCGAGGCCACAGCTGGAAGCAAGGCTATCAACCGATACGGCTGCGATGTCGCTAGCCAGCACTTCTTTGATCAAGATGTTGTCCAGGAACAGGTCAAGATCTTCAGGGTCATCGACAGGAGCATCTTTGGCGAAGAAGGCCACGATGATGTCCTGACCAGCGAAGCTGCCGAGGTTCACGGTGTCAGTTTGGCCAGTGTTGGATACTGGCGTAGAGGCATCGTATGCTTTCACAGAGGTATAAGAAACTCCACAATCCGTAGATACCATCACCTGCAAAGAATCGTCAGATCCGAAGCTGATGGGGTTGGTGGAAGCAAATGCTGTCACCGCCAGATCATAGATAACCACGGTATTGGCAGTAGCTGTAAATTTAGGGCTGATGATCCAGTCAGTGTGAGCAACATTGTAGAGGTTCACCTTGGCTGAAATTCCGTTGGGACCGCCTACCACGTTGGCAAAGTCATCGCTTGTCCAATCACTGGATCCGAGGATATTGGGATGGAAGAGTCCATCGCCTTCAATCCAACCTGGCACGGTGGCAGGAAGGTTGGATCCGGTGAATCCAAGGAAAGTAACAGGAGTGAGGGGAACAGTAATTGCGGCAACATTGGTTCTGCTAGCGCTCAGGGAGTCGTTGACCTGGTTGAGGTCATTGGGCGTAGAAACGCTCATATCTACCAGATAAGCTCCTGCTTGAGAGAAATCAGCGGTCGTTGTCACATCAAATGACTGTGAAGCACCAATGGCCAGGGTTCCTGTATTCACGGTAGCAGAGAAAGTCTGTGGAACTGGTCCTGAAACCACAACACTGATATTGAGTGGGTCGGTAGTGAAATCCAGTGCAGAAGTACCATCGTTGGTGATTTCCACAGAGATGGTTTCTGTAGCACCAAGACATCCGGTAGCAGAAGGAGATACCAGGGCGCTCACAGCAGGATCGACAGGGAATACGTTTTTCACCTCAATGTTGTCGAGGAAAAGGTCCATATCAGGCAGGTCGTTCACTGTTCCTTCCGTAGCAAAAAATCCTACAATACAGGTCTGGCCAGCATAGTTCCCTAATGGATATTCCTGATACTGACCTGTATTAGAGATCGTAGAAGAGGCAGTGAATATATCCAATGGGAAGAAAGTCGCCCCACAATCGGTAGAGAGGTACACTACAAATTGGTCATCTGACCCCATATTACCCGCAGTGGTACTTCCGAATACCGTGAGTGCCATATCAAAGCTCAACACGGTGTTGAGAGCAGGGGTAAATTTTGGTCCGATGATCCAGTCATTTTTGCCGATTGTATATAGGTTGATTTTGGCAGAGATGCCATTTGCCCCATTGGCAACGTTTGCAAAATCATCACTTGTCCAGCTCGATCCCAGGGTAGCAGGCGGGAAGCCAGCGGCTTCAAACCAAAGCGGGGAGACAGTTGAGAGATTGGCTCCGGTAAATCCGGTAAAATTCACAGGTGCGAGCGGCGCGGCAAAAGTTGGTGTGTTGATGATGGTAGTCGTGAGGGTGTCATTGCTACCTGTTGGTGCGCCTGCTACGGTAGTGATCATTTCGATGGTGTAGGTGGCTGCGGCAGCCATATCAGCCAAAGCCGTAACCACCACATCCTGAGAAGAGCTCGTGGCCAATGTGCCAGTTGAAACGGTTGTAGAGAATGACTGAACACTGGTTCCGTTGTCGATATTGGCAAAGACAGTGGTAGGGTTCACAGAGAAGTCAATCGCGGCCGCACCTGCATTGGCAATGGTAACAGTGATGGTTTCAGTGCTGGTAAGGCAGCCAGCAGACGGGGTGGTGAGGGCCACTGGAGTAGCATCTGTAGCTGGGGGGGCAAACACAGTGACGTTATCCATGATCCAGTACCAGGAGTAGTCTCCCGTCCAGCGGAATCGAACCTGAGCATTTGTGACACCGGCTGCTTGTGGAGAAATGTCGAGCGTAACTGATGCTGGGTTAGCAGTACTAATAGAGCCAGTGAGCACGGAAACCCATGCGGTGCCATTGAAGACCTCCACGGTATAAGCTCCTCCAAATCCACCTTGAAAATAATGGTCGAACGTGAGAATGACTACGGGCGTAGCACTAGCGTTGAATGCAGGTGATTCAAGGGCAACATCCTCGGCACCACCACCTGTGGAGTAGTTGTCGCTGTCGAAGATCGCTGCTGGAGACGAAATCGGCGAATTCAGCGAGCGGAGGCCCGGGTTGTCAAATCGCCATACGTCAGTGACAGCTCCGGTAATCGTGTTGTTGGTCCAGCCGGCAGGAGCTGTGCTACCCGTTGCCGTACTGAAATCTTCAGAAATAAATGTGGTTTGGCCACTGGCGGATAAGAATAATCCGCTCAATAAGAGGCCCAGAATTGGGACTAATTTAAGTCTCATAAATTTGCTTTCGAAAGTGTTAGAATTTGGTAAGGTTGGTATAAAGAACGAAGGGTAATTCGCAGTTTTAGATATGATGTCAGGCATCAATTGCAAAAGCCTGATTCAGGTGGATTTTCTTATTTGAAGGGAAAAACAACCACTCTCAACACCTTTTCGAGTGATGATGCCAGAAATAATATAGCCATGATGATGAGGTGGCGGGTTGTACTGATTCAAGGTTTCAGCAGATAACAGATGGACACTTAACTCTTCGGATAGGTAAGAAAAGGCTGTAAAATATAAGATTAATTTTAGAAATATCAGAGTTTTGATTTTCCGAATCATGGAGTCTGATACTCGGAAAACCCGATTTTGCCTCACTTTCCCTTGCCTTTGCCCAGCGCTTCAGCCTCTAGCTTCTCATTCATTCTCCGTTGTCCCACCACGTCGATGGCCAAATAGAGCGCAGCCCTTAAGCTCTCAGGATCGGCAATATCCTTGCCTGCGATGTCGTAGGCTACTCCATGATCCGGCGATGTGCGCACCACGGGGAGTCCGGCGGTAAAGTTTACGCCCGAGTAGCCTGCCAATAATTTGAAGGGAATCAAGCCCTGATCATGGTACATCGCCATGATTCCATCAAACTTTCTATAGGTAAGCGCGCCAAAAAACCCGTCGGCTGGATAGGGTCCAAATACGTTAATTCCTTCTTTTTGCAATTGAATCAGGGCCGGGTTGATGATGGATTTTTCCTCTTCTCCAATCAGGCCATCGTCGCCAGCATGTGGATTGAGCCCGAGAACCGCAATCATGGGCTGTTCAATGGTGAAATCCCGCTTCAACGTTTGATTCATCAGCCGTACTTTTTTCACGATTTTTTCTATCGTGAGCTGTGCAGAAATGTCCTTCACAGGCACATGGGTCGTCACCACGCCTATGCGCATCTGATCCGATACCATGAGCATCAGGCTTTCCTGCGCATTGAATGCCTCTGCCAGCATCTCAGTATGGCCCACAAAACCAGGCTCCTGCTTTTCTATGGTTGCCTTGTTCACTGGCATGGTCACAAGCGCATCAAGTTCCTGATGCTGTGCATCTTCGATGGCACGCTTGAGCGAGAGATATGCCGCCTCGCCACTGGCTTCTGAAGCCACGCCAATATCCACCCGCTCGAGGTTGGGCACGCACTCAATCAAGTTTAGCTTATGGTAGTGTGCCTGACTCGGCGTAGTGATCACTACATAGTTGAACTTCTCCACCCCCATCACTTTCCGATAGATGTTGATGACCCTCGATGACCCATACAAAATGGGCACACACTGATCTTTGAGGCGACTGTCCTCAAATGCCTTGATGATCAACTCTGGCCCGATGCCATTCACATCCCCAATGGTGATGCCTATACGTAGTTTGCGATTGGATTCCATAGTATGCAAAGGTAGCGGAGAATTTGGGATCAGGAAAGTAGCTTGAATAAATGAATCGGAAATCAGGATTTTATATTGCCTCCCCTCCTACGCAATCACGGCTTGCCCTTCCTGCTGTAAAAAGCGCAACAAGAGGCGTACGCCTGTGCCCGTGCCTCCCTGTCCACGATAAGAATCTGTCGTGGCGGCCCAGGCAGGCCCTGCAATGTCGAGGTGAATCCAGGGATAGTCGGTAAAGTGCTGGAGAAATTTGCCTGCGGTGATGGCCCCTGCCTGCGAAGGACCGAGGTTTTTGATGTCGGCAATGTCGCTCTTGATCATGTCGCCGTATTCATCCCAAAGCGGGAGCCGCACAAGGCGCTCGTAGGCATGTGCACCTGCGCGATCCAGTGCTGTCACCACACTGTCCTCAGCGCTTGCCATCATCGTGAGGCCGGGTTGCCCTACGGCCACTACAGCCGCTCCGGTGAGCGTGGCAAGATCAATCACGAGGCTTGGATCGTATTTTTTGGCATACGCAAGCGCATCGCCCAGGATCATCCGGCCTTCAGCATCGGTGTTGAGCACTTCTACTTTGGTCCCGTCAAACATCGTAACGATATCGCTTGGTGCAAAGGCATTCACCCCCGGACGATTGTCCGTAGCCGGGATCAAGCCGATCACGTGCACATTCAGGTGCAGCGCTGCAGCGCCGCAGAGGGTCCCAATTACGGCGGCTGCACCCGCCATGTCGCACTTCATGAAGTCCATGGAGTTGGCAGTGGGCTTGAGGCTCAGGCCGCCTGTGTCAAATACTACGCCTTTTCCCACAAGCACCACCGGGCGCTCATTGATCGGATTTTTGGGTTTGTATTCGAGAATGGAGAAAGAAGGTGGTTCCACGCTTCCTGCATTAACTGCCAGGATTCCCCCCATTTTCAGGGATTTAATTCTTGATTTGCCTAATACCTCCACCGAAAACCCGTATTTCTCGCCAAGTTTCTCCGCCCGATGCGCCATCTCGGTGGCCGTGAGCACGTTGGAGGGCTCATTCACCAAATCGCGGGCAATGCAGGTGACCTCTGCTGTGACGATGCCTTGCTGCATGGCAGCCTCATGTGGCGTGATAATGCCGATCCTGGCAAGCGAAACCGGGGCTGGTTTGCTCTTGTGTTTGGTGAATTGGTAGGTGCTTAGCACCACTGATTCTGCCATGGCAAAGGCTACTTCTTCTGAGTGAGCTCCGGCCATGACCGCGATCTCCTTCATCCCCAATGACCTGGCCGTAGAGATAATGCTATGGATGGCTTTGCGGTATGCCTCCAAGCCTGGGGCTTCTCCCATGCCGATCAGCAGGCTGATCTGGCCATTTTCAGCTGATAGCAAATGCTTGTTGCCGATTTTGGTCCAATCAGCCTCCATCTGAACACCATGGATCATTTCCTGCTCTACATTACTCGCAAGCAGCATGGCCACTGGGCTAGTGGGACCCCACTGTTGAATGTCTTGGATCAATTCGGGTGTCATTGCAGAAGAGTTTGTGTGTAGAAAATAGGCAGAAGATCGTTTTTCCGGGATGAATGAATCGGAAAGGGCGTAATTTGGGCAAATCCTTGTGGGCAGACAAGATGCCTTTTCAATCTTACTGTGTAGCATGTCTCTTTCTCCCAAAAAACATCTCGGCCAACACTTTCTCAAAGAGCTGCACTATGCACAGCGAATCGTGGATCTTGTGCCCTCGGAGCCTCATCTGCCTGTGATAGAGATCGGCCCGGGCGAGGGAGTACTCACTGGCATGCTGATTGAGCGGCTTGGCCACCTCAGCGCAATCGAGATTGATACGGATGCCGTGCAGCATCTGGGAGCCAGATTTTCCAAGGACCAACTCACCATCGTATTCACCGATGTGCTCCGCTGGAATCCTCGCGAGACCTTGTCTGGCCCCGCCCATTTTGTCGGCAACCTTCCCTATAACATTTCCTCGCCCATTTTTTTTCATTTGCTGGAGAATCGGGACTTGATGGCCTCAGGCGTATTCATGCTTCAAAAAGAAGTCGCCGAACGAATCTGTGCCGGCCCTGGGAGCAAGACATTCGGGATTTTGAGCGTGCTCATCGGCGCCTATTTCGACAGAGAATATTGCGTGACGGTGCCTCCCGGCGCTTTTCGCCCACCACCGAAAGTGCAAAGTGGGGTCATTCGCCTCACGCCCACAGCACACCCACCACAGATTGAATTCAGCCAGCTCAAGGCTTTTGTGAAGCAGGCATTTAGCCAGCGGCGCAAGACCCTCCGTAACTCTCTCAAGGGCTTCCCCGTTGTAGGAATCAGCGATGACGATCCACGCTGGGCCATGCGGGCCGAACAGCTCAGTATCGCAGATTTTGTGCAAATGGCAGGAGGTACATGCGATTCACCCTGATCCAACGACGATTCATCTTTGCGGCGGTTGCTATCATTTCGGTGCTGCAAGCAGGCTGGATCACCGATCTTCGGTTCAACTATGATGTCGAGAGCTTCTTTCCCCGGCAAGACCCCGACCTGACCTTTTATGAAGAAGTAAAAGCCACCTTTGCCGAGGAAGGAAACTTCGTGACCATCGGTATTGATCATGAGAACAGCATTTTTCAGGGAGATTTTCTGCCAAGGCTCGATTCTCTCACCATGCAGCTAGGGCGACTTGCACCTGTTGTGGAGGTCAGCTCTCCCACCAATGCGGAGAATCATATTTTCTATTTTCTGGGAAAACGGAAGGCTCCTTTTCTGCATCCGCACGAGCCCGATCGCTACGCCGCAGATTCTTCGCTGCTGTGGTCCTATCCAGATATTCGCGTCAAATTTGTGTCTGCCGATGCCAGCGCCATTTGCCTCTATCTGGAAATTACGCCAGATATGCCACTCGATGTGCGCAATGCATTTGTGGCAGAAATGAAAAACCTGCTGCAAGCCAATGGGTTTGAAAAAACCTACTTCTACGGCGACATCATCGCGCGGGATGGCAATATCAAAGGCTTGCAGGAGGAAATGAAGCTCCTATCCGGGCTTGCCCTTCTGCTGATTCTGATAGTGCTCTTGCTCACCTTTCGCTCTTTTTGGGGGGTGGCCTTGCCCATCATCGTGGTGTCGCTCACTGTGTTATGGACACTCGGGAGCATGGCGGCCTTTGGCGCCACCATCAACCTCATGACAGTGCTGATCCCGACGATCGTCTCGATCGTAGCGCTGAGTGATGTGATTCACATCATGGCGCGATTCAAGGATCGCCCACTTGCGCTGAGCAAGCAAGCATCCATTGCCCTGACGATGAAGCAAGTAGGGAAAGTGATCCTGCTCACCTCGGCTACCACGGCTTTTGGGTTTGTGACCCTGTCGTTTTCCAATATTCAGCCATTCATTGAGTTTGGCATCTTCACCGCCTTGGGCGTGGCTTATGCCTGGCTACTCGCGGCATTTTTCCTGCCGGTGCTGCTGTTGATTTTTCCGGAAGTGAAGCCAGTGAATACAGGCAAAGGTGGAAAATTGCTCGGGATATTGGTCCATTCGCTGTTTCCGTTCATCGCAAGATGGCCATGGAGTATCCTTGCGGTGGCGCTTCTTGCGGCCCTGCTTTCTTGCTGGGGCGTGAGTCAGGTGCGCATCAATGCCAACCTGTATGAAGACATTTCTTCGGGCGATTCTTTCAGTGAGACCCTGCACTTTTTTGAGCGGCACTTCCTCGGCATTCGCAGTGTGGAGTTGCATGTGGGCCTGGCAGACAGTACGCATAATTTTTTGGAAGATGAGGTGCTCGCTGAATTTGATTCCCTGCACCAATACCTTGCACAGGTCTATGGGGTGAATGACATATTCGACCTCACAAGCATCATGAAGCGGAGCAATCGGGCCATGAATCAAGGCAATCCCGCGTTTTTTGTTCTCCCTGCCGATAGTAATCAGTCGGCCTTCATCAAGCTGAAGCTGTTCACCGAATACGAAAATCTTGGTATCCGCAGCATACTTACCGAAGACATGAAGCAGGCCAGGGTCACAGGAAGAACTACAGATGTGGGGAGCTACGAGATTTTGCGACGAAATGAGGCGCTGATCGCATTTGTCGATCAGCACAAAGCCCACTGGCAGATTCGCCCGAGGCTCACCGGAGTCACGCTTCTGCTTGACAAGAGCAACGAGATCATTTCCTACAAACTCATGTTTGGTCTGCTAACTGCCATCGGGGTGGTGTCTCTCGTTATGGGCCTGATGTATCGCTCGCTGCGCATGACGCTCATCGCCATGGTCCCCAACCTGCTTCCGCTCCTGATGATGCTGGGCATCATCGGCTGGTTGGATATCGGAATGAAGATGTCCACCGCCATTATTTTCACCATTGCCTTTGGCATCGCGGTGGATGACACCATTCACATGATGAGCAGCGTGCTGGCTGAGCTTCGCAAGGGAAGCTCCATGCAGGAGGCCATCATGAGCACCTTTGCCACCACGGGCCAAGCCATCGTCGTCACCTCTGTGATTCTCATTTGCGGCTTTGGCATTCTGCTGTTTTCCTCTTTTCATTCTTCCTACCTCACCGGGCTGCTGATCAGCATTACCCTCCTGTTGGCCCTTTTTGCAGATTTGCTGGTGCTCCCGGCCTTGCTGCTGCTGACGAAGAAGGGGGAATGACCAATTCGCTCTCGTTGTGTGAAACAAAGGGATTACCCGAAGTCGTCATATTTGCCTACCTTATGAATTCATCATTAACCCACCTGTACGATGAATTCTTACAAAAACATTTCCTATTTGTTATTTGGCGTAGTGCTCAGCATGGGCGCAGGCCTTTGGATGTCGGCATCTCAGCCCACCAAGGAGGCAAATCCCGAGTCAGCAGAAGGCATGATTGGCGAGGTGCAGCTCTTTGCCGGCAATTTTGCGCCACGAGGCTGGGCATTTTGCACGGGGCAGATGCTTCCGATTAACACGAATCAGGCGCTTTTTTCCATTCTTGGCACTACCTACGGCGGCGATGGCCGGACCACCTTTGCACTGCCTGACCTACGTGCCAAGGTGCCTGTGCATCCGGGCACAAGCAGCGGGTTGCCCAATTTTCAGCTGGGCAGATCCGTGAACGTCACAGCCAATCGCGCCCTCCCTGGCGGCGAGCAGGCCCTGTCGCATGGATTGCTGGGTATGAACTACATCATCTGCGTGCAGGGCGTATTTCCAAGCAGAAATTAAGACCTTGCGGATACAAGTAGGGCAAGCCCTATTTGAATCCGCTCGTTGCCTGAACCATGATTGGCATCAGGCCATGGGTCGTCCGGCTAGCGAAAGATTCCCCTCATCCAGGACTTCTCCTACCGTGAGAAGGAGCAAGAAGAAAGGGCCTAAGGCCATCCAAAAAGCGCCCTGGCACGTCCGGAGAGGGGATTCAGGGATAAGGAACTAAGAGGCAGATATGCCTTAACCGCATGGCTATGTCCCCACGGGCACATCTTAGTCTAATCGCGGTTTGAATCGCAATGCGCTTCGACTTTTAGCCAGAAATCGCACATTCAAACCCTGTGCCCAGGCGGGTAGCGACTGGCACCTTATCTTGACGGCATTGAAAGCAGAGCCCTGATATTCTACGATGATTCGCCCTTAATTCATGAGCTGCTTCAGGCGGTATAGCAAGAGCAGCTTGCGCATGTTCCCCATCGATTTGTCATCGTCTTTCACGAGCTGGAGAATCTGCGGAAGCATTCGCGCGAGCTCGGCGGTAGATGGATCTTTGAGCGCCGAGGTGACAAACTGGATTTTCTCCATCGGCTTCATGTCGCTCTGCCAGCCTTGCAGCCTGTTGAGAATCTGACCGATCGCTTCGTCGTTTTGCTTGGTGAATTTTCTGAGGAAATTGATTCGCTGATCAGGATTGGGAAGGGAGAGAGCATCTTTGAATACCTCTACAAGCACCCCCGAGAGCTTCTCAAAGGTTTCCTGAGGAGGCAAGGTGCCGCGCGCGAGCTGGGTAATGGCGCTGTGATGGCTGCGCAGCATGAGGGTGGAGGCACAGCTACTCAGCAAGAGGATCAGGCCGAGGGATACCAGGAGAGAAAGCTTGTTCATGATGGGTATTGTTTGTTCCGACAAAGATGAAGGAATTCCTGTGGAGACAAAATGCCGTTTTTCCAAATCGGCTACTCCCACTCATCGAGAGGCGCCACAACAAAAGCGGGCACCCATGCCGAAGCGCCATTGGCTTCGATCTGCTGCCAGATATCCTGGCTTTGCAGGAGTTTTACTGTAGAGCCGGGTAGTAGTGGCAGAGGGATCGTTTCTGCGCTGTATGCCGGCAATTCATAGAAAGAAGTGGGCAGCACGATCACGGCCCGGGGGCTGTGGCCCTGCCACTGGATCAGTAGCCAGGCAGAGCTTGCAAGGCAAATGCCCGCTACTACGAGGGAAAACGTGGCCCTGGATTTCCAGGGTTTGATGAGTAGGGCAAGCCCCGATAGCATCAGGCCGGCAAGAATGCCGCCCAGCCATGCCCATCGGTAGCGGATGCTGAAGAGCAACAGCGCAGAGGCGGGATCACCTTCGGGTAGGGAACGGTCTTTTTGCTCCAGAAGAGAAATAATTTTGGCATCGATGATGGGCGCGCCATGCGCCCATTGCAACTTGCGCAGGTAGAAAATGGCTTGTGGGTATTCACTGAGTTGCTCGTGGAGGAAGGCGAGGCGATAGAGCATCGACTCATCCTTCTGACCAGACTCATAGAGAATCGCATACTTCCGAACAGCGGCTTGATAATTTTCGTAGAGAAAATCCTGATCGGCTTGTTGCTGCAAATCGCCGTTATCGTCCAAAACAGCGGCATTGACAGAAGGAAACTGAAAAAAGAAGCAAAAGCTTAGAAAAAAAAGGCTGGTGTAATTTGACATTCAAGGATAGGGCTGTATCTTTGCACACGCAATTAAAGGCTGGTCTTTTATTTGTAGTTGATTTGGTAGCTCAGCTGGTAGAGCATCTGACTTTTAATCAGAGGGTCCAGGGTTCGAATCCCTGCCAAATCACAGAGATTTCTTTTGATCCAATTTATGAGTTTCTCGTAGAAAAAATCAAAAGAATTTTCTTACTTGAGAAATAATTCTCTGCCCAGGTGGTGAAATTGGTAGACATGCTACTTTGAGGGGGTAGTGCTCGTAAGGGCGTGCTGGTTCGAGTCCAGTCCTGGGCACCAATACAAGAAAAAAAGAATGGCTCATACGTAAGTATGGGCCATTTTTGTTGTTGGAAGGATTGGGAGGGTATATGGAAATAATGGTATAAGTCTGGATTTTTCTGCCTCTTTCATTCAAACATTCAACAACTCAACAATTCCTCCATTTCTTCTTTACAGGAAGCAGCTTTGTGATTCTCTGTGGCCTCTGTGGCTACATGGTGATTTCAAAGAATATTGAGACAAGAGTCAACAATTCGCCGCCTCTTCAAGGATGGGCAAGTATGGGAGTTGCCAGCAAATGCCGAACTTTGTGGCCTCGCTCAGACTTGCGAGGTAGATAGCTATGAAAAAAAATCTGAGTGCCTACGTTAAAGAGCCACAGTTTCTGAGTATCGGGATCATTTTTGCGCTGAACGCGGTCTTGTTCAGCCTCTGGGTCACGCGGTTGCCCGAGGTCAAGGAAACGCTGGGATTGAGCGAAGGCACGCTCGGGTTTGTGCTATTTTTTATGCCGTTGGGGGCTTTCCTGGCCATGTTGGTCACAAGTAGCATCGTGAGAAAATGGGGCGCAGGTCCGGTCACGATCTGGTCCACCGCTGCCTATTGTTTTTCGATGCTATTTCCCTTGCTGGCTCCCAATAGTTATGCATTGTCGGCGTCCTTGTTTATGATCGGCATCACGAGTGGTGTGATGGACATCTCGATGAATGCCGTAGCAGCGGCCCTCGAAAAGATTCACGACAAAGTGATCATGGCTACCACTCATGGCTTTTTTAGCCTCGGTGGCATGATCGGTGCTTTTTTGGGAAGTGCTTTCATCGGAATCGGATTTCCGGGGTGGGCACCCATGTCGGTGGCCGTTTTGCTCTGCTGGATCGGACTCATCCTCCTCAATCGCATGATCGGGCACATCATCGACAAAGACGAGGCCGACGAGGGCAGTCATTTTGCGCTTCCTGGCAAGGCGGTATTGGGCCTTGCTATCATTGCTTTTTGCACCATGATGGGCGAAGGCGCAGTAGCAGACTGGAGTGGTGTTTACCTGAAAGGAATCACCCTGGCGGAGGGCACACTCATCGGGCTAGGCTATGCTGGGTTTTCGCTTGCCATGACCATTGGTCGTTTTTATGGCGATGGACTCATCCATCGCATGGGTGGCTTGAGAATCATTTTGCTGGGAAGCCTGCTCAGTTTGTCGGGGCTGGGACTCGTGCTCGTTGGCGAAACCTACTCCACGATCCTGGGCTTCACCATGATCGGTTTTGGCTATTCGTCCATTATCCCGGTCGTATTCAGCGAGGCCGCCCGCTCCGATAAACAATCGGCCTCGCGGGGCATCACGGCAGTGGCCTCTCTGGGCTATCTCGGCTTTTTGGTGGGTCCTGTGGTGATTGGGCTCATTTCTGAAGAAGGAGGCCTGCGAATGGGCATGATATTTCTCCTCACCATGGCCCTCACGACCCTGTTGATTGCCAGAGGTTCGATTCGAAAAGGGTAGAAGAAAATTCCTTCTCGGCGCAGCAGTGATCAGAATGTCTGCTCAAATTCTGGACTGGGTTTTATACAAGGAAGAATAGCGACCATCTTTCAGGATCAGGTCGTCGTGAGTTCCTCTTTCCACGATGACCCCGTCTTCCACCACCAGGATTTGGTCTGCACGGCGAATGGTGCTCAGCCTGTGGGCAATCACAAAGGTGGTGCGGCCAGCGAGGAGTTTTTCCAGACTTTGCTGGATATAGGCCTCACTCTCGGCATCGAGATTGGAGGTGGCCTCATCAAGGATCAGCACCTTAGGATCAGCGAGAATGGCACGTGCAATGGCGATGCGCTGCCGCTGCCCACCGGAGAGCTTCACGCCTCGCTCGCCAATCAGGGTTTGGAGGCCCTCATCAAATCGATCTGTGAATTCGCTCACATAAGCCGCATCAATGGCCTGCTGAAGCTGTTCCTCTGTAGCATCTGGTCTCGAAAAGAGGATATTATCGCGAATGGTTCCTTCAAACAAAAAGTCGTCTTGAAGCACCACCCCAAGGTGTTGGCGGTAGCTGTCGAGCTGCACGGTGCTGAGCTCCACGCCATCTACCGAAATGGAGCCTTTGTCCGGCTTGAGAAAAGATGCAGCAAGCCCTGCAATGGTGGTTTTGCCCGAACCCGAAGACCCCACGAGCGCCGTGACCGACCCCGCTGGTGCATCAAAGCTCACCCCGTGGATCACTTCTTTGCCTTTCTCATAGCCAAAGGCCACATCGGCAAATCTGATATCGCCCACCAAGTCTTTGAGCAGATGCGTGCGATCAGTTTCTTCCCCTTCGCGGGTCATGGCTAGCAGCTCTTGTGTGCGGTCGAGTCCGGCAAATGCCTCGGTGATCTGGCTGCCGATATTACCCATCTGCACAATGGGAAACACAAGTACACCGAGATAAAGCAGCATCGAGGTGAGCTGTCCGGGCGTCATAGTGCCTTCCATGATCATGATGGCGGCATAGCCCACAGCACCCAGCGTAGAGAGCCCGATCATGAGGGTGGCGCCAGAAGTGACGAGGGCAGTGGCGGTCATCGAGCTTGCCACATTGCGAAAGAGCGCCATGGCGCCTTCTTCGAACACCCGGGTTTCGACCGTCTCCGCATGGAAGCCTTTCACCACACGAATGCCCCCAAGCGACTCGGTGAGACGGCCAGTTACTTCGGCTTGTATTTTTCCGCGTTCTCTAAAAATCGGGCGAATCCTGGCGAATGCTTTAACAGCCAAAAACGCGAACAAAATCAAGGGAACGAGCAATGCCAGGGTGAGGGGCACATTGTAGCTGAGCATGATCACCAACGCACCGATGGAAGTGAGAACCCCGCCAAATAGTTGCACGAGGCCAGTGCCCACGAGGTTGCGGATGCCCTCCACATCGGTCATGATGCGAGAGACGAGATTTCCGGTTTTTTGACTGTCGAAGAACCGGATCGGCAGGCGCAGGATGTGTTGCTGCACCTTGGAGCGTAGCTCGGCGATCATTTTTTGTGCTTCGACCCCAACGAGTTTTACCAGAAAAAAAGAAGACACCGCTTGCACAATGAGGGCCAGGCCAATGACAGAAACAGCCTGCCAGATGAGGCCCGTATCGCCAGATGGGAGGACCTTGTCCAGAATGTACTGAGGCGCAGCCGGAGCCACAAGGCCTGCCGCACGGCTGATGAGAATCAGGGCAATGCCCCCTGCAATCTGTTTCCAGCGCGGGCGCACGATTTCTCTCACTGCCTGTGCGACCGTGGTTTTATGAGGGGTAGGAGTCGTTGACATAGATAAGGGTATGTTCAGGTAAATATACAGACACCCGGCGGAGATCTTTCGTGACAAAAGTTACGTACTTCCCTCTATTTGGTCGCTTTGCGCTTTTGCCGTTATTTGTACAAAAATCCTTGATTCATGAAACATCGCTTGCTTACCGTCTTAGCCTTGCTCCTGCTGATCTTGTCTGTGGCCTCAGCACAGACAGGTGTCACCTTTTACGAAGGCTCCTGGGCCGATGCCCTTGCCACTGCCCGGCAACAGCGCAAGTTGATTTTTGTGGATGCCTACACCACTTGGTGCGGTCCCTGCAAAATGATGAACAGGAATACCTTTCCCGACGAAGCCGTTGGGGAATTATTCAACCAGAATTTCGTGAATGTGAAGCTCGACATGGAGAAGGGCGAGGGCCTCACCTTTGCCTCAAGATATGCAGTCAATGCCTATCCTACCATGCTGTTTATCAATCATAAAGGGGAGGTGGTACACAAAATTCTGGGCTACCGTGCACCCAAGGAGCTCCTCAAAGAAGCCCGTGTGGCCTTGAGCCCAGAAAACAGCATCGATGCGCTTGAGCTCGCTTTTCAGCAAGGCACCACAGACCGCGACACCCTCCTCATGATCGCTATGACCTGGCACGACAAGGAAGACCGCAGGGCCTACGATGCAGGAGACCGTTTTTTCAAAACCATCTCCAACGACAAGGAGCTCCTTCAGTCAGACAATTGGAAAGCGATTGAAGCACTCACCTATGATCTCAACAGTCGTGAGTACCAATATCTGCTCGCCAAACAGAAAAAATTCATCAAGAAATATGGCTACCAGCCTGTGCTAGACAAGATCTACAGCCTTCTCAAGAAAGCTGCGCTTTCTTCCGCCATCATGCGCAACAACAAGGCCTACGATCAGGCCTTGCAGATTGCCAATACCCAGATCAAAGACGATGGCCGAACAGCCATTCGTCTGCAAATGACCTACACTGAGGCCGCCAAAGATTGGGATGGTTACGCAGCCCGCTCAGCAGAATATTTCGACCGGTTTATCATCACCCAACCCAAGGAACTCAGCAACGCAGCCAGCCTGTTTTATCTGCATGTGGCGAATGAGGAAATGCTGGAAAAAGCCCTGGGCTGGACCCGTCAATCCATTGCGCTGGAAAATGCAGGCTACAACAACCTGATCCAGGCACAGCTATTGGGCAAGCTCAGCAGAAAAGGAGAAGCCCTTAAGCAGGCATATCGCGCCAAGGCGCTGTTGGAGCAAGAGGAAGCCGACCTCAGAGAGGTCAACGCCTTGATTGAAAAATTGCAATAGCATCAACCAATTGATCACGGAAAATCGGTGACCAACAAGCCCATGAAATCCTGATTCGCAGAGATTTTTCATTGTGACAGGGAAGGAGGATCGCCAAAATCTGAGAACCCCCCAACACAGGGTCCCTATGTCGGAAGATTCCTGGAAATTACCTCGATATCCCCTGCCCCGCAAAGCGGTGGGAGAAGGCGAACACGTGTATGACCCCATTCGCAAGGATTGGTATGTGCTCCAACCTGAGGAGGAAGTGAGGCAGCATCTCTTACTTTGGCTAATGGAGGAAAAAAAGATTTCCCCCAATCTTATCTCGGTAGAAAAAGAAATTTCCTACCGAGGCACCCGTCGGCGCTTTGACGTGGTCGTTTTTGACCGCGATGGCCGACCATGGCTCTTGTGCGAATGCAAGGCGCCGCAGGTGGGCATTAGCCAGGATACCATCAACCAAATTGCCAGATACAATCAGGCGCTGCAAGCGCCTCACCTCCTGATTACCAATGGGCTGGGGCTCGTGGTGTTTTCCCAGGAACCCGATGGTCGGTTTCGCCTCAACAAAGCATGGTGATCTGATCGGAGAGGAGAGAACCATTGGATCTTTCACCGACTTTTCCGTATCCTTTTCTTATATTCGCGCGTTCATGTCCGGGAAAATTCCCTCAACAGATTCAGTTTACATGTCGCTTACATTTCCAGAATACAAAGGCTTATCCTTGCCTGACATTGATCAGGCCGTATTGAGCTGGTGGGAAGAGCATAACACCTTTTCCCAGAGCATCAGTACCCGTGAAGGGAACCCTACCTTCACCTTCTATGAAGGTCCCCCCTCTGCCAATGGCAAGCCCGGTATTCACCATGTGATTGCTCGCACCATCAAAGACCTCGTGTGTCGATACAAGACCCTGCAAGGATTTCAGGTGGAGCGAAAAGGCGGCTGGGATACCCACGGCCTTCCTGTAGAGCTACAAGTAGAAAAACGCCTCGGCATCAAGAAAGAAGATATTGGCAAAACCATCTCCATTAAAGAGTACAATGCTGAGTGTCGAAATGATGTCCTCAAGTTTAAGGAAGAGTGGGACGACCTTACCCGCAAAATGGGCTATTGGGTCGATCTCGATGACCCCTATGTCACCTTTGAGAATTCTTACATCGAGTCTGTCTGGAATCTGCTCAAGCGCCTCTGGGACAAAGGCCTGATCTACAAAGGATTTACCATACAGCCATATTCTCCCGCTGCTGGGACTGGCCTTAGCTCGCATGAGCTCAATATGCCCGGATCCTACCGCGAGATCAAAGACACCTCGGCTACAGCACAGTTCAAGCGCAAGGACGCCGACGAGTACTTCCTCGCCTGGACCACCACCCCCTGGACCCTGCCCTCCAACTCGGCCCTCGCCGTTGGCGGAAAAATCCTCTATGTAAAGGTCAAAACCTTCAACCCTTATACCCACCTCCCTGTCACGGTGATTCTCGCCAAGGCATTGATGGGCAAATATTTTGACGAGGCAGCAGCTGCCCTTTCCCTCGATGCCTACTCACCCGGCGACAAACTCATTCCCTACGAAGTAGTGGCAGAGATCACTGGCAAAGAGCTTGAAGGCATAGAGTATGAACAGCTTATGCCCTACGTGCAGCCCGATAAACCCGCTTTTCGCGTGGTGATCGGCGACTTCGTCTCCACCGAGGATGGTACCGGCATCGTGCACATCGCTCCGACCTTCGGTGCTGATGACTTCATGGTGGCTCGCCAAAACGACATCCCGCCTATCATGGTCAAGGACGACGATGGCAACAGCATTCCGCTGGTAGATAAGCAGGGCCGCTTTGTGAAGGAAGTCACAGACTTCGCGGGTCGATACGTCAAAGACTACGGACAAGAGGAAGCCCGCTCCGTGGACATTGACATCTCCATCAAGCTTAAAGAAGAAAACAAGGCATTCAGGGTCGAAAAATACGAGCACAGCTACCCACACTGCTGGCGCACAGACCGCCCTGTGCTCTACTATCCACTCGATAGCTGGTTTATCAAAACCACGGCCGTCAAGGATAAAATGCTGGAAAAAAATCTGGAGATCAACTGGAAACCAGCTTCTACCGGCACCGGAAGATTTGGCAACTGGCTCGAAAATCTTGTGGATTGGAACCTCTCCCGCTCACGGTTCTGGGGCATCCCCCTTCCTGTGTGGCGTACCGAAGACGGGCAGGAGCAAATCTGCATCGGATCGGTGGAGGAGCTGGGAGCTGAAGTGAGTAAATCCGTGGCTGCGGGCGTTATGAGCCAGGAAGCAGCCGATGCTTTTTTTGCTGATCTAGACCTGCACAAGCCAGGCGTAGATGAAATCACCCTGATCAGCGCCTCGGGCAAGCCGATGAAGCGCGAGAGCGACCTCATCGACGTGTGGTTTGACTCCGGCGCCATGCCTTTTGCGCAGTGGCATTATCCATTCGAAAATCAGGAAAAATTCAAGAAATCTTTCCCCGCCGACTTTATCTCCGAAGGCGTGGACCAAACCCGTGGCTGGTTTTTCACCCTCCACGCCATTGCTGTGATGCTCGAAGACAGCCCTGCCTTTAAAAATGTGATCTCCACCGGATTGCTGCAGGATAAGGAAGGCCGGAAAATGTCAAAGCGCTATGGCAACGTGATCGACCCATTTGCCACAATCGCCCAATATGGCGCTGATGCCACCCGATGGTACATCATCGGCAATTCACAGCCCTGGGACAACCTAAGATTTGATCTTAAAGGACTCGAAGAAGTGCAGCGCCGATTCTTCGGCACGTTGTACAATACTTATGGCTTTTTTGCCTTGTATGGCAACCTCACAGGCTTTGAGTATGGGGACAAAATTCCCGTTTCAGAGCGCGACGAGCTCGACCAATGGATTATTTCTGTACTCAACTCCCTGATTCGTTCGGTAGAGGAATACATGGACGATTACGAGCCCACGCGGGCAGTGCGCGCAATCGATAGTTTTGTCAACGAGCAACTGTCCAACTGGTATGTGCGCCTCGCGCGCAGGCGCTTCTGGGACGCTGATCAAAAGGCATTTCAGACCTTGTATGAATGCCTGGAGACAGTAGCGATCCTGATGAGTCCGTTTGCTCCTTTTTATGCTGAGCGTCTTTTTGGCGACCTCACTGGCCGCAAAGAAGTAGCGAGTGTGCACCTCACACAGTTTCCGGTCTGGTCTCAAGACCTGATCGATATGGCAGCAGAGAGCCGAATGGACATGGCCCAGCGAATCACTACGCTGGTTCTGAGCCTGCGTAGAAAAGAGAAAATCAAGGTGCGCCAACCCCTTGCCAAGGCCCTTGTGGCTATTAGTAGTGCTGAATTGGGAGAATCGGATCTTGAACGGATCAAATCTCTCGTAGCAAGCGAGGTGAACTTGAAAGAAATTTCGTATATTACGGAAGATAATACAATCCTTGTAAAGAAGGCGAAGCCTAATTTTCGGGTCCTTGGACCAAAGGCCGGGCCACAGATCAAGGAGCTGGGTCAGGCATTGGCACAATGGACCCAGGCCGATATACGTTCTTTTGAAAAGCTGGGCACTGCAACCCTCGAACTCTCCCAAGGAGCCTTCGTATTGGATGCTACTGATGTTGACATTCTGAGTGAGGATATTCCTGGCTGGCTTGTGGCTTCGGATACACCATTTACGGTAGCACTCGACCTCACAATTAGTGAGGAGTTGAGACTAGAGGGAATCGCCCGCGAATTCGTCAACCGGATTCAAAATCTGAGAAAATCAAAAGGACTGGAAGTTACCGACAAGATTGGGTTGGTGATCAGTTCAGATCCTGCGTGGAACGAAGCACTAACTGTGCATCGGGAGTATATTAGCGGAGAAACCCTCACACAAGTACTTGAGGTGGTGGATGCTCCGCAGGAAGATGAGATAGAGGTAAATGGAACTTCCGGATCCATGAGCCTGCAAGTGATGAATTAACCCTTGCCTGAATTGGGGGCTCTCTAAGGCTACCACAGGTGACTCAACGTTTAGAAATCATGTCCGACATTAACGGAAAAAACTTCTACAGCAAAGCGGAGCTCGACGAATTCCGTGAGATCATTGTAGCCAAACTCGATGAATCTCAGAAAGAGTTTCGCCGTTTGGCTGACAGTCTGAGAGAGTTTAGTGGGACCTCAGCCGATAGCATCAATTTCACCGAATATGGCAACGAAAGCCGTGAGAAAGAGCAAATTGAAATGCTGATGGCTCGTCAGGCAAAATTTTCTGACAAGCTCGAAAAGGCGCTCATCCGCATTGAAAACGGATCTTATGGTGTATGCAGAGTAACCGGAGAATTGATCCCCAAAGAGCGGCTCCGTGTGGTGCCTCATGCTACCACCACAGTGAATGCCAAAATGGATGAGAACTCCCGCATGCAGACCCAGCGCGTAGTCATCGAAACAAAACCGACCACAACTTCTGAGGCAGACGACTCCGAAGACGAGTAGGCCAGAAAGTGCACCCATTTACCTTCACCTAACCCCTTTCATTCTTGAAACAGGCTCGTAAGTATTTTCTCTTCGCCCTCGCCATCGTTGTGGTGGACCAGATCGTGAAGGTGATCGTCAAAACAAATATGATGATCGGAGAGCGGATCCCGCTGTTGGGCAATTGGTTCAAAATCCAATTTATCGAAAATCCCGGAGCTGCGTTTGGATTGAAGGTGACCAGTTTTTTTGGAAGCATGTCGGAGGATACCGGGAAGATCATTCTCACGGTATTCTCCCTTCTTGCTTTGGGCGGCATCATTTATTTTCTGCTGAAAATGGCGAGCCAGCGCTCAGCCTTCCCGTGGTTTCTAGCCATGATCCTTGGGGGAGCCCTTGGCAATATCATCGACAGGACTTTTTATGGCGCTATTTTTTCGGATATCAATGAATATGACGGTGGCCTTTTCTTTGGAAGGGTGGTAGATATGTTCTACTTCGATTTGTTTGACCTTCCTCTGCCGGGCTTCATGGGAGGAGGCACCTACCACTTGTGGCCGATATTCAACGTGGCGGATGCTGCCATTACCATCGGGATTTTGGTTGTGCTCTTGTTTCAAAGCCGATTTATTCGGCAGCATGAGCTTGCTATCAAGGGGCTTGTGTCCACAGATGATCTTGCTGATGCCTCCTTGGCTCAGATGCCCCAGGAGCCTGCAAAAGATGATTCCCTCACCGAATCCCCCAACGAATCCGAGATCCCTTCATGAAATTCCGGAGATACTTATGGCTCATTCTCGCCATTGCCATCCTTGACCAGATGGTGAAAATCTTCGTGAAGCTCACCATGTTTCCTGGTGAATGGTGGCCCGCCGGGGGAAAGGTGTTCCGGTTCACGTTTGTCGAGAACAATGGCTTTGCCTTTGGCCTCACACTCAACG
>JANQTF010000059.1:21523-24634 GCA_030731845.1 Bacteroidia bacterium | reverse complement strand
ATGCCGCAGAGCCACTCAGCAGAGCCTGGGTCTATGTTGATGCACAGACTGGCGAGTTTCTGGGATCAAATCAGCGCATTCACCATGTAGATGGACCTGCCACCGGCACAAGCTTGTACAATGGCACGGTGAGCTTCACGGCTGATAACTACAGCGGAGGCAGCTACCGCCTTCGCCAAACCACCGATGGTGGCGGCGTGCAAACCTATGACCTCAATAACGGCACCAACTACACCAATGCCACTGACATCACGAGCGGATCTTCTTTCTTCTCTGGAAATGCCACTGGCGTGCAAGCACACTACGGGGCCGAACAGACCTACAAGTACTTCTTCAACAGCTTTGGTCGCAATTCCTACAACGGATCTGGCGGCATCCTTCGCTCTTACGTGAGCTACTCCAACAACTACGTCAATGCCTTTTGGGACGGGTCCCGCATGACCTACGGTGATGGAAATGGCACAAGCTATGGCCCACTCGTATCGCTCGACATCACCGGCCACGAGATTGCCCACGGTGTTACTGAGTTTTCTGCCAACCTTGCCTATCAGCGGGAGTCCGGTGCTTTGAATGAGTCTTTTTCTGATATTTTCGGGGAAATGGTAGAGTTCAATGCCCTCGGGACCAATGACTGGCAAATGGGAACCGACATCGGAATCGGTGGCAGCGGCGCGCTTCGCTCCATGAACAATCCCAACGCCTTTGGCGACCCAGATACCTACGGTGGCAGCTTCTGGACTACGCCAAACTGTGGCACTCCCACCCAAAGCAATGACTATTGCGGCGTTCACTCCAACTCTGGCGTACAAAACAAATGGTTCTACATTCTCGCCATGGGAGAATCTGGTACCAACGACCTGGGCAACGCCTACTCCGTGACGGGCCTTGGCCGCACCAAAGCAGGTGCCATTGCCTACCGCAATCTCACTCAATACCTCAGCGTGAACTCCACCTTTGCCGACGCACGCACAGGGGCCATCCAGGCTGCTACCGATCTCTACGGAGCCGGATCTGCCGAGGTGATTGCTACCACCAATGCCTGGTATGCCGTGGGCGTAGGCGCTGCCTATGGCGACAATTCTGTCTCTTACTGTACCTCCAACGGTGCCAGCGTAGCCGACGAATACATCCAACGGGTGCAGCTCAACACCATCAACAACCCGTCTGGTTCAGGCGGTGGCTATAGCAACTTCACCAGCATCGCGACCGATCTCGCCAAGAGCACGAGCTACACCATCACCATCACGCCCCTCTGGACCGGAACCGTGTATGCCGAAGGCTACAGTGTCTGGATTGATTACAACCAAGACGGCGACTTCGCCGATGCAGGTGAGCAGGTGATGACCAGAGCTGCTACTACCACTACGCCAATCAGCGCATCCTTCACCGTGCCTTCCACCGCCACCAATGGTGCCACACGCATGCGGGTTTCGATGAAATACAACGGCATTCCCACCTCTTGCGAGAGCTTCAGTTATGGCGAAGTAGAAGATTATACGGTCAATATCGGAGCCACGGGCGCCGATACCCAGGCACCCACGGCACCAACAAGCCTGAGCGCCTCTGGCACCACGCAAACCACCACCGACCTTAGCTGGTCTGCCTCTTCAGATAATGTCGGGGTAACAGGATACTCCGTCTATCTCAATGGCTCCAGTATCGGTACGGTGACAGGCACCTCTGCCAGCATCACAGGCCTCGTGGCTTCTACTACCTACAGCTTCTATGTCACCGCCACCGACCTGGCGGGCAATGAATCCTCTGCCAGCAATACCATCTCTGTGACGACGCTCAGCTCCGGCGGTGGCGGCGGCAGCACACAGCTCTTTGCCTCCTATTTCGAAACAGGCAATGACGGCTGGACCGATGGCGGTACCGATTGTGCCCGCATCTCGGGTTCCAATGCTTATGAAGGAAACTTTGCCATGCGCCTGCGCGACAACACGAACTCCTCAGTCATGACTTCCCCAAGCATCAACGGCACGTTGTACACCTCTCTGACTGTGGAATTCTACTTCCGTCCGGTGAGCATGGAAAACGGAGAAGATTTCTGGTTGCAGATCAACACAGGCTCAGGATACCAAACTGTAGCTTCCTGGACCGTGGGGGCAGGAGGGGTGAGCAATAACACCTTCTATAGCTCCACTGTCACCCTGAATGATGCAGACTGGAACTTTAGCGGGTCCACTCTATTGCGCTTTCGCAACGATGCAAGCGCTGACAACGACTACATCTACATTGATGCCGTGGTAGTGACGGGCAACAGCCCTTCCATCATGGGTGGTGAAAGCCTCTCAGCTGGTTTGGTCACAACGACTGCCCTCTCTACTGGTCCGGATATGGTAACCCTCAACGGTGCCGAAGACCTGGAGCAGGAGCTCAGCGTGTACCCAAACCCTGCGCAGGGTCTGCTCTCTGTGGAAACCTCCTCAGTGGCTAGCTCCATCACCATCTTCAGCATTGATGGAAAGCTCGTGAAGTCCATCGCTGTGAATAGCAGCAGCAACCAGATCGACGTATCTGGCCTCGCTTCAGGGCTCTATCTCCTGCAAGTGGTCACCGAGGAAGAAATTCTCCGCACCAAGTTCAGAAGGGAATAACAGCATTCGCTTCTTCCATCATCAAGCGCCACGCCGAGACATTCGGGGTGGCGCTTGTCTTTGTTAGCACCTATCATGGCCTCAACCAAACCTCCATGACGCAGCTCATGACCGATATTAAAACCATGAAAGGGAAAGGCAACTATTTGTAGTCTTTGCAAATTTATGGATATTGGACTCCGGCCATCCCAATGCCTGGAGCTTCTATGCGAATTCTGCTTTGCTTTGCTACTACTTTGACCATCCTTGCATGTGCATGTCAGCCTCCCTCCCAGAGCACATGGACTTATCAATTGCCCGGTCACGGCACGAGTTCCACGCCACGTTTTGCCGACCTCAATGAAGATGGCATTCTGGATATCGTTTTGGGGGCTGGAACGGATGAACATCATCCGGCAAGCCATGGAGTGATCGCACTCAATGGTCAGAATGGTAGCCTGCTCTGGCATGCGCCATCCACAGACCAAATCGTAGGATCTGCTTCCTTCATTGATATTGATCAGGATGGCAC
>JANQTF010000059.1:18778-21423 GCA_030731845.1 Bacteroidia bacterium | reverse complement strand
CTCGATACCATGCCCGATGGCAAAGAGACATACTTTTCCCCCATGATTATTTCCCTTCCTGAAAGCGGACCAGAGACCATCATTTTTGGATCGGGCGGAGAAACCGTTTCTGGCCATTTATACCTGACGACCCTCGTAGATTTGCTGGATGGAGACATTCAGTCCGCCCAGGTACTTGCTTCAGAAGAAAATCATGGCTTCATCGCTCCGGTGCTTTGCACCGATATGAACGGAGACAGCATTCCCGACATTGTGGGAAATTCGCACGCAGGGACCGTTTTTGTCCTCGATGGCAGCAACCTCAGGCAGATTTGGCAGACGCGATTTGAAGGCGTGGAGGTGTCGAATATGCCAGTGGCAGGGCATTTCACTACTCTCGCAAGAAAAGACCTATTTTGCATTCTCAGCCAGGGATCTTTCCCGGAAAACACCGGAACCATCCAACTCCTGATCCATGGCGAAAACGGACAGGTGCTTCATGCAGATACGCTGGGTTGCTTCGGATTTTCCTCCCCCATTCTTATTCAGACAGATGAAGATCCTTTTGATGAAGTGATGTACTGCGTGAATCAATACCCAAATTGTGGCCGATTATTTACCAAAAACGTCACTGAACTGCGTACGGCTGATTTCCAGGAACAGGTAAGTTCCACAGTCCTCCATTCCGTTGAAGGAAAAAACCTGGGCGTGACACCCAGCATCATCGACCTTGACGGCGACCAACAGCCTGATCTTGTCCAGGTCGTCATGGAAAATTTTACAAGCATCTATCTCCAACACGGCCTCAGTGTTCTGAGATCAAGTCCCAATTTCCCCCCTCAACACAGCCCATGGGGTACCTACATGGGAAATCGATATACTTGTGAGATGTAGAAACGGCTTGCGAGCCGACATCTTCCATCCTGTAGGCGCTACAGAATCACCCTCAATCAGTAAAAGGATGATGTTGAGGGCCAAAGCCAGCAATTCTACCTTAGGAATTTCTGTCTATCTTTCCGCATATTTTCCTCTTTGAGACAGAAACAGAATCCCCAAATGAAATATGTCCGTTCCATGCTTCTGCTGGCCTTGGGCCTGATGAGCTCCTCGCAATTTCTCCTCGCACAGGGAACCCGGCTCCTTCGGCAGCCCAGCCTCAGCGAGACGCACATCGCCTTTGCCTATGGCGGCGATATCTGGGTAAGCCCGCGAAGTGGCGGCAATGCCCTTCGCATCACGAGCACAGCTGCCGTGGAATCCCATCCACATATTTCTCCCGACGGAAAAACGATTGCCTTTACCTCCAACAGGTCGGGAAGCAACGCCGTTTACACAGTCTCCATCAACGGCGGCGCGCCGCAGCGACTCACCTGGCACCCAAGCCCTTGCGGCTCCCGCGGCTGGACAAAAGATGGGAGCCGGGTGCTCTACGCCTCTACCCGCGATGCCGCTCCTACCTCCCTCAGTCGCCTCTGGACCGTGGCAAAAGACGGTGGACCTTCCACCCAACTCATCGACCAATGGGCCTTCAACGGCTCCTACTCCCCCGATGGCAGCCACATGGTCATCGACAAAATCTCCCGCTGGGACGAAGAGTGGCGCGACTATCGCGGCGGACAAAACACGCCCCTCATCGTCCTCTCCCTCTCCGATCTCTCCGAAACCCTCATTCCCAACGAAAGAACCACCGACATTCTACCCGTCTGGATCGGAGACCAGATCTATTTCCTCTCTGATCGCGACGGCGTCTCCAATATTTGGTCCTATTCGCCCGAAACCCAAGCCCTGAAACAACTCAGCAGCTTCAGAGGCGCGGATATCAAATGGCTCGATGGGCGTGGAGATCAGCTCGTGTTTGAGCGAGAAGGATTCCTGCACCTGATGCAAATCTCGTCTGGTGCCGTGACCCAATTGAGCATCACCTGCACAGGAGATTTTCCCTGGGCAGAGACGAAGTGGGAAGAAGTAAGCGACTATATCGAATCTGCCTCCCTTTCGCCCACGGGCAAGCGGGCGATCTTCGAAGCCCGTGGCGAGATTTTTACTGTGCCTGTGGAGTATGGCGATGCACGCAACCTCACCCAAAGCGCTCAAAGCGCCGATCGTGCGCCGATGTGGTCGCCCAAGGGCGAGCAGATCGCCTGGTTTTCCGATGCGGGTGGCAAGGGCTACCAACTCATGATCGCCAATCAAGACGGGCTCTCTGCCCCCAGAAGCATCTCTATCGGCGAATCCAAAATGGCCTGGGAGCCTACATGGTCGCCCGAGGGCAAATCCATCGCCTTTGTGGACGACGATCTGAGACTGCGCGTCATCGACATTGAATCAGGAAGCATCCAAACGGTGGATGTGGGCGGCAGCAACATCGAGCGCGGCGAACAAGGCCTCACCTGGTCCACAGATGGGCAATGGCTGGCCTATTCCAAAACAGGCAAAAACAACTTTCGCTCCATCATGATTTGGTCGAAAAAAGACAACAGCATCCACGCTGTGACCGATCCTTTTGCAGATGCCTCCTCCCCTGCCTGGGACCGCGACGGGCAACACCTCTACTTCCTCGCGAGTACCAACCTGGCCCTCGCTTCTGGCTGGGCCAACACAAGCTCCATCACGGCCGATCCTGAGTATGCCGTGTATGTGATGAATCTGAGAAAAGAGGATCCCTC
>JANQTF010000059.1:17128-18678 GCA_030731845.1 Bacteroidia bacterium | reverse complement strand
GAAGACGTCAAGCCCGTGACGATTGACTTTGACCGGATCGAACGCCGCATCATGGCCCTTCCCCTGCCCGAAGGAAGCTATGGATTCCTGCTCAGCGGTGCAGCAGGTTCGGTATTTGTGGCAGAATATGTGCCCAATTCACCCGGATTTACCCTCCAGAAATTCAGCCTCAAAGAAAGAGAAGCCAAAGAATACCTCTCCGGTGCCAGACAGGCATCTGTCTCTGCTGATGGCAATCAACTCCTCGCACTGGTCGGCAGCAGTTGGAAGGTGATGGAAACCTCCGCTCCCAACGGATCTTCGGCTACTTCGCTGTCGGTGAAGCTTATGATGAAATTGGATCGAAGCGTAGAATGGGCGCAAATCTTTGAAGAAGCCTGGCGCTACGAGCGGGATTATTTTTATGACCCGAATATGCATGGCCGGGACTGGCAGGTGGTTCATGAGCGCTATGCGCCGCTGATTCCGTTTGTGAAGCACCGCTCCGACCTCAGCTATGTCCTCGATCAGGTGAATGGAGAACTTTCTGTGGGGCACAGCTTTGTGTTTGGCGGAGATTTTCCCGAAACCGAAAAATCCATGGTGGGTCTGCTCGGGGCAGACCTTCGCGCAGATCAGGGCCGCTGGAAAATCACACGGATTTACACCACAGAAACCTGGAACCCAGGCCTCAGCAGCCCGCTCGACAAACCGGGCATCAAGGTGGAAGAAGGCAACTACCTTGTGGGCATCAATGGGCAGGAACTCACTGCCGGGCAGGATCCCTACGCGCTGCTCGACGGCACCCTGGGCGTGCAGACGGTGCTGCACCTGAACTCCAAGCCGAGCTTCGAAGGCGCCTGGAAGGAAATCGTGGAGCCTGTGAGAAGTGAAAATGCGCTGCGTCAGCGCGCCTGGGTCGAAGACAACCGCCGTCTCGTGGACTCTCTCTCTGGTGGCCGCCTCGGCTACGTGTGGATTCCCAATACTGGCGGGCCGGGATTCGTCTCGTTCAACCGCTACTTTTTTGCCCAGCAAGACAAGGAAGGCGCTGTGATCGACGAGCGATTCAACGGCGGTGGCCTCCTCGACGACTACATGGTGGACCTCATGACCCGCAGCTTGCGCGCAGCCTCCACCAACGAGGTGCCCAACGGCAAACCGTTTCTCCTGCCTGCTGGCATTCTGGGGCCCAAAGCCTTGCTTATCAATGAAATGGCAGGATCCGGCGGCGACTTTTTCCCCTGGGCATTCCGCCATCAAAACGCTGGACCGCTCATCGGCGCGAGAACCTGGGGCGGCCTCGTCAAATCATCGGTGCACTACGGACTTGTGGATGGCGGTGCCCTCACCGCCCCCGACAACTCTATTTTTGACCCGATCGAGGGGGAATGGATTGGGGAAAATGTGGGCATCGCCCCCGACATTGAGGTGAGGCAAGACGCGCTTTCTCTGTCTCAAGGCCGCGATCCGCAGCTCGAGCGCGCTGTGCAGGAAGTGCTCAAGCTGCTCGAAGCGCAAGGCGAGATTAAGATCATCATTCCGCCCTACTCTACGCCAGCGAAGGAATA
>JANQTF010000059.1:15180-17028 GCA_030731845.1 Bacteroidia bacterium | reverse complement strand
CTTTCTCACGAAAACTCCTTGCCGCTTTGCGTCTCTCTCCTTAGCTTTCCCCTCTCCAATCATTCGTTCCTCAGCCTAGCAATTATCTCATGAGCCAAATAGACACCCTTCGCTATCCCATCGGCCCGGGGCACCACCCCAAAGGCTTGAACCGCGCGCAGCGGCTCGATCACATCAAGACCCTCGCAGAGCTTCCTGGCCTGCTTTCTTCGGTCGTGGAGCCCCTCGACGACGACCAACTCGATACCCCTTATCGCCCCGGCGGATGGACGGTGAGACAGGTCGTGCACCACCTCGCTGATAGCCATACCAATGCCTATATTCGCATTCGCCTCGCGCTCACCGAGAAAGAGCCCACCATCAAGCCGTATGAAGAAAAGCGCTGGGCTGAGCTGCCCGATGCCAGCTCTATGCCCGTGAGCGTGTCGCTCAATCTCCTCAATGGCCTCCACAGAAGGCTCGTGGCTTTGCTTCGCGCCCTCAGCGACGATCAGTTTGAGCGCACGCTCCTCCACCCCGAAAATGGCGTCATGACCATTGACCAAATGGTGAGCATGTATGCCTGGCACAGCCTCCATCATGTGGCACACATCACCTCCCTGATCGATCGGAAAAGCTGGTAAGTGAGCAGCCTCGAATGAATGAAGCTTTCATTTATTCACCAACTTCCTCATAATCAGACCCATGCCCAAGATCCTACTAAAAAAAGTTCCCTACGAGATTGACAAGCGGCTCAGGCTTTACCTAAAAAAATATGGTCGGGAGATGAAACTCCCGATCATGTATGCCGATCTGCTTCGCTACTCCGAGGGCATTAGCCTCTACGACAAATATGGGCAGGACACCCTGTGGATTTCCCTCCTCTATTCCCAAGACGATCTTCAGCACATCAACCTGGCGCTCAAGCAGATCTATGCCATCCTGCGAGCCAACGGCGATATGTCGGTGATGCAGCACCTCTACGTGGACAGGATTGATCTCTGCCTCTATGGCAACTCCAAGCCATTTCGGATACGGGTGGTGAATAAGATCAACGATAACTTCGATTACTTCTACATCAAAAACGCCGATGCTTCCCGCATCTATGGCCTGGAGTTGGAGCACCTCCTTTCGCCTAACCGCATTTCCTATGTGGTAGATGAAAACACCCTCATTGAGGAGCACATTGCCGGAATTCCCGGCGCTGAGTTTTTTGACAACTACCTGAAAGTAGGCCGGGTAGAGAATGAGATTCGTCTGGCCAAGGAATTCGTCAAGTTCAATGAACGCTGCTTCGTGCGCCTGCTTGGCGACATGCATAGCAGCAACTATGTGATCGAGATCATGCCCGATTTTGAGGACATCCACTATCGAATCCGGGCCATCGACTTTGATCAGCAGAGCTACGAAGCGCGCAAAAGCATTTACCTGCCGCAGTATTTCAAACAAAATATGCCCATCATTGAGGTGGGCCTCAAGCACATGACCCCAACCACCGTGCGCCAATACCAAAAAGAAGAACGCGCCATGATCGCCAGCCGAATCAGGTATCAGCACACACAGGTGAAGGACATCCTCAATTGTATGACCAAAGCCAAGCTCAGCAAACCCGGCTCAGTCGCGATCTTGAGACAAGAACTTGCGGACCACTATGGAGACGACCGTTTCCTCGAATGCAAAAAAATGGGCGAACTCGTGAAAGCCAGTCTCGACCTCGTGGTAGAACGAAACTGAAGGAAGAAATGGGTGAGTTGTTGAAGTTTTGAATGGTTGAATGAAAGAAGGAAGAATTCGCCTTATACCCCTGTTCCCATAACCCATATACCCTTCTTCCCATATACCCTATTCCCATATACCCTTCTTCCCATA
>JANQTF010000059.1:0-15080 GCA_030731845.1 Bacteroidia bacterium | reverse complement strand
CCCATATACCCTTCTTCCCATATACCTTCCCCCCACATACCTTCTTCCCTTATCTCGAAACCGTCAGCACGGTCGTTGCGCGGATGGGCATTCCGGTAGCCGTGATACCTTCGAGGGTTAGGAGATAATTTCCAGCTTCGTCGGAAGTGGGGAGCTGAATGTGGAGTGTCTCCGGGCTTTGCCAAAGCAATGTCTCGAACTGGAGCAGGTTGTTGAGGTCGGGAAACCGTGCCGAAGCGATGGCAGAATCGGCTGGGGCCAATTCAGATTGAAAAAGCTGCAAGGCAACCCGCAGGTCGTTGTCGCGAAGGCTACCATTGCTGAAGTCAGCGGCTCGCGTGATCATGTGAAATACCCCGGAATATGTTTTTCCATTGAGGTGCCAGCTCTTGTTCATGATCTCCACACGATCCACGAGGCGGTGGTGCATCCCGATGATTTCGCTGCTGTTATACACTGGCACCCCATCGATCAGGAGCAAAGGCGGCTCCCAAAAGAGGCCTTCACCTTGCCCATTAGACAGGATAATTTCTTGTATCCCCTCTTTTTTCCTTAAAGATGCCTGGAGAATGTATTCTCGAAAAGTCTCCTCCGTGGGCATGGGGGTGTAGTCGGCAAAGCGAAACTGGGCGGTGGGTGGCCCGATGACGGAAGCGTATGCTGGCGGCAGGATCTGGGCAGCGCCATCCTCAGGGGCAAAGCGGCCTTGCAATTGCTGGCTTTGATAGCGGGTTTCCAGCCATTGCATCTCTTTGGGATCGAGCCAAAGGCCAGGCCAATTGGCCATGGTAGGCGCATCTGCAAAAGAAGAAGCGAGGGAGAGGTTCCAGTCGGCGGGCATCTCGGCGGGGCCACGCACGATCACCTCCCTGGGTTGCCCGATCTCTGGCTCAAGGATGAAGGCAAAGGTGCCCGTGGCATCGCTGCTCGCTCTTCGCAGAAAAGGAACCGAACCAGGCACAGCGAGCAAAATGTCCTGCTCCGGCATGCCATTTCCGGCCTTGTCGGTAATCCTGCCTTGGAGGAGGAGGCCAGCACTTTCGGCAGCAAATCCCGACCATGCAGGGGCAGTCCACTGCCTCTGAGAAGGATCCTCACTTTGCTGAAGCGCCAGCAACAGGTGCAGTTCTCCGGCATCGAGTTCTGCCAACGAGTACCCGCTCATGAGAGCGGGGTTGGGCAGATCTGCCCACAGCATCAGCGCATCGCTGATGCCTCCGGCTCTGATGCCTTGCTGGCTGCAAATGGCCGTCATCTGGATCGGAAATGCAGCAGCAGGTAGATGTGAAGCAGAAACATTCATCACCAATTCTTCCCGAAACTGGGCCACCGCATTTACCGGCTCCACAGACAGGCTGAGCGGATCGGCGTCGGGCACATAACAAAATCGCTCAGCGAGCAATTCGCCGAATTTGTTCCAAACGCTGATTCGCTGCACGCCAGGCATGAGCTTCGATGCCGGAATGCTCAGGGCATTTGTCTGCCCAGCCATGGCTTGGAGGTGGGCAATCCTTCCCCGATGTTCTACCAAAAACCAAGAAGCAGCGGTGGTATGGCGGATTTCTACCTCCAGATTTTGTCCGACTACAGGCGGGGCAAGATGGAGTGAAGCCGCTTTTGCTACTTCTGGCTGGAGCTCTTGTTCATGAATCACTGCCCCATTCACCGAAAATTGCAGTCGATAAGAAGTATTGGGGACAAATGTGTAGGCAATCTGGCCAAGGCCCGCAGGGCTGAGTTCGCAGGAGCTCAGGGAGTCTTGGTCGGCAAACAGGGTGCAGGAAGCAGCTACGGGGCTGCCATCGGCTGCGCGGAGTTGCAGAACGACAGGGGTTGGCGCTGAGGCCATCCACGCACCGCCCTCTGGACGGTATCGGAGAGAGAAAGGCCCTTGGAGCTCTGTGGCTGGGGAGGCCGCCGGCACCGATTCTGGATTGACGATTTTCACCCATTGCTGAAAAAAGGAAGATTCACCGTCGTTGCGCATCCACCGGGTATAGCCGCGCAGCAGATACTGGCCCGAGGGCGCATCCTTGGGAATGTTCAGCATCGTTTTGCCCAACCCGTTGCTGATCACACACTTCTGTCGCAGCAGGACCACATTGCCTTGTCCGAGCAATTCTACATACACCACCTTGCTGAGGGAGCTGGGCAGGTGAAACATCTTGTCAAGGACATGAATGCCAATGGCCATGGGCTCTCCGCTGAGGTGAATGCCTTGCGCACCTTGCAGGTAGCAGATTTCGTGGTAGCTCTTGAGCGCAAGGGAATCATAGCGCGCCCGGATCTGTTGCTCGCCGGGCACCTGGGCAAGTAGCAGATAGGGAAGGATCATCAGGCAAAACAGAAGATATTTCATTGGGCGAATATGAAGTCTGACAGAGAATTACCAGGGCCAAAAGGAGGGCTTATCGGGGCTGCCACTCAGACGGCAATCACCACAACTAGATGCGACAATCGAAAATCCTACCGGATTGCCAAAAGGGTCTCTGATGGTGTCATAGAAAGATAAACCTCCTGATTCCAGCTTGGTGCGCAGCTCAGTGAGATTAAGAGGCAGGCTCATCGTCTCACAGGCCCGAAAAGGGATATACACATCAACAATGGGAGGATCTATCTCATTCCTTTTGATGAAAATCCGATCCTTGGTGACAGTGGATGCTCCAAAATAGCCGATCACAACTTCCGTAGAATCCGCCATGTTGCGGATGTTGCCGCTGATCTCGGCAGGTATCGGGTCGAAAATAGAGCCTGTGGTCTCCGTATTTTTCTTGAGTGTTTGCAAAAAGGTGTATTCTTCCTCACTCAGCGTGTATTGATCCACTTCGATACTATAGCCGTAGCCAAGTTTTCCGCTTCTCGCATCTACAAAGGTGAGAGGAAACTCCACGATCACATCGTCATCGAGCTGCCGGGAGGTGCCCAGCAAAAATGCGGTAGAAGATTCGTTACGGAAACAAACCTCCGTGCTGACACCCGGGGCTACCGGAACCACTCCGGGCGTAGGCTCCCACACCCAAGGGCCTTTGATCGGAAATGGAACCCGAAATTCCCACACCTCTTTCCAGGTCCAGCGATAATAGCGGGAGTTGTTTTCAGGATCTCTGGTATTCAGGGTGATGTAAACCCCATCTCTGATCAGACCGCTCACATCCCGCTCTTTGGTGCCGATCTGCCAATCTACCGACTCGATGGCCGGGGTTGCTTTCATTTCTTCGTAGGAAGACACATATTCTTTGCCATCGACTGTGCGCACATACAAGCGGTAGGACTCTCCGATGACTGGGTCAAATACAGCAGGGTCGCTCACATAACGGCCATTTTCCAGCTCTGGCAACACATAGGTAGTCCCACTCGCAGATTCAAATTGTACCAGGGCTCCAGAAACCGGGATTACTTTTTCAAGTTCAAACCCATAGCTCCGGCTGAGTAGGACTACACTCCCTGCTGTATCGTTGGTGAGGCGACCTTCCACAACCAGCAAATCTGCAAATCCTACAATATCAGGCTCGTATGGCTCCCTGCAGCCATCCAACAGCATGAGCAGCGGCAAACCCAGGATCAATGCTGCGAGGATCCACCATGTATTTGAGTCATTTATTCCCTGCATCACATCCGAAAGTTATAAGTGGCGGTCAAAATTGGCTTGCTGAATATGGACAACTGATATCCGTTGATTTCTCCTTTTTCTGCTACAAAAAAGACGGAATATACATTGGCGCGGCCCAGAAGATTATACACCGAGAAGGACCAGGAGGAATGGGCAAGTTTCTTCAGCTTGTGAGAGGTATCCACATTGAGCGAAACATCTGTGCGGAAATAATCTGGAATTCGGTACGCGTTTCTATCGGAATAGAAGACGCGGGTGCTGTTGCCATATTGATACTGTGCCACAGGCAAGGTGATGGGCCGCCCGGTGCTGTAGGTCATCGTACCCGACACGCTGTATCGGCGGGTGATCTTGTAGTTGGCCACGGCTGTGACATCATGGGGCTTGTCAAAATTAGCGGGGAAAAGCTCTCCACGGTTCACCTTTTCCTCGATAAAAGGACCATCCACCTGCACGAAGGTGCGCGCATAAGTGTAGCTGATCCAGCCATTGAGCCTGCCGCTATTCTTGCTGATCATGAGCTCAATGCCATAAGCTTTACCGGTCGCATTGAGCAGCTCGGTTTCGAGGTGAGAATTGAGGAGCAAATCAGCACCGCCTTTGTAGTCGATAATGTTTTGAAAAGGTTTGTAATACAGCTCAACCGAAGTCTCAATGGTGTTTTGCCGAAAATTCCGGAAGTATCCGATGGCATATTGGTCTCCGACTTGGGGCCTGATGTAGCGGTCGCTGAGTTTCCATGTATCGGTAGGGGAAATAGAAATGGTATTGGACACCCGATGCAGATACTGCCTCATGCGATTGTAGCTGGCCTTCACAGAGCTGGATTCATCGATGCTTAGGCGAATGGCGAGCCGAAACTCAGGGCCTTGATAGGTCTGGATCACACTGCCTTTGGCCACCTGAATGGTGTCGGTAATGGTAGAGATCTCTTTGGGCGCATTGGTTCCATACTCGTAGATGTCTCTTGGGCCATAGGCCGCAAAAAAGGAATAACGTAGTCCTCCACTTATGCTCAGCCTTTCATTCACCCGCCACTCATCACTGAGATAGAGGGCCGATTCCAGCGCTCTTTCGGTCTGCAACACTTCTGGCTGCACCAGCGAAACCGCTCCCAGCGGATTCTGATAGCCAGGATTGAGGACATAGCGAATGGCGGATGCGCCAAAGCGCAGGTGATGCCCCGTAAATTTCAACCAGCTCATATCGGCCTTGGCTTCTGCGTAGCCGAGGTCGTAGCCCAATTCGTAGGCATCCTCCTCGGTAGATTCACTGGTGACCTGATAGGCATAGCTGCTATACACCGCACTAAACACCCCGTAGAGATCGGGCGAGAAGAGGTGCTTCCAGGAGATGCTACCGTTTCTGTTTTGGTAGGCAAATGCGGTGTCGCCATTGAGCACGAATCGATCGCTGCTCGTATAGGCCGACACGTCGATGCGGTTGTTGAGGTTGATGTCGTAGCTCGCTGCGAGATTGAGGTCATAAAAATTAGCGCTGCTATTGCGCAGCCCGGCATCGGGCAGGCGGCTGAGGAGCCAATTGGAGTAGGTGGAGCGCCCGCCAATGACAAAGGAACCCTTGTTCTTGATGATGGGGCCTTCCAGGCTCAGCCTCGCTGTGATGGGGCTGATGCCACCGCGGAGTTCATATTTCTTCCGGTTTCCGTCTTTGATTCCTACATCAAATACAGAAGAGATGCGACCGCCATATCTCGCAGGAATTCCGCTTTTGTAGAGGGTGAAATCGCTCACGAGATCGGGATGAAAGGCAGAGAAAAACCCAAACATGTGGTTGGGGTTAAACACAGGCGCTTGCTCAAGGAGTACGAGGTTTTGATCTACTCCACCGCCTCGCACATTAAACCCGCCGGAGCCTTCTCCCACACTTTGCACACCGGGCAGCAAAATGGCGGAGCGGATCACATCCACTTCCCCCAGCAAAGCTGGCATTTGCTTCATCGACTGGATCGACAATTGGTTGGTGCCCATCTGCACATCATCTACGTTGCCACGGCGGGCAGCCTCGATGACGACTTCGTCGAGCTCCCGCACGGCATCTTCCATGTCCACATCAATGACACCCTCACCGCGCAGCCTCACAGGCTGAATTACCTCCGATTTTCCAAAGCTCCTTATGCTGAGTTCATGGGTTCCGGTGGGCAGGGTGAGGGTGAAATACCCTTCTTCGTCTGTGTAAATCCCCGTGTTGCGAGCTGGCACGGCTACGGAGGCTCCAGCAATAGGCGTTCCTGTCTCCATGTCTCTCACATAGCCCGACAAGACTGCTTTGGAAGCACCATTATCCTCCCCTACCCTCACTTCTTCCCGGCGTTGCGGGCCTGCATCAAGCGTAGCAGGCACATGCTCCAACTCTGTCATTTCTTCGCTCAATCTCCCCACTCCCAATGCTTGCGCACGGGCAGGGGGCAAAGTGGCTCTGATAGGGGCGCCTGACCACACAAATACCTGAAAGTCATCCCGGATAAAAAAGGAGAGATCGTTTCCTTTGAAACTGATCGATAAAATATTTTCCAGGGAGCGCTCATCATTCAGCTGCACCATCCTGATTCCCGCTACCTGATCAGGCAAAAAGTAAAACCGAACGGCGCTGCGCTGTTCCACCGACTCCACAAATTCGGGAAAGGACATTCCCTGATAGCCCCCACCAGGAAGCATTACCTGCCCGAAAAGGCTGCCACCGGTCAGCAGTAGCCATCCATGGAGACAGATCCACAATTTCTTATTCATATTTACTTCTCCAAGGTAGCATACAATCTAAAAACAGGAACCAACTCCGGCACAGTAGCTTTCCTGACCCGGATATGGTTTTGGCGAATATATTTCCTCAGGTCTTTTTTATGCGTTCGGAGAATGGCAAGCAGAGACTTTTTGTTCGTGAATCGTTGATAAGATTCATTCTGATACACATACTTGAGAGACCGATCGGCAAAGGACCAGGTAATGTCTGTGGAGCTACTTTGAGAATCGAGGATCTTCCTGTGCTTGATGATAAACGACAAAGAAGGATGGACAAACCCACTCTCATGATACCCTTGTGCCAAAGGTCCGGGTACATCGCCCCGGGGGAGCGCCTCGGGCAAGGCAAATCGCCGGCCCAGGATGGAGAATGCGGGCACGAGGCTCGGCGAAAGAGAGATGAGAATCCCGACAGGGTCCCCTTGCCTCACAACAACCTGATCGATGACCAGGTCATATTTCAGCTCAGTAGCTGGCAACTCATGACCGCGCCAGGTCACTGTCCCGGCCTCTTCGTTGCTGAGAAGCCATGGGTTTCCCTCTATGTTTGGATTAGGGACAAAATACTTAATCCCCGTGAATAGCGGAGATGACTGAGCATTGGCTCCCTGAGCTGAAGCCCAGGCTACCTGGGCGGTACGAAGCGAGATGGTATCTGATTGGTCAATTTGTGCGAGACAAGGCCCTTCCTGAAATAAAAGCAACACAAAGCATAGCAGCCCTGCCGCTGAATAATTCCTCCACATAGCATTCATTTGTATCAAGGTATAAAGACAACTGCCTTTGTGGGCAAGCTCAAAAAGAAACGACAGGATTGCATCTTGTGCCATCCTACGCGATGGATCCTTTGCCATGGATGAGGGCGAATCGGCTTCCCGAGGTTGACACTAGTTCGCCTCCATGAAGCTCTTAGCAGCATCCATGAGCATCTGAACGGAGATCATGATAAGGATCATGCCCATGAGGCGCTCGATGGCAGTGAGGCCCCGCTCACGCAATACTTTGTAGAAGAAGGGAGCTGAGATCAGAATAGCTGCGGAAACACTCCATGCGATGAGCAGGGTGAGACTCCAATCCATCATACGGGCCGGATCGCTTCTCACCATGAGCATGAGGGTAGCGAGAGCCGATGGCCCTGCGATGAGCGGAATGGCCAACGGCACAATGAAGGGCTCCTGATCTGACACTTCGCCCATGATGCCGTGCTTGGTTGGGAAAATCATCCGCAGGGCAATGATGAACAGTACAATACCGCCTGCAATACGCACGGAGCCCTGCTCTAGCTGGAGAAAGTCCAGCAATTCTTGCCCGAAAAAAAGAAAGATCGTGAGGATTCCCAGGGCAATCAGCAGCTCCCGGATGATGATTTTCCGGCGGCGGGCAGGGTCCACGTTTTTCAGAATGCTGAGAAACAGGGGAATATTCCCGAGGGGGTCCATGACCAGAAAGAGGATGGTAGCGGAAGAAAGAATCTGGTGAAAATTCATAGGTCAGGGCTTGGGCGAAGGGGAAAAAGAAACGTGCCGCCCAAGGGCGGCACGTCATATTCATGTAGCCTGAGGAGGCGATCAGGAAAGGGCTTCCTTCACACGAGCAGCGGCTTCAGCCAAGGTGATGGCAGAGGTCACTTTCAGGCCAGATTCGTCGATGATTTTGGCACCAAGCTCAGCGTTGGTTCCTTGAAGGCGCACGATGATCGGCACATTGATTTCACCGATGTTTTTGTAGGCTTCCACTACCCCGTTTGCTACGCGGTCGCAGCGCACGATTCCACCGAAAATATTCACCAAAATGGCTTTCACGTTCGGGTCTTTGAGGATGATCCGGAAGCCTTGCTCTACGGTAGTAGCGCTTGCGCCGCCACCTACGTCGAGGAAGTTGGCGGGCTCACCACCCGAGAGCTTGATCATGTCCATGCTTGCCATGGCAAGTCCTGCACCGTTTACCATACAGCCCACGTTGCCGTCGAGCTTGATATAGTTGAGGTTGGAGGCAGAGGCTTCCACTTCGAGGGGATCTTCTTCGGCGAGGTCGCGCAGCTCAGCAAAGTCTGGGTGGCGATAGAGCGCGTTGCCATCGATCGACATTTTGCAATCTACGGCTACGACCTTGTCGTCGGCAGTTTTGAACATCGGGTTGATCTCGAGCATATCGGCATCGAGTCCCTGATAAGCTTTATAGAGATTGAGGATGAATTTGACCCCGTTTTTGTGACCCAGGTCAGTCATGCCCATGCCGTAAGCGATTTTGCGGGCTTGAAAGCCTTGGATGCCAACGGCGGGATCAATCCACTCTTTGATGATTTTTTCTGGCGTATGCTCAGCGACCTCTTCGATGTTCATGCCTCCTTCAGAAGAAGCAACGATGACATCTTTTCCGGTTTCGCGGTCGAGCATGATGGAGAGATAGTACTCGTGGCGGTCGCTTGGGCCGGGATAGTACATGTCTTCGGCGATGAGTACCTTGTGGACTTTGTTGCCGCCGATGGCTTCGTTTTGGATGGTAACGAGGGTTCCACCAAGGATTTTGCCCGCAACATCAGACACCGAGTCGAGGCCTTTTGTCACGACTACGCCTTTGGATCCGGTTTCCTGTACAGTACCTTTTCCGCGGCCTCCTGCGTGAATCTGGGCTTTTACTACGAAGAATTGACCATCAGGATTTGCATAGAGTTGTCTGGCAACTTCTACGGCTTCTTCCGGGGTGGAGGCAACAGCGCCTTCTTGGATGGGCACCCCATATTTTTTGATCAGGTTCTTTGCCTGGTATTCGTGTAGCTTCATGCGGAGGATTAGCTAGAAAAAATTGAAGATGTTTCGATAAATCAGTCTAGTGAACCCATCTGATTTACCCCGGTCAAAGCTAATGTCTTCCTCCAAGAATTCAAACCTGAGTCCTGCCTTTCTGCGAAATTTCGCTTACTCTTAATGACTTGGTTTTTCTGAGGCAGTTTTTCTGATGACCAATAGGAAGGCCATCATCATCATTCCTCCCAAAATCAGCAACAAAGGCCCAAGCTTGAGTGCTACTCCAATCATAAGCGTACCGAAATCTGGGTTGGGAATTGGTTCGAGGCTCATGACAAGAACCCCAAGAAAGAGCAAATAGTAGCTCGCTAGCAAGAGTCTTGCCCATGCCTCGGCAAGGGCGGGATTGTCTGGTCGTTTGGCCAACATCCACGTATGGCTTACTTTCCCAAACATGGAGCCAAGGGCAAGCATAAGGGCTGTACCGAGGGTGAAGAAGAGGAGTGCACCAATCATGATCATATTTTTCATTATTTACTGAAAGAAATGAAACAATGTTTCAAAAACTCTTCTCTTTTGGAAAATATCCTGAGAATCTGTGCGTTGTGATAAAGGTAGTCATGAAGAGCAACCTGCGAAGGTTGCTTTGATTGATGTTTGAGTCTCCTTATTTTTTTTGCCGCCTGATGAGAGAGGGATGCGAAAGCATTCCTCTTTCGTGTTTATGGCTCCGCTTATTCCCCATCACAGGAGAATATTCATGATTTATTTTTCGGATAGATCCGACAAAAGCAAGTCCCTTTATTCATCTACCAATACCAAATCAGCCCCGAGTCGAAGACCCGGGGCTGAGAATGAGATATGCTATGCTAGAAAAGCGTCGGTGAATTCAATCAACCCATGCTCTTCTTGTGGTCGGCAAGAAACTTGGCCAAACCACTGTCGGTGAGGGGGTGCTTGATCATGCTTTCGATCACGTTGAATGGCATGGTGACCACATCGGCTCCGGCTTTGGCACAAGAGAGCAGGTGCTGGTTATGGCGAACAGAAGCAGCCAATATCTGGGTTTCCATTCCGTAGTTATCAAAAATCAGGCGAATGTCGTGGATCAGCTCCATGCCATCCTGCCCAATATCGTCGAGACGACCGATGAAAGGAGACACATACTTGGCGCCGGCTTTGGCCGCCACGAGTGCCTGAATCGGATTGAAGATGAGGGTACAATTGATCTTGATGCCTTCAGAAGCGAGGGCTTTGATGGCTTTTACGCCATCTTTGATCATGGGGATCTTAACGGTGATGTTTTCGTGAATTTTGATCAGTTCAAGGCCTTCTTTGATCATACCATCCACATCTGTAGAGATCACTTCGGCGGAGACGTCGCCATCGACTGCTTCGCAAATTTTGCGATAATGCTCAGTCACATTGGACACGCCAACTTTGGCCATGAGAGAAGGATTGGTAGTCACGCCATCAAGCACACCCATGGCGGCAGCTTCACGGATTTCGTCGAGATTAGCGGTATCAATGAAAAATTTCATGTCTGAGGAGAAATTGAGATGAGAGGGACGAAGTATTAAAAGTCTTGCTTACGATCATTCCACGTGTAAAGGTGTGTAAACCTTGAGAAACTTTCCAGCCCGGAAGTACTTTTTGGTCAAGGAATATCGCGCTTGGTAAGATTATTGATTGAATGGTCCAGAATTTGTCGGAAAGCGTGGAGATCAACGGCCTGACTCCATTGCATACAAGTAAGCTTTACTTGAGAAAACAAGGAGCAAACACGAATTTTGTTGACAACTTCGGATCAAATCTGGCGGTATGTTCGTGTAATTCGCGAAAACAATGCCAGTTATTGGATTTTATCTATCTTAGCAGGGTTATACTTATTCCCCCATGACGTCGCGAAAGCCTTCTAGAAATACCATTGTCCTTGCAGCTCTCCTTCTGTTGAGCCTCATCGCTTTTATACTTATTTATCTTTTTGGTGGAAGCTCCCCTGGTTCCACTGGCGTGCAGGACACCGATGATGTGATCGCGGAGATCATGGACCTGGAAAGTTCTATTCTCGAAATGGAGCTCGTATTCGAACAGCAGGGCCTTGATCTGGAACAAAAGGAAAGGCTCCTCGAAGAGAAGTATGACGAGATCAACATGCTCACCCAGCGAATAGAGGAAATGGAGCGCCAGGGAAATGTGGACCAGGCCACAATCCAACAACTACGAGAGCAGGTAGGAGATGCCAAAGGAAAGCTTCTCGACCAGTATAAAGAAGAGATCGACATTTACGTCATCGACAATTCGCGCATGACCCGCCTCATCGACTCGGTGATGATCGTGATGGACAAAAATGATAGTGTGATGGAGGTTGTCGTGACAGAAAATATTACCCTTGCCCAAAAAGTAGAGGACTGCTCACAGGTAGCCACCGTAGGTCCGGTGGAAACCCGGAAGGGGATTTTTGCAGAAGACATCGAGTTCTTCGCCAGAAAAACCAACAATGGCAACTTCGAGCCCGGAGGCATGTTTTCTCAAAAAGCCATGGAGTCCATTAAGGTTTCGTTCCGACTCGTGGGCTATGGCGATATCCCCGCCGGGCTTAAAGTACTGCATCTCGTGCTCAAGAAAAGCGATGGTAGTACCTACCAAAACCCAGGTTCTAGCGGCAGTTGGGTCCATGATGGGGTGAATAAGGCATTTTCTATGCAGATTAAGGCGGAGTACAATGGCATACCCCAGATTCTCTCACAGGTGTACACCCCTGCTTCAGGAGAATCATTTGCCACGGGTGCCAATGTGCTGGAGATCTACACAGAAGGGAAAAAGATTGGAGAAAAAAGGTTGTTCGTAACGAACTAATCCTTCCGCAGGTTTCTCTGCTTCGGGCAGGTTGGGCGTTTGTCCGGCCTGCCTTTTTTCGTGAGAGAAAAGTCATGATAAGTCGGGGAAAAAATCATCGGAGCCTTGTCCGATTATGTCCTCTTTGGTAGCCCGACCCGGTCACTAAAGATGACACCCTCATTTTATCCATTTCGTATTCACCCAAAACCCCGAGAACATGAATCCCTTCCGCAACATCCTGATTGGTATGGATTTGTCATCCATGGACAAGCAGCTCATCGACTATTTGTCATTTTTCTCTGGACCATCTCCCAGGCTCCATTTTGTGCACGTGACCCATGCCATGCAATTGACATCTCCCGGCAGTCATGCGCCAGTGCAGCTGATGGAAGATCAGCCAGAAAACAAGCGCTTTCTTGATGCGATGAGGCAGGAAGTATCAGTCATACTTGCCTCTGACCAGTTTAGAGATGAGTATCACGTGCTCAAAGGCCAGACCACCTCGCAACTGCTTCAATATGCAGAAACGAAAAAGATAGACCTCACCCTGATCGGAAAAAAGGAGAACGCAACTGGCAACAGCATTGCTTCTCATCGATTTCTCAGAGGAACCACAGGATCTGTGCTCGTGGTGCCTGAGCAGAAAATCGCCCAGATCGAGAGGATCCTCATTGCCACTGACTTTTCTGAATATTCTGAACTCACCGTGAAGCGGGCTCTCATGCTCGCCAGGCAACAACCTGTGATGCCAGAAATCCACTTTGTCAATATCTATGATGTACCTACTGACATGGCCTACCGAATCAGTCGTACCGAAGGACAGTTTGCCGCCATTATTCGGGAAAATGTACGGTCTGTTGTCCCCGATTTTTTGGCAAAATTCGATCTTTCAGGCATACAGCATGAGTTTCACCTCATCGAAAACACCCGCTACAACGCAGCAGAGCACTTGATTGCCTTGTGCAAGAGCATGGAGGCCGATCTCATGATTATGGGCGCTAAAGGCCATTCAGTCGTATCTGCCCTGCTGCTTGGCAGCGTTGCTGAGCGGGTGCTGAGATATAATGAGGATACCCCTTTGCTCATCATGAGGCATGCAGACCAGTAGATTCAGCAACTATTAACCAAGAGAAACATGCGAGTTGCAATTTATAATTCCAAGAGGTTTGGGGCCGAAGAGATTCAGAAATTGGGAACGGAGAATCATCAATTTCTCTTTCTGGAAGAAGAGCTCACCCAAGATAGTATTCATCATTCGGTTGGTTATGAAGTGGTGTGTGGATGCCCGGCCATTGGTCGTCATAAGGATCTGATGGTGACCATGGCCGAAATAGGAACTCGCTATTTTCTCTTAGGCAACGAACCCAACGACGAATGGGACTTTCAGCTAGCCCGCAGGCTTGGCATCACCATGGCTTTCATTCCTGCCCGGTCGCCAGAGGCGGTGGCCGAGCATAGTGTGGCCTTGATGCTCTCGCTGTGCCGACATCTGATTGAAGCCAATCAGCGGATCACCGCGGGCAACTTCAGTCGAAAGGGCCTACGAGGCTTTGATATGAACTCCCAAACCGTTGGAATCCTGGGGCTGGGAAGTGTGGGCAAAGTGGCAGCCCGCATCTTGCATGGCTTTGGCGCGAGCCTGCTCGCCTGGGAGAAGGCGCCAGATTTGCCCTTTGCGAGAAGATACCAGATTTATTTTGCCGAATGGGACATTATCCTGAGCCGATCCACCGTACTAACCGTCCATCTCCCTCTCAATAGCCAAACTCATGGACTGATCGACGGAAATGCCCTGGGCAAACTTCCACGTGGAGCCATGCTCATCCATAGTAGCCGGCCCGAAATCCTCGACTTGGAGGCAGTAGAGGTTGCTCTTGACTCGGGGCAACTTGGATTCTTTGGTTGGGACCTGTTTCCCGAAGAAAAGACCTGCACCCAACACGACCTGGTATATGAGGGCCCTGATTTTGAACAGGTCATTCGACTGAGTCAGCGGCCCAATGTGCTCATCACCCACAGACAGGGGGTTCTCACAGATGCCGCGCAAAAACATCGGGCGGCATACACCCTCAATTATCTGCGACAGTGGCAACGAGCCAAAGCCGCCGATGAGGAAATCACCGCTGCCGGATAATTTGCCAGCTACCTTGCCCTGACTTATATTGACAAAATAACTACCCGGCAAATGCACACATACAAAAGATGGATGGTGGGGTTAGACTTCACCGACATGGATCACAGCCTGATCCGCTACACCCGGTTTCTGGCAGAGATCTTCTCCCCAGATATCATCTACTTCATTCATATTGAGGAGGATCTGGAGATTTCACAAGAACTCAAAGAAGAGTTTCCGGAGTTTGCGGCCCCCAGAGACGAGATGCTGAAGGAGGAAATGAGGCAGGAGGTAGGCGAAATCTGGGGCCCGGACAGGAGTCTGATTGAGTACAAGGTGGTGGAGGGTTCTCCAAACAAGGAATTTTTGCATTGGACAACCATCAAAGATATCGACCTCATTGTGGCAGGGCGTAAGCAAGACATGAATGGGAGCGGAATCATTCCCGCACAGTTGGCGCGAAAAGCCCAGTGCTCTGTGCTGTTTGTCCCTGAAAACCCGCGCCTCGCACTATCCACCCTCTGGGTAGCATCGGACTTTTCTGACCAAGCGAAAATGGCCGCTGAACAGGCACTTGCCCTTACCCGTGGCCATGAAGACAGCACCATTTTCATTCATCATGTATATACCGTGCCGCTGGGCTACTACAAGACGGGCAAGACCGAGCTACAGTTTGCCCAAATTATGCAGCACCACGCCGAGAGGCGTTACCAACAGTTTCTCGAAGACATAGAAGGCAATACCCACTCCTGCCAATCGGTTTACACATTTGATCAGGAGAAATCTTCGCCCGCAGGTCACGTACTGCAAGCAGCCAAAGACCACAAAGCTGATCTGATCCTCCTCGGTGCTAGAGGCCGCAATGTGTTGACTGCTTTTTTCCTCGGAAGTGTGGCTGAGAAGCTCATTAAGCTGAATGCCGATACCCCCATGCTGCTGGTGAAATGAGCCTTTAAGACTTTGAGACCGCTTCGCTGCGATCCCGCAAGCGGGACTTCGCTGCGCTCAGG
>JANQTF010000058.1 GCA_030731845.1 Bacteroidia bacterium | reverse complement strand
TTTTCACAGCAGGGTCACCAATTGTGTGATCGAAAATTTCACGAAGCCCAGTCGCCATCGGATGCCACAAATCCGGGCTTGAGATGAGCCAGGATATCTGCACATTTGTGCGCTGCCGCATCGAGGCGGCTGGTATCTGATGAGTTGAGGGTGATGATCGTCAAAAACCGCCAATACGTTCAGTTTTGCGCCTACGGCTTCTTGAAAAACCTTCGGTTTTTCGATGCCTTTTTGATCTTATTTTTCGTGGACAAAGGCCTCAGTTTCACCGAAATCGGGAGCCTCTATGCCCTGCGGGAGATCATGGTCAATGTGGTGGAAATCCCTTCGGGCGTGGTCGCTGACACCTATGGGCGCAAGCGCTCGCTCGTGTTTTCCTTTTGCCTCTACCTCCTCTCTTTCGGCACCTTCTATCTGGCAACTGGATACTGGCCTCTCATGGCAGCCATGCTGCTCTATGGCATTGGCGACGCCTTCCGGTCGGGCACGCACAAGGGCATGATCATGGACTACCTCAAGCTGCAAGGCTGGAGCGACCACAAAGTGGACTACTATGGCCACACCCGCGCATGGTCGCAGCGCGGATCTGCCATTTCTGCCCTCATTGCTGGCGTGCTTGTCTATCTCGATGGCGACTATAGCCGCATTTTCCTGTATTCCATGGGGCCATATCTGCTCAATTTCATCAACATTGCGACCTACCCCAAGGTGCTCAATTATTCGCTTACCGAGGCCAATACCAAGCCTTCGATGCTGGCCACCTTTCGGTCTTACTGGCAAGTGATGAAGCAGCCCCGGCTCCTTGCCGTGATTCACTCTGCGGCCATTCACGGCGCTTTCATGGGATCGGTCAAAGACTACATACAGCCACTCATGGTGCAGCTGTCCCTGCTCATTCCCATTCTCCTCGACACCGATCCCACCAAAAAAAGCGGACTGATGATCGGCGGAATGTATTTCCTCATCTATCAGCTCACCTCGTTTGCTTCTCGCAAATCGGCATGGCTGGCGTCGCAGCGCCGCTTTGATGCCGTGCAGGGAACCCTGCTGCTGGGCTTGGCAAGCGGACTGATTTGCGGTTTTTTCTACGAATGGGAGCTTTGGACCGCCGCCATCATCCCCTTTGTGATGATCTACCTGATCGAAAACATTCGCAAGCCCATCCTCACCGGCGCCATCGCCGACGCCGTACCGGGGGAGCTCCTCACCACCGTGCTGTCTTCACAGTCCTTTTGGGAAACCCTCCTCACCGCCGGGCTCTCCCTGCTCCTCGGCGTGCTCGTAGATGCCCTTGGCCTGGGCTGGAGCCTGATCTATCTCAGCGGAGCCTTGCTCCTGGGCAGCTTGCTCAGAATGCGCTTTTATCCGATGAAATCCAGGTAATTCTGACCATTCACCAA
>JANQTF010000057.1 GCA_030731845.1 Bacteroidia bacterium | reverse complement strand
CGCCGCTAAGTGTGAGTGGCCCGGCTGCGGGGCTTATCGCCATTGTGGTAGCAGGCATTGATCAGGTAGGGAGTTGGGAGGCATTTTTGGTCGCGGTGTTTTTGGGCGGATTGCTACAAATCGCCCTTGGGCTTTTCAAGGCGGGGGCCATTGCCTATTTTTTCCCAAACTCTGTGATCAAAGGGATGCTCGCCGCCATCGGCCTCATTCTCATCCGCAAGCAGTTGCCGCACGCCTTTGGCCTCGACATTGAGGCCATCGACGAAGAGTTTCACCTGAGCAACACCATCCCGGTGTTTCGAGAAATTATGCTGGAAGGCCACTACGAAATGGGAGCACTCATCATCAGCCTTCTGAGCATCGGCATCTTGATTCTTTGGGATCAGACAGGGCTCAAAAAAATTGTATGGCTGCCGGGAGCGTTGGTCGTAGTGATCGGCGGCGTGCTCCTCAACTTATTCTTTGGAAATGCCATGCCGGCATGGGAGCTTCTTGGCAGTCAAATAGATGCCGCGGGCAACCTCATTGAGCCTGGCCACCTTGTGGCACTGCCGCAGAGTCTGGTTCAAAACGGGATCTCAGGATTTTTCCAGGAAATCACCTTTCCTGATTGGAGTGCCCTCACCAACCCCAACATTTACACCATCGGGCTCACCATAGGCCTTGTGGCCACTATGGAGACCCTCCTCTCAGTCGAGGCGGTTGACAAGCTCGACCCCCACAAGCGGCAAAGCCCGCTCAATCGCGAATTGCTCGCCCAGGGCGTAGCCAACACCCTTGCGGGACTGCTTGGGGCGCTTCCCATCACAGCGGTCATCGTGCGCTCCAGTGCCAATGTAAACGCTGGGGGGCAAACCCGTATGGCAGCCCTGATCCATGGCATCCTGCTATTCTTGTCGGTGGTCACCATTGCTTCGGTGCTCAATCTGATTCCACTTGCCAGCCTCGCCGCCATCCTGCTGCTCATCGGCTACAAGCTCGCCCATCCCAAACTTTTCAAGGCCATGTATCGGGAAGGAATGAATCGTTTTCTCCCGTTTGTGATCACGGTGGTAGCGGTGCTTGTCACAGATTTGCTGGTCGGAATTGCCATCGGCACAGCGGTGGGCATCTTTTTCACCATCAAGGCCAATTTCCGTTCTGCCATCGTGGTGAGCACATCGGAAGGAAGCACCTTGGTGAAGTTTCAGAAGAATGTCTCATTCCTCAACAAAGCCATTCTCACTCAAACCCTCAACGACATCCCGGCTGGAACCCATGTCATCGTTGATGGAACGGATGTCGATTTCATTGACCACGATATCCAGGAGATTTTGTGGGAATATCAAATTCGCGCCAAAGAAAATGACATCAAGCTAGACATCGTAGGCGTGAAACCCGAAGATGCCCATGTGCCCATCTTGAATTAATCTGTAGGCCCTGAGGGCACACATAGAAAGAGAGTCATTCCACTGTTCGGAATGACTCTCTTATTTTATTAAAGCATGATCCACTTCTCTCCCTATGCCTGAGGCCCTCGAAGGCGGAGGCTTCAGGAGGCGAAGTCTATTCAGCGAGTGTAAGGCCGAGTTGCTCCAGAGAGCCACTACCTTCACGAATGACTTCGACATCATGCTCTCCTCGGCTGCAATCGATCACCGTTGACACATCAAGGCTACCGATCCCACCATCGATCACGAGATCTACTTGCGAGTTGAATCGCTCATAGATCAGGCTGGGATCGGTATTAAACTCTGCATCTTCGTGTATGGGGATACTGAGCGAGGCAATAGGATTACCGAGTGCCTTGGCAAGTGCTACTGGGATGCTATGATTTGGCACACGAATACCAAAGGTTTTTTTGCGCTGAAAGTGACGGGGAATCTCTTTTGAGGCTTGAAGAATAAAGGTGTAGGGCCCTGGAAGGGCGCTCCGCATCAATTTGTACATGGGGGTGGTCACATGGAGGGCGTAGGTGCCGATGATGGCAATGTCTTCACACACGCAGGTCAGGTTAGCCTTGTCTGGATCTATTCCTTTAAGCCGACAAAGTGCCTGGACCGCTTTTTTATTCTGAATGTCGCAGCCCAGGGCATACATCGTATCAGTTGGGTAAATAATAACCCCGCCAATTCTAAGAATCTCAACGGCCTGATCGATGGCCTTTTGCTGGGGGTTGTCTGGATGAATGGATAGAAACATATAATTGAATGTTGAATTTATTGAATCCAAAAAGGGAGAAATCAAGGAGAATCTTCCTTCCGCAGAAAAACCAAACTTGAATATTGGTAAAAACTACCTCTAAATCCAGCTTAACATGAAGAGAATTCAACCTCTGTATTTAGCACAATAGAAAGCCAGCGGGAATCCTTCTATTTTTAAAAATATCCGTATCTTCCCGCAGAATCCACTCACGATTGCAGATTTTTCTTATGAAACTCCTACGCACCAGTCTGGTATGTCTGATGCTTGGGCTTGGGATGGTCCCGGCTCTGGCTCAAAAAGGTCTCAAAATTGGCGGTTTTTTCCTGCCGCAGGCCTCCGTCCTCTATAATGAAGACGATTTTAACCTCGACGAAGACGAGTACCAGATGGAAATCCTTCCCGGCATGGCCGGAGGCCTTCTTTTCGGGTACCATTTCAATGACATCATCGGCGTTCGGATGAACGTGATCTATTCTCAGGAAGGCGGTCGCTACTCTGCCCGCAGGGATTTCTCTGGCCGGGACATGTTCACCACTCGCCTCGAGTATCTCAAAGTGCCTGTGATGGTAGGCTTCAACACAAGCCCCAAAAACAACAAAATCATGTTTGCCGCTTATGCAGGTGTGCAAGGCAATATGCTGGTGAGAGGATATACCTATGGCAGCAATCCAGTCTATGTAGCTCCAAGCCCCGAAGGTGCCTACCGCTTACCTTCCACCAAAGACCTCTACGAGCAGTGGACCTACAGCGCTGTGCTCGATATGGGCGTGGATATTTTCCTAACCCGCAAAGCCACCTTCAATCTGCGCGTGAGGGGAGATCTCGGTCTTACCGATAGCGAAGACAAATCGGTTTCCTACCTCTACCGCGACGGTGGCGCGAGCGATTCCAATCTCTATTGGGACTGGGCCCGTGGGGCCAACGCCAAAGCAGAAACCTATCCGCTCAATGTAGGCCTTCTCTTCGGACTTACCTACACCCTCTCCAAATCGCAGGAGGTGGCCATGCCACCTGCCATGAATTGATCGGAGCATTCTCCATCATTCCTATCTCGATGATCTGTGCATTCAGCAGGGAGAAGCCACATGCTAGCCCTGCTGAATGCTTTGTATGTTTACCCCACTCATCCTAATTTTGATCCATGATCGCCTACCTCAAAGGAGAACTTGCCCATCTCGACCCCGCACTTGCCATCGTGGATTGCGGCGGTGTGGGCTATGGAGTCAAAATTTCGCTCAATACCTATGAAGCCATCCAGGGAAAAAAGCAGGTGAGGCTGTGGACGCATTTCTCCGTCCGCGAAGACGCACAGATCCTCTATGGATTTGCGGAAGAATCAGAACGGAAATTATTTGAACTGCTCATCTCCATCTCTGGCGTGGGAGGCAATACCGCCCTGATGATTCTCTCAAGCCTCAGTCCGGCAGAATTATATGACGCCATTCGAAGCGAACAAATCAACACCCTGAAAGGTGTGAAGGGAATCGGTGCCAAAACTGCCGGCAGAATTGTGCTCGAATTGAAAGATAAAATTGAGCTCTTGGGAGCCACCGCATCAGGGAGCACCTCCTTCTCCTCTGGCAGTGGCGAACAAAAAAAGCAAGACGCCTTGCAGGCGCTTCAACAACTCGGCATGCCTAAAGCTACCATGGTGAAGCGGGTAGAGCAGATCATCAAAGATAGCGGAAGCGATGTTTCTGTGGAGGAAATCATCAAGTTGGCACTGCGAAACGGGTAAGGCGAAATGCTTCTACGGGCCCCTATTGCTGCGAAGCTGTGCCGATTTCCATCGTTTTTTGTCTAATTTCTCCTTGAAACAGAATACCTTTTACCTCCCTGCTTCGTTACCAATGGTCTGATGCAAGCCCGGGAGCCGGAATAAAAACATTCGGGACCAGAGGTAATATTTTTGATGGAAAATTTTTATCGAAAAGTATTTGCACCACGTCAGTAGGTGAATGTTTTTGCACTTTACTTGTAAGGAGGATTTTCTATGTTTGCATCAGTTATTTCCCGCAACTTATCCCTTTGATCACTTCGACCTGCCTATGCTAAGACCTGTACACTAGTAGCCTTTTTGACATATCGATCAGGAGTCGATGAGCTATTCAGCAAATGAATCTTCATCACTCAACCCGGAAAACCGATCTCCCTTGCTTGCTCCTGTGCAACCAAAGAAGAATTGGATACCCCTGTTGTATGGTTAATAAACCAACAGATTGGGACTGATCGCTGTCTTTTTCGGAGGTGAAATTATTTGACTAAACAGGAGAAGCATTGGCTAAGTTCAGCGTTTTCATGATATTTTCGGCCTTCGCCTGGTGGATAGCTGGCGGAGAGGGAAATTTTGTAGCTACCGAATCGAGGGAGTCCTCTTGGGAGGACATTCGCGAATCTTGGGGCGCACCAAATTTGTACATAGAAGCCGATACTCCTGTTGGGCCAAATCCCAACAATCGCATCGGTGATGCCACAAGGCAGCCCTATGTGCCGCCATTGCAGCTCGGCATGCCCCGCAACTATTCAGAGCAGTTCAAGCTCGATAGTGCTCGCATGGGCTACAGCATCTATGAGCGGGTAGGAAAAATTGACATCCGTCCGCCTTCCTATATCGATTTCAAAGACTATCTCAAGTACCGTCGCGAGGAGGATGTGGAAGAATATTTCCGCCAAAAATCTCTTGCCACCAACCGCGAGGAGCAAAACGGGCTGGAACTCAACATTGATATGGGCGAGCTTACCGATGTGTTTGGCGGTGGCCCAATCTCTGTAAGGCCTACCGGACTGGCTTCATTGAGTTTTTCTCTCGACAACAACAAGACAAACAACCCCAACCTCCCAATTCGGCAGCAGAGTACCACGATCTTCAACTTTGACCAACAAATACAGCTCGGGGTCATCGGGCAGATTGGGAAAAAGATGAAGCTCAATGCCAATTTTGACACGCAGGCCTCCTTCGACTTTGAAAACGAACTAAAACTAGAGCATAGCGGCACCGAAGACCAGATTTTGCAGAAAATCGAGGCGGGAAACGTGAGCATGCAACTTGGCAACTCCCTGATTCAGGGACGCCAAAACCTCTTTGGTATCAAGACCAAACTCAGGTTTGGGCCGGTCTATTTTACCGCCATTGCCTCCACAGAGCGCGGCCAGATTAACTCGGTAAACGTATCGGGCGGAGGCGCCATCGAGACACCCTACGAGAAAGAAGCGAGCGACTACGACATGAACCGCCACTTCTTCTTGTCTCACTATTTCCGCTCACGCTATGAAGCAGCCCTGAAAGACCTCCCAGTCATTCGTTCTACCGCCCGCGTCAATCGGGTGGAGATTTGGGTAGAGCAACAAGGAGCCACAAGCAATACCCGCAACACAGTTGGGTTCATCGACTTGGGAGAAAACAGCAACCCCACGCCCGATGGCGGGCAGGGAGTGGTGTACAATCCCAATCTTCAGTCTAGCGCCACGACCACATTCTCTGATAATTCCGCCAACAACCTCTTCTCCCTCCTCCAGAATGCACCAAATTCCAGGGAGCAGGCCACGGCCAAAGGTGCCATTGAGGGCCTCGGCCTCAACATGATCAACACCGAAGACTTCCAGGTATTGGGCAACATGCGTCGCCTCAATCCCAACGAATATACTGTCAACACCCAGCTTGGATACATTTCGCTGAATTCTCCCCTGCCTACCGATCAGGTGCTTTTTGTCGCATTTGACTACTCGGTCAATGGCCAAAATTTTCAGGTAGGGGAATTCTCTGATGATGTGCCAGCCAATGGCCTCAACTCCAATGTGATCTTCACCAAGATGCTGAAGTCCTCAGTCTTGCGGGTAAACACCGGCAACCGGCCCTTTCCCGCCTGGGACCTGATGATGAAAAACATTTACAGCATCGGCTATGGTCTCAAGCAAGACGGCTTTTTCCTCGATGTGAAGTATGAATCGGGCACCAGCGCTGGAAAAATCAATTACCTCCCCTCAGGTGCCGTGGCCAACAAGCCCCTGATCCAGGTGGTCGGGCTCGACCGACTCACCAACCACACCTCCTTGGGTCCGGACAACTTCTTCGACTATATCGAAGGCATCACCGTGCTCTCAGACCGGGGAATCATCATTTTCCCAGTATTGGAGCCATTTGGGAGCAATCTGGCTACCAAACTTCAAAACGACCCCAACGAAACGACCAAATACGTTTTCGATGCCTTGTATAATGATACCAAGGCAGCAGCAGTGCAGGATTTTCCTCAGCTCGACCGCTTTACCCTCGAAGGTTATTACCGATCATCGAGCAGCTCAGAGATTCCCCTCAATACCTTCAACCTCGCCGAAGGCTCGGTAACCGTGACCGCAGGTGGACGCCAACTCACAGAGGGATCAGACTTTCAGGTGGATTATTTTGGGGGCAAGGTGACCATCATCAACCCGGCGATTTTATCTTCCGGGCAAGACATTCAGGTGTCTTATGAGAGCTCTTCGCTCTATCAGGTGCAGACGAAGACCCTGCTGGGTGGCCGGGCCGAATTTGCGCCATCAGACAATCTCCAGCTGGGTCTCACAGCCCTCAACCTGCGCGAGCAACCCTTCAACCAGAAGCTCACCCTCGGCGATGAGCCGGTGAACAATACCCTCTGGGGATTTGATGCGAGCTACCAAAACGAAGCGCCCCTCATCACCAAGCTGGTAGATAAGATCCCGCTGATCTCCACCAAAGCGCCTTCCAACATTCAGGCTGCTGCTGAGTTTGCCCAGTTTGTGCCGGGCGTGCCGGGGGTGATCAAAAATGACCGCGACAGAGGTATTGTGTATCTTGATGACTTTGAGGCCGCCGCCACCCCCTACACCCTTCAGGGCGTGCAACACTGGCAACTCGCCTCT
>JANQTF010000056.1 GCA_030731845.1 Bacteroidia bacterium | reverse complement strand
CGGAAGCTGTCGTCTGGCGCAAAGTAGGTGTGGCTTCCGGGTTGAAATTGGGTGCTGCCGGGCGTGCCGTCTCCCCAGGTCCAGGTGGCGTGGCTGGCTCCGGTAGAGAGGTTTTGCAGATTCACGAGCAGGGGCACACAGCCCTCCGTGCTTCCCGGAACGATGACTGCATCGGGTTGTGGATAGACGTGGATCGCTTCCACCGCGGTATCGCGGCATCCGAAGGCGGTTTCGCTGGTGAGCGTGACGAGGTAGCTGCCGGGAGTGGTGTAGAAAAACTGTGCATTCACCGTGCTGCTCACATCGGTGGGATTGCCCGTTCCAAAATTCCAGAAAGACCCCACAGGAATGCTGCTTTGGTTGGTAAACAGCACGAGGCCCGGACCACAAAGTGTGTCAAGATTGCTCACAAAAGCACTTTGCGGGCGCGGATGCACTGTAATGGCGAGCACCGAATCTTGTTCGCAGCCAAACCCATCTGTGACGGTGAGGGTGAGTCCATAGGTGCCAGCTTGCGTGTAGGTATAGGTAGGTGAATTGCCAATGGCCTGGTCTCCATTGCCAAATTTCCAGAGATAGCTCACCGAAGGATTCAGGGCAAAAGGCGCCACGCTGAAAGGTTCGCAACCCGCCACAGGAGTCTGTGTGAATGCGGGAGACGGCAGGGCCCGCACCAGCACATTCACCGAATCGGTGGAAGGGCATTGGTAAATGGTGGAGTAGGAGCTGAGCTTCACCTTGTAGGTGCCCGCTGCCTGATACAGATGGCTCGCATTGGCTTGGGTGGAGGTGGCGCCATCGCCAAAATCCCACACAAATCCATTGATGCCAGCAGTGGTGGATGGGGCAAATGTCATGACATCCCCCAAACAAACGGGCGCTTGAGCAATGGGCAAGCTCGGCACCGATGGATACACCGTGATGGTGATTTCTCCGGTGTCTTTGCTACATCCGTTGTCTGCATACATTTTCACCACATAGGTTCCCGCCTGGGTGAATACATGTGTCGGCTGATCATTCCCCACATCCTGATTTCCTGCATTTTGTCCATAATCCCAGGCCACAAAGGGGGCACCGGAGAGGTTGGTGAAGGTCACGCTGAGTGGGGCGCAGCCCACGGTGTTGCTCGTATTGAAAAATGGCGTGAGGTCATTGGGGAATACGGTGACCTGCGTCGTGCCGGTGTCGGCTCCGCATTGGTTGGTGGCGATCAGGGTGATGGTGTAGAGGCTGTCCATGCTCCCTGCGAGGTAGTATCGCGGTGTTGGGATCGAATCGGTGACGAGGGGGCCACCTTTGCCGAGGTCCCAGATAAATCCGGTTGGATTGCCGAGCGACACATTGTTGTACTCAATGAGCAGGGGGGAGCAACCATTGCTCACCTGCGTGCCAAACAGCACAATCGGTTTGGGAAACACGGTGACGGTATCGGTCAGGGTCACGGCTCCGCAATCGTTGGTGATGGTGAGGGTGATGACGTAGGTCGTGTCGTCAATGCCCTGCTGGAAAATCTGCGCAGGCGGATTGGCACCTACAAAGGTCTGGCCATTGCCAAAATCCCAGAAATAGCTGCCACCGTTGCGGATACTTTGGTCCGTGATCGTCACGGACAAGGGCGCGCAGCCTTGATTTGTGCTGAGCTGAAAGGCCAGAATGGGCGCTTCTGTGATCCTGATGGGCTGAGAGGTAGTGTCTTTACATCCTGCATTATCTTCCACAAACAATTCCACGACAAATGTTCCGGTATCTGTGTAGGCGTAGGTGGGCGCAGGCAAGCTGCTGACAGATCCATCTCCAAAGGTCCAGTCAAATTGGGTGGCACCCGCACTTTGCTGCAACGCGGAGAGCACGTCTCCGGTGCAGGCGACGGTGTCGAAGGCAAAGCCAGCGAGGGGTTTGTCATCGACAAACACGATTCGGTCGTCCTGGCTGCGGCATCCCGCTGCGGAAAAAAGCTCCACGACGAGGGTATCGCTGCCATTGGGGGCAATGAGTGCGGGGTCCACGAGTCCGGTAGCGGCGTTCACGAGGCTCGTGCTGGGGAGCCAGGCAGATCCGGGCGTGGCGCCGGTGAGGGTAATTGGCAGGTCGCCTTCGCACACGGTGAGGTCTGGCCCGGCTGTGAGGGCCAAGGTGTCCTGGATCGTCACGATGAGGGTGTCGGTGCTGAGGCAGGAACCGGCTCCGTAGGTGTACACCACGAAGTTATTGCCAATGTTGCCTGCTGAAGGATCAAAGGAGTTGGTATTGGGAATCACGCCGATGCCGGAAAAATTGCCTCCGCCAGGCCCAAAATTGGTGAAATTAAGGAGATTGGCGTTTTGGCAAATGGTAGAATCTGGCCCTGCCACGGCAGGTGAACCTGCCACCACATTTACCGTCATGGTGTCATCTGCCATGCAGCCATTATTGTCTGTGAAGGTATAGACCAGCAAAAAGGTGTCGATCACACTTGGCTGGAAGGTTCCGGTATTGGGGTTGACGATATTGGCGCCAGTCCAGAGACCTGTTCCGCCAGTGGTTGGACCAAATCCAACAAGCTGCACGGGGCTTCCGTCCTGGCAATAGACCGTGTCTGTGGTGAAAACCGTGGGCAATGGATTCACGGTGAGGGCGATGGTATCGCGATCGGAGCAGCCACTGGGCGCCAGGTATTCGTAGGTGATGATGCTATCGCCGGGCGCGGTAGGCAAGAGCGGCACAAAAATCCCGAAGGTATCTACTTGGGCTGCCCCCGTGTCGGCGATGAGGTAGATCTGCGGATCTCCCACACAAAAGGTGTTGGTGGCAAGTGGCAAAATGGTCGTCACGGGTGCATCCACGACCGTGACGATCACGGTGTCTTCCACGCGGCAGTTTCCTGCGCCCACTGCATAAATCAGTTGATAGGTTCCGGGCACATTGGGGCCAAAATACCCGCCCGCAGTCACGCCATTTCCGATCCAGCTGCCTCCGGCGGGTTGTCCCACGAGGGTGCTGTCGAGGTTGGAGCAGAGTTGAAAATCATTGCCTGCGAATACGAAGGTCACGGGTGTGTCCACTGTGAAGGTTTGAGAAGCGGTGGTGGCCCCGCAAAAGTTGTTCACCGTAATGGAAACGGTGTGCGTGCCCGGCCCAAAGAAAATCGGTCCTGTGGGAAATGCCACGTTGGAAGTGGCGGGCGTCCCGCCTCCAAAATTCCAGGAATAGCTGGAGATCGCATTTCCATTGTCATTATACATCACGCTGGGCACGTAGTCCCAAAAACCACAGGTATCGGCAATGTTGGCCAGGGTGATCACGGGCTTTCTATTCACCTGAATCGTGTCATAGGCAAAATCGGTCCCGCAGGTATTGGTTACATCGAGCCGAATGATGTATTGGCCCGAATCCAGTAGTTGAAACCGGGGTTGAAAATCGTTGTTGTCGGTAGAATCGAGAAAGTTGAAATTCCCTCCGAAGACAGTCCACAGATAGGAAGCGTTAAATTTGGGGAAGGAAAGATTGGTCACATCCACATTGAGCGGCGCGCAGCCCACGTTGGGCGTGGCCACAAAGTTGGCCACCGGGGGAATCAGAATCCTGATGTCGTGCTCCACGGTGTCGGAATAATTACAGGCAGCCAGGGTCGCCACCAACTTGACAGTGTATTGGCCAGAATCAGCAAATTGATGAAACACGCCGCCTACCAGCGGACTTGGGCCAAAGTTGGGCGTGCCGTCGCCCCAGATCCAGGTATATTGGATGGCTGGATTGAGCGGACAAGATTCAGCGTTGCTAAAGGTGAGGAGGGTGTTGGCGCAGCCAATGCCCGGTCCCGAGATCTTGGGCCGGGGGAGGGGCTTCACATAAACTGGCGATTCGTTATAATGAGTGGCACAGCCATTTTCGATGGTCAGACGAATGGATTCTTGAAAATTACCCTGAAGATTGAGCGCCGAATCACAGACCTGATCGTCGGTATAAGAATAGGTATAGAATCTCGGCGCGGTGTTATACACCGTATCGACGTCTCCGTTTCCCCAATCCCAGATATATCGCTCAATCACCTGGCCCAGCGTGTCGCTTCCATTATTTGCCTGAATGGTTTGTCCTTCGCAGATATTGATGCTCCCCACCACGTTCATGTTGGCGTTGAGGTTGTCTCCATAGAAATAGACGGGTTGGGTAAACGTGCCGGCACAAGGGGCCGAATTTTCGGTGATGCTGAGCAGATAGGTGCCGTAGTTGGTGTAGGTGTGGGTTTGGGTAGCCGCCGGCGAGGTAATTGCGGGTGTGCCATCGCCAAAGTTCCAGGTGTAGGGCCCTGTGCCACCTGAGATCGAGTAGGTTTTGGTCACCTGATTGGTTCCCGGTCCCGACACGCAGGCCTTAAAGTCCATGGTCCCGCTGTTGTCTTGCACAAACAGCACTGGGGTGTTTTGCACAGTGATGGTTTGGGCGCTAGAGACGGTGCAGGAGTTCCCGAGGGTGTCCACGCCAGTGAGTGTCAAGGTGACGGTCACGGGGTAGGCCGTGCCCAGCGAGGGAAAACTCCTCGTGACAGATTGGGAGTTTCCGGGGTTGCCACCGACTGAGAAGGTCCACTGATAGGCAAGTGCAGTTGGGTCTTGAGCGGTAAAGGTGACTCCGCTTTGCCCGCAAGGCGTTGGGTTGCTGATGGTGAATGCGGTGATGAGGCTGTCGCAAAGCGGTTGAGCAAAGAGAGAGCCAGTCATCCCAAGAAGGAGGAAGGTGAGGATGCAGAAGCGGATCAGTTGATTCATGGTGAGAAACTGGAATCAGACGAATAGAGAAAGGAAAATGGAGAGCAAAAACGAAAGCAATCGATTAAAACTGATTGATGACATGGCGAATCATACAGTTTTGGCACCCGAAGCCAAGTGCTGCTGTGCTGGGAAGATTGATTGTCAGGGAAAATTCAAAAATATCACCCAGAGAGCGCGCTGCACCTAGGTTATGGTTCCAGGAAAAGCCCAGCTCGTAGGTAAAGCCTGCGTAGCCAGACCGTGGTTGTTGGATTTGTTCCAAAGCTCCATAAAATTGCACGGAGTGTATGCCTTGGCGGTAGGCGGGGGAAACATTGAGGGGCGTGCTCCCCTGATACCAGGCTCCGGCGGTGAGGCGGGTGAGCCCGGGCGTTTTCACGGCAAAGCCCGTAGAGAAGAGCGCATGCCAAAAGGGAGACACCTGACCATTTTGCCGGGCACTAATGCCAGAGGCGGCTTGCTGCAAATCCACCCGAAAAGTGGGATTGAATTGCCACAAATTCTGGATCGCCCCTTTGTCATATCGGTGAAGAATGCCTGTGCCATGCAGGGTAAATCTCATGGGGAGGCGATCGTCGAAGCCATTGGGAGAATTATTTTGCAGCACAATGTGATGTGCTGCAAAGCCCAGGCGGTAGAGCCTGTGACGATCTTGGTTGAAATGGATGATGCCACCCGCGCTGACGTCGTAGAAGGTGGTGCCGGAAATACCGCCATCTGGAATGGGCACATTCGTATTGCGCACCGTGCCATAGATCGGGTCAAGCTGATCACCAAAGGTGAAGTTTTGCCAATCCATCACATATCGGTTATGAGCCCCTTCAAATCCCAGGGAGATCCCGATCGGGCTGTCGTCAATGTTGCAGGCCCAGTTGTGCCAGCCAAATGACACCGTGCTGCGCTGCCAGCGAAGCAGGCCCGTGTTGCTGCCCAGCGCATTGTAAAGCCCCTCGCCTTCGGCATTGTCGGTATAAGAAATGCCGATGCCTACACCGCTGTTGCCCGAGGTGGCACTGGCCAGTTCCTGGCTCAGCTCCAGGTGATTGGTCAGATAGCGGCCCTGCCCGTTGGCCACAGAGCGCCATTGGTTACGAAAACCGGAGCTAAACACAAGCCCCGGTTCATATCCGGTGAAGGCAGGGTTGAGGTAGAGCTTCTGATTGAAATATTGGGAGAAAACAGGATCCTGTGCCCTGCTTGCCAGCGGCAGCAAAAACAACATCGAAAAAATACATCGGATGCAAATAGAGGAGAATTGACTCATGGCCGAAGGGTTGGTCTAAGGAAACCGGAAAATACAGCTAGGTGAATGATTCGAATATCTGTGAGGTAAATTAGGGATGAAATCAATGGGAACCAACGATTTGTTGGCAAGTCATGATTAATTTTTCATTACCTCCTCATGAAATCGTGCTCAACACTGGAAAATCCTGCTGAGCCTTATCAGCTTCCCCCTATGCGAGGAGAGGTATCCAACCTTTCTAAAAATTCCCTATCTTATATGAAGATTTGTTGTTTTGATTTTCTTCAACTAATTATTTATCCGTCATGTTTAGCTTTCTCTGGTTTCTTCTCGTAGGCCTGGCAGCAGGTGCCATTGCCAAAATGCTCACCCCGCAACAAGAAAAAGGAGGCTGGATCTCCTCCATGGCTATTGGCGTGGTTGGTGCGGTGGTAGGTGGCTGGATCGCCGGGATGATCCCCGTCATCAGAAGCATTGCCGATCTCCCGATTGTAGGGCAGCTCCTCACCGCCGTGGGCGGCGCCTTCCTTGTCTTGTGGATCTACCACAAGTTCCTCGCCGACAAATTGAATTTGCCCATCTGATAATCGGGCAATGCTGATTTCGCATAACAGAATTCATCCTTCCAGAAGTTTCATGACTTTCTGGAAGGATTTTTTTTGTAATGTCAGCCCATGAAAATTGCTTCCCTCCTCTTCCTTCGAGTCCTGTCAGCCATGTGGCTGATGATTCCCTTTTCATGGGCCCTTGCCCAGGAGCCTTGCCAATGTCCTGATATTCAGGAACAATATTCCCCCGACGAGAAGCGCTACCACGCCTATGAGGTGATTCATGAACTCGGCATCGCTGATTCTGCCGGTCAGAACCGCAAGGCTGCCTATCAGCTCCTCCTCAGCGATGTGCAGTTGCTCGCTCCCTGCAAACGCAAGCTCAGCGGTGCCGTCTCCCACTGCGACACGCTACACGTAAAAATTGGTCCAACTTCTCGCAATCCGATTCTCGTCTCGGTCGATACCGCCCATTTTTCTGTCACCAACTACAGCCTTCCCGGCCATTTTCTCCACCCTGGCAAAGTGGCGCGCATGATCGTAGAAGAAAACGGAATGTTATTCATCATCACCCGCAGCGAAGGCATCGGGCGTTGGCCCGGCATCGACGAGCGCTTCGCCGAAAAGGTCTGGCGAAAAGTGGATGATAG
>JANQTF010000055.1 GCA_030731845.1 Bacteroidia bacterium | reverse complement strand
TCAAGCGCGCCCTCGACGCGGGCGACCTCGACAAGGCCATCCGGCAGATCGACATCGTGTTTTCCACCATTCCGCACCAGATTTTTGAGAACCGGCGCGAGGGCTTTTTCCATGCCGTGCTGCACCTCACTTTTCAGGGCCTGGGCCTGCTGACAGAGTCAGAAGTGAGCACCAATGTGGGCCGCGTGGACACGGTGGTCCACGCCAAATCGGCCATCTATGTGATGGAATTCAAACTCGACGGCACGGCCGAGGCGGCGCTCGCCCAAATTCGCGAGAAGCAATACGCCACGCGGTGGCTGGGACAGGGCAAGCCTGTGATCGCGCTGGGCATCAGTTTTTCCTCGGAGACGAGGACGGTGGCGGACTGGAAGGACGAGAAGTATTCGTAGCGCCAGGCAATGTTCGACCTCATGTAAGCCTACAATTCGCCACGCTGGGCCATTCCCATCAATTTCACCACCCCAAAGGCAACTGCGATTACCAAAAACAAGGAAGGAAATCCGCCGAGGATGGACATCATTTTGATGCCATCAACCCCCGCTGTGCTCACCATCACATAAGCGATCGTGCCGATAAGGAGGCCCCAGATCAATTTGATCAGAAATGGCGCTTCTGGATTTTCTGGTGTGATGCCTCGCGTGCTGATGCCGCTCATCGCAGAGGTATTGGAGTCGGCGGCGGTAACAAAGGAGATGAACATAATCACCAAAAAAACACCACTCACCACATGTCCCCAGGGCAGGCTGCCCAGAATCGAATAAATCACATTCTCCTCTCCTTTCAGCTGCATCAATCCAAAGAGCGAGCCTTCTCCAGTCATGTCCATCTTCATGGAAGCACCCCCAAAGATCATCATCCACAGACCGCTGAAGAGCGAAGGAAACAAGAGGTTCATTCGAATGTAATTGCGCACGGTATAACCAACCGAAAGTTGTCCCAAAAACAAGGCCGTGATTGGTGTCCAGGCCAGCCAATTGGCCCAGTAAAAGATGGTCCAGCTGCCGAGCCATTTTTCATCGATCCCTGCATCAAGGGTCACACTTCTGGGTACAAAATTCATCAAAAAATCTAGCAAGCCACGGCCACCTTCCTGCAACATATATACCGTGGGCCCAAAAATGAAGACAAAGGTGGCCAGGCCGATAAATGCTTTGGCATTAATATCCGACAACAAACGGATGCCTTTCATCAAGCCACTAGCCGAAGAGATGATAAAAGTCGCCACGATGGCGAGGGCGATCAGTGCCATCGAAAATCGAGATTGCTCGATTCCCAGCACCGTTTCGAGCCCGCCAGTAATGGAGAGCAGGCCTGTTCCGAGTGAAGCTGCCATACCTGCCACAAGGCCATAGAGGCACACGGTGTCAATCACCTTGCCCAATACTCCATGTGAGTGCCCACCTACAAGGGGATAGACCATCGACCCTAGAGAAAATGGTTGCTTGAGATTGTAGTAGGCAATAGCAAAAACCAACCCAGCGATGGTGTACATCGCATAGGGGGTGATGGTCCAGTGCATAAACATCGTGGAGAGCGAAAAAGTGGCCGCTTGAGCACTACTGCTGGCAAAGCCAAGACCCGCAGGTGGATTGTGCAGGTGATGCAACGGCTCAGCTGGACCCCAGAACAAAATGCCCGTGGCAATGGTGGTGCACAGCGTGATGGCAAACCAGCGCCATTTTGTGAGAATGGGCCTGGCATCTGCTCCGCCGATTCTCACCTTCCCAAGTGGCGACACATACACCACCGCCAGCATCACCACAAAAGAAAATGTTCCCCAGGAAAATAACCATCCAACATGATCCAGAATCCACTGATTGGCTGCGCGAGCGATCTGCAAAAACCCCTCAGGATCAAACAGGCTATAGCCAACCGTTAGCAAAAGGAAGATCAGGGGCGGAAAAAAAACGGGGCGATTGAGCAATTTCATGAATACAGAGGATCGGGGATGCGACTTCCAAGTTACAGGAAAATCGCAAACCAGTCGGTTCTGCCATATCCATCAACCTGTTAGCCTTGCTAGCTTACATGATTTAAGGCAGAATTATTCCCCTGCTGCATGGTTTCGCTCAAAGTTGAGCAACCAATCTTTGCGCGCCAGCCCGCCCGCGTAGCCTGTGAGGCTGCCATCGCTGCCAATAACCCGATGGCAGGGAATCACGATCGCCACCCGATTCATGCCATTGGCGGAGGCAACCGCCCGCACTGCCGACTCCCGGCCCAGCCACATTGCCTGCTCCTTGTAGCTGCGCGTGATTCCATACGGAATCTGCTGCAGTCCTCCCCACACCTGCTGCTGAAAAGGCGTACCCGGGGTGTGTAGAGACAAGGTAAACTGCTGTCTTTTACCCTCAAAATACTCAGCCAACTCCGATTGCAATTGATCCAGATGGGCGTTTTGTCCGGGGAGAATCACAGCATTGAGACGGCGACATAGGTCGTGAAACTCTGTTTCGAGCATCCTGCGGTTGGTGAATTCTGCCAGGCAGACCCCTTGTTCAGTGGCACAACCATACATGGGCCCCAGAGGTGTGGCAAATCGAATGATGTGGATCACTTGCTTTCCAGCACTTTGGGTAGGGCTCACGCCAAAAACCGAAGAAAATGAGTCATTGAATCCACTGAGAGACTCATAGCCAGTGTCAAATGCCGTGTGGGTGACGGCCTCTCCCTTCGAGATTTTTTGAAAGGCCGTGTTGATCCTCAACATTCGCTGATAGGCGTGAAAAGTCATGCTGTGATGCTTGTTGAACCAACGTCGAATGAGACTTGGCTCAATGCCTCGCTCCCGCAAGTCTGCGTCTTTGATCCGCAATTGCGGGTCATGTGCCAGTTCATCAAGCAATTGGTGCACATAGTCGGGGGTCACTTCGGCAAGCTGCATGGGCTTACACACCTTGCAGGGCCGATAGCCATGAAGGATAGCCTCCTGTGGGTTGTGGTAAAACACCACATTCTCCGGCTTGGGTTTGCGTGCCGTGCACACCGGGCGACAAAAAATACCTGTTGTTTTCACCGCAGTGATAAATAAACCCTCGAACGCAGGATCCTTGCTGAGAATCGCCTGGTATTTTTCGTCAAATGAAAGTGAATGTATCATGGATCAAAAATAGCCCTTAGCCCATGGATCAGCTACCGGAAATTGAACAAGGATTTTTGAGTACAGAAGGATCAAAAATTAATATCTCCTTTTGATGAGATCCATTCGACAAGCTTCCCGTGGCCAGGACTTGCAGCATCCAAGCGTTTGCGCGAATAGGGTGGCAGAAAAATTCCTTATTTCCATCCACTCGGTATTCCTTCTTTGGTTTCGGACAAGATCTCAGCGCGACATCAGGAAGTTATTTTTCTCCCCTTCCTCAGGCATTGGAGGATTGCCGATGTAGCAAAGGGCTTTCATCCGCCTTCTCAGGTCTTGTTTTGGCCAAATATTTCATAAATATCCCACCTTAATTCTTGTCTGAACCCTGGCTTGTCCCTCCTCTCTCAATCAATCTCCAGGACAATTTTCCCTTTGCTTTGGTTGCTCTCCAAATACTGATGAGCCTCCACAACCTCTTTCCAGGAGAAAACCTGATCGATGACTGGCTTGATCATATTGGCCTGAAAGCGAGGCCACACATAGGCTTGCATGGCTTGGGTGAGCTGCGCTTTGTAGGCTAAATCCCGGTTTCGAAGGGTCGAACCCAAAATCGAGATGCGCTTTCGCAGGATGGGGCCAAGGTTCACATTGTCTAGCATAGCCCCTCCCATAAAACCCAGCATCACGAGCTTGCCATCGCGAGCGATGCAAGATAGATTTCGCTGAAAATAGGGCGCCCCGACAAAGTCGAGAATCACATCTACCCCTTTGTGATGGGTTTGATCGTCGATCAGTTCAGAAAAATCTTCTTCTTTGTAATCATAGCAATGATGCGCACCAAGTGCGTGGCAAAACTCGTGCTTGGCAGCAGATGCCGTGATATACAGCTCTGCATCCATGGCTTTGGCGAGTTGAATAGCAGCAGTGCCAACCCCACTTGCGCCAGCGTGGATCAGCACTTTTTGCCCAGTTTTTAATCCTCCTAACCAAAAAAGCCCTTGAAAAGCAGTGAGAAATGCCTCGGGCACTGCCGCTGCCTGCGCATAGCTCCAGCCCAGTGGCATTGGCATGGCGAGCGACTGATCAATCACGCAATATTCGGCATAGCCACCACCAGCGAGCAGACCGCAAACCTTGTCACCGAGCTTCCAGCCAGTGACTTCCGAGCCAGCGCCTACTACCTCTCCCGCCATTTCTAACCCGAGGATGGGGCTGGCATCGGTAGGAGGAGGATATTTGCCCTGTCGCTGCAGAGAGTCGGCTCGGTTGAGCGCAGTGGCGTGAATACGCACGAGCAACTCCTCGGGTCCGGGCATAGGCTTTTCCCATTCCCACAGCTGCAATTGCTCTGGGCCGCCATGGTCGCGGATGATAATGGCACGCATAGAAGAATCGCTCATCGGTTTTGGTTCTTGGCTTTGGCAGAAAATTACGCATTTCTCATCAAAACTCCCCCGGGTTCTGTCTGCGTGTTAAGAAGATCTCACAACCCCTTCTCTGCCAATTGTTTCCAACCGATGGGCTCCCGATATTTGCCCCTTGATGCTTATCCCTTTGCAATGAATAGAATTTACTTAGACCACGCTGCTTCTACCCCTCTTGCCCCAGAGGTGTGGGAAGCCATGCTCCCCTTTCTCCAGGATCATTACGGCAACCCTTCTTCTACCCATGCCCACGGCAGGCAGCTGAGAAATGCAATAGAAGAAGCCCGTAGAAATATCGCCCGACACCTCGGGGCGCAGCCCAGTGAAATCATTTTTACCAGCGGCGGCACCGAAGCCGACAACATGGCCATTCAAGGAATCGTGGAAGCCTATCAGGTGAAAACCATCATCTCTTCCCCCATTGAGCACCACGCGGTGACTCACTGCATCGAAAAACTCGAAGCGGAAGGTCGCATTGAGGCGATTTGGCTCACCCCTCTGCCTGATGGCAACATCAGCCTCGATGAACTGGCCGCAGTCTTGAAGGCACACCCTTCCTCGCTCGTTTCGATCATGCACGCCAATAATGAACTCGGTACCATCACCGACCTCGAAGCCATCGGCAAACTGTGCAAGGAAGCGGGTGCTTTTTTTCATTCAGACACGGTGCAAACGATGACCAATGTCCGGTATCACCTGGCTTCGCTACCCGTGGACATGATCGCCGCGAGCGCGCATAAATTTAATGGTCCTAAAGGCGTTGGATTTCTGTATGTAAAAAAAGGAATCAGCATGCCTAGCCTCATCACTGGTGGAAGTCAAGAGCGCGGCCATCGGGCAGGAACAGAGAATGTAGCCGCTATCGTGGGGATGGGCAGAGCCTTGAGTATGTGCTACGACCGATTCGACGAAAAACACGATCATCTGGAGCATCTGCGTTCTTACATGCGAGAGCAGCTGATGGAGAAAATTCCCGGTGTTTCCTTTAATGGCGCCGCAGATGATTCCTATGCAATGCCCACGGTGCTGAACGTCACCTTTCCTGATTCAGTAGAAGAAGGCATGATGTTGTTTCAGCTTGATCTGGAAGGGGTCTCGGTTTCAGGCGGTTCTGCCTGCCAATCGGGGGCCCAAACGGGGTCTCATGTGCTGCAGGGCATCGGCAAATCAGCAGCTGAAATCGGACGATCCGTTCGTTTTTCTTTCGGTTGGCAAAATACGAAGGAGGAAATTGATGTTGTGGTCGGAAAATTGCATACAATGGCTGGGAAGGCGGTGCTTTCTCATGACAATAAAATGAGCTAAGCAACGCTCATCGTGAGCAACTCTACATGGACAACACATCTGTAGCTATCTATCTGGATTTCGAAAATCTCGCACTTTCTGCCGAGACGGTCTATCCGTCGCGGGACTACCCGCTTAAAATAGAGCCAATTCTCGATTATGCCAGTACCAAGGGAGATGTGTTGCTTCGACGCGCCTATGGCGACTGGACACGCCCTGCTTTTAACCGCTATCAAAGTCAGCTCATGGAGCACGGGTTTGAACTCGTGCATTTGCCCGAAACCAACTCTCAGGGAAAAAATGGCTCAGATGTGCGCCTCGCCATCGACGTGATGGAGTATGTGATGCATTTTCCCGAGATCGATACGCTCATTATTGGTTCGGGCGACACGGATTTCATTCCGCTGATCCAGCGGATGCGCACAAAGGGCAAAGAGGTCATCGTGATGGGCTTTGAGCACAGTGTGGGTGCGCTCGTGAAGCGCAATAGCGCCGAATTTATTTCGCTGGAAAAAATTCTTGGCTCCCCAGAATCGGAATCTCTGAACCCAGACATGGGCACGCCCCACTCGCCCGCCTACGGCAGGAGGTTGCTCGAACGATACATCAGATCGAGGCCCGAGGAGAGCCCGGTATTGCTCGCTAAGCTCAAGCAACAGTTGCTGCGGTTCGACCCCTCCTTTTCGGAGCGCGATCTGGGATTTCCATCTTTCAAGCATTGGCTTCTTTCTCTTCAGGGAGATTTGGTCAAGGGAATTGATGTCTCCAACCCCTCTCTGCCTACGGTGCATCTGGCAGATACCATCCCTACAATGACGGAAGAGCCGTCTGGCCCCGCTTCACGAGAGATGGCCCAGCAGTTTCTACTAAAAAATCTGCGCTACAACCAGGATCACGAGCAGCGTATCAAGCTATCCACCGCCATCATCGCCGGATTCAACCGCAGAGATGCGCTCTCCATGAGCGAGCTGTTCGATTTTGTGTTTGAATACCTGGATCAGGAGCAGCCGAAAAGCGACATCAAAAAATACATCAACACACTCTTTACCGGAGGCGCCTTCGAACCGATTGATCGGAAAATGAATGGCTCTCTCCTCGCCCGCCCCCTCTACCTGCGCGAGGATATTCTATCGGCGCAAGCACTCGACGAAATCTATATCCAACGCATCGGCGAGATTCTCCAAAGCCGCTACACGGTGCTGCACACGTATGAGATTCTGGATTTAATGATTTAGAGAGGCGAGATCTTGAGACCGCTTCGCTGCGAGAGGCGAGAATGGAGGCGACGCCCATGGGAAAAGGAGCAAGAAAAAAGAGCCGCAGGCAGTCCAGTACAGCCTGCCCCCAGCAGGGGTCGAACATTTGTAGCATCGGAGAGCCCCCAACAAAAGCCGAC
>JANQTF010000054.1 GCA_030731845.1 Bacteroidia bacterium | reverse complement strand
CGAAAATCCGTTTCACGCCAGCCTTTGGCCATTCTGAGGGCTTCGAGCAATAAAACGTTTCCAAGGGTGGGATCTGCGAGGGCTTTTTCGTCCACGCGGAGCTCTTCCCATTGTTCCATGAATGTTGCTTCGTCTTTGTTTTCACGGGCTGCCTTGATGGCTCGGTATCTTTCCCAGGGTTTCATGTCGTCGTTGATCTAAGTGGGAGCTTGGGGTTCTTTGGTAAAAATATGTTCCTGGTTTTAGCTAATTGGGCGCAAGATACGGAGTTATTGCAAGGAATGTTGCCTTTATCGAAGGAATCTGTGACCATAGTTCTCAGAAAACGCAATTATGAGCGATGAGAGGCAAGGCTTTGGGGGCCCAATCGGGACTTCCAAGCGCTCAGGGTGGTGCGAAGGCTCCTCTTGCTCCCCCTTGTTGAGTAAAACCTATCAGGCGCACCCCGTCCGTCTCCATATCCAAATAATTATTTGCGGGAGGAATAGCCCTTTGGTACTTTCAACCAACCAAATCAATCTGACCAACTCTCTACTTACTGCTAAGATGAAAGAAGTAACCATTGGCATCGATATCGGTGGGACCAACACCAAATACGGCTTTGTGGACCGGGATGGCAACCTTCTCGGGGATTCCTCTATGTCCACGACCGGACACGAAAAAATTGAAGAATATATCGAGGCCGTTGTCCGGGCCATCGCAGAGCTGGAAAGCCATATCACTGAAGAAATAAAGCTCGTAGGAATTGGAATCGGTGCGCCTAACGCCAACTACTACACCGGAACCATCGAGCACGCGCCCAACCTGCGCTGGAAAGGCGTGATCCCGCTTGTGAAGCTTTTTCAACAACATTACGATGTGCCTATCACCATCACCAACGATGCCAATGCTGCCGCGATCGGCGAGCAGATCTATGGCGGTGCCAAGGGCATGGACAATTTTGTGATCATCACCCTGGGTACTGGTGTAGGCAGCGGATTCATTGTAAACGGACAGTTGGTCTATGGCCACGACGGCTTTGCCGGAGAATTTGGACACGTGATCGCGGTGCGTGGCGGGCGCATGTGTACCTGCGGGCGCAAGGGCTGTGTGGAAACTTATGCCGCGGCTCGTGGCCTCGTGCTCACCGTGCAAGAGGAGCTTGCCGGAAGCCAATTTGATAGTGATCTGCGCCACATTCACGCGGAAGATCTCACGCCCAAACTCATCTTTGATGCGGCTGAGCGCGGCGACGAAGTCGCCAAAAGTGCCTTTGAATACACCGGCAAGGTGCTCGGCGAGTCCCTCGCCGACCTCGTGGCATACTTTAGCCCGGAGGCGATCTTCGTATTCGGCGGCGTAGCCAAAGCCGGAAAATGGATCATGGACCCCACCCATCGACACATGGAGGCGAGTATGCTCCCTATTTACCAAAACAAAGTGAAGCTCATCCCTTCCCATCTGCCCGACAGCGACGCCGCCATTCTAGGCGCAAGCGCCTTGGCCTGGAAGGAGTTGGGGTAGTGGGCCGGACTCGCGTGATATTCACACCTCTTACAAGGGTTCAAACCCCTTGTGAGAGGTGTTTTTTTTGTTGAAAAAGAAAGATTTGTAGGGGGAGGGGAGCCAAAAATCAAATACAAGCAGAAGGGTATTGGTCATGTTACCATGAAGAGGAAGGGACTATTCTCTCGACTTTAGATAGCTCTCTGCCGTCATTACTGGAATTTTTGCTTCCTGATAGTCCTTTAGATTTCGAGTAATAATCCGCTGTTTCAAAAAAAATCTCCCGCTGTGTAAGAAGATCCATTACAATATCAGCGTCCACAAAGAGCTTAGTCATGGAGATACTTCTTTGTCAAATACGCTGCTCTATCCTCTTTATAATCAAAATCCTCAGGTAAGTCCAATACGCCTATCAACTGTTGGACATTAGGCGAAATTTTTCCCTTCTCCTTTTCGCTAGTCAGGCTATCAAGCATTGCCTCTACAAGCCTTGACAGGCTAATATTTTGGCGCTGAGCGTATTCCTTAGCTCGGTCGATGGTATCTTTGTCCAATTTTAAGGTGAGTTTTGCATCCATAGCGTTTCATTGTACGGACAATATAGTGAATTTGATACGCAATCTGTAGGTGGCCCTTTTCCCCAAACTCACAATTGTTTTCAACCCCCCCAACAAAAAAAAAGCCCCCGCCTTCACAGCGGCGGGGGCGTTCATCACACAAAACAACTAGCAACAGATGCGTTAGTCTTTGGCGATCTGCTTCACGGCAGACCATGTGTCGCCTTCGATCCGGAGGAAGTAGAGTCCAGCCGGGTAGTCAGCTACGTTGAGTTTCTGGGCAAATGCGCCCTCCTGACCGGCAAAGGTCCGCTCAATCAGGACTTGTCCCTGGCTATTGTACAGCTCCATGCGCACATTGCCACTTTCTTTCAGCTCCATCTCCACCTGGAAGAAGTCGGTCACCGGGTTAGGATATACCTTCACATCACTGGCGAGGCCTTCGGCTCCCAGACGGAAGGGAGGACCCGTGTTGATCACGGTGAAGGTGACGGTGAGCGCTTGCCCGGCATCGCCTTTGAGGTTGCGATCGGCAAAAGGTGTGGCAGTCAGCGTGTAGGTGCCTGGAGAGAAGTAGATGGGCTTGTAGTTGTTCCCACTGTTTCCTCCTGCGGCATACGGCGCTTGATTTTCGGTCATGCTGGAACCATTCAGCACAAACTTCACACTGCCCACTGCTTCACTTGGATTGGTGAAAGCGCGAATGTTGAGCGCGTTGGTGCCAATGCTGGCCAGGTCGATCTGATCGCCATCCATCAGCGGCCCTACGGGCTGATCGCTGTCGGCATTGATCAGGGTGAAGGCCGTGACGGCTTGTGGCTTGGTGTCCATCACCACGAAGTTGATGGTCAGGGCATTGCCAGCGGTGCCTGCGCCCTTGGCCATTTGGTATGGCGTGGCGGTGAGGGAATAACTTCCCTGCTGGAAGGTCACAAAGAAGAGATTATTTCCCTGATCTCCTGCGAGATAGTAAGGAGCAACGCTTTCGGTTCTGGAGGTGGTGATCGTTCCTGTGAGGTCAAGTACCACACTTCCAACGATCTCGGGGTTGGTTACCGCCTTGATATTGAGGTGGTCTGTTCCTACTTGATCGAGGAAGATGGTATCGCCATCCATGATCGGACCAATTTCCATGTCTTTGTCGCCATCAGCGAGGATGAAGCTGGCTACGGACTGGGTAGCAGGCAAAATCGCAGGCTGGGTGTAGTTCACGGGCTCGCCACCACATTCGCCGGTGCCACGGTTTGGCAGGGCTACGTAAGGGAAGCTGGTGCGGAAGGGACGGTCGTTGGCTTCTACGCCTGTGCTGTAGGAAAGCACATCAATGAGGTCTTGTGTCACAGGCGAAGCGTTGGGATCGGTTGGGTCATAGTCGTCGTACCACAAGCCGATGGCAGCCAATACGACACCACCAACTGCCTGGAGTTCGATCCGGGTCACGTCATCTTCGAGACGACGGCCGTTGGGGAATCCGTCCATGTTGGGGATGGCTTGCAGAGAAGCATCAGCAGCGTAGGTAGGATCTGTGAGGCCGAGAACGGCAGCGTTGATCAATCCAAGTGAGCTGAAGCTGGCATCAGTGCGCTGTGTAGCTGGCGTGGCCATGTTGAGGCGAAGCATGTCACCACCAGATGGCAGGAAGTTGTTCACGAATGGCTTGCCGGCGGCAAGGGGATTTCCACCTTTGCCTGTAGCGAGTTGGTAAGGGGGGAAGTTAGGAACACCGGTGTGGAAAGCGGGCCAGAGGTCAACCGAACGTGGCTTGCCGGGGCCAGGCAGCAGCAGCGTGCCAAAGATGGCATCATCAAGAGCTGTTCCAGCCACAGCGGCAGATCCTTTCAAGCCAAAGAGGCCGTCGTTTCCGTTTCCGAAGTCAAATCCACCGAGGGAGTTGCGCTGAATGCGAAGGGGCGCGAATCCTGGTACAGCCGTTCCGAAGAGGGCGTCGTCCATGTAGAGACCCAGCTCTGGGTTGTAGAAATACTCAAAGTGAGCAGGGTTTTCATTGTAAGGCGTGCGGGCATTCCACTCGTCTTTGGCACCGATGGGGATCACAGCTTCATTGGTGAGGGGCATTCCGAGACGGGATACCTGAACCCAGTTGCCACTGTAGCTTGTGGTTCCGTTGGCATTGAGGGTGCGCATTTGCTGGCGGCTGGCAGAAGCCCATACGCCGATCACGAAGTCACCATCAAGGATGTCAGCGGCCATAGACACGTCTTTGTTGTCTTTCTGTAGGATAGAAATCGGAACCTGCACAGCAATGGTGCTCACGTTCATACACGAAACACCGTCTTTGGGCATTCCGCTTTGACGAGGCGCATCTCCGAGGTCAAAGATTCCACCCAGATCTACAAAGAATGGATCGTCGGCGGGTCCGCAGAATACTTTTTCGCCAGACGCAGTCGTGGTAATGGCTTGGGTGAAGAGGTCTTCATAGCTGCTGGCACCGTATCCTACCAGGCTCTCGATAGACCGCTCGCCAATGTTGTAGGGAGGCACGAAGCCGTTGCTGATCAGAGTCTGGAAAGAAGCGCCACCATCTGTGGATCTCTCCATGGTGTAGGTGGTCTTCAGGTTCTCTTGTCCCAGGCGAATGTTGAAAAAGGTGCTTGGGTCCTGATTGGTCTTGGTAAAGGTGAATCGGTACACGACATCGTCACCGGGCGTTGTCGCATCGTTGTCAATGTGCAATTCGTAGCGAATGTTTTCTCCAAATTGGTAGTAATTGGGTCCACCACGGGGAAGTTGGAGGGGCACATAGTTGGCGATGAGAGTCACCGTGTTGGGGGCGTCTGGGCTGCGAAAAGCGTACACATCTGTGTTGTCTGCCAGCGGATCGTTGGCGATGAGGGGGGCTTCTCTGTGGCTGGAGCCATGGCTGGTTCTCCAGGAAAATACGCACAAGAGTAGCAACGCCCCTATGCTGATATAGGGTCTTAACTTGTTCATTATGATAAGGGTTAGCTGGTGGGATGAGCAGAGAGAACATCGTCTCTCACATCACATCAGCAGAAGATGGTAAAATGAAATGCTTGTCTCAAAATTCGGGTAGAAAGTCTTCTTTCCGATTAATTTCCAACTTCTGTTCCTCTCCATGGCTCAGCCACGTAAGGGAAAGAGGTCTTAAAGGGGGCGTCGTTTTGTTCTACGCCAGTGGAATACTGCAACACGTTGAGCAATTGGTTGGTCACAGGAGAGGCATTGGGGTTAGATGGCGTGTAGTCATCATACCAAAGGCCTACGGCTGCGAGCACAATTCCAGACACGGCCTGCAATTCAATTCTCGTGACATCATCTTCCAGTCGGCGACCATTCGGGAACCCGTCCATGTTGGGGATGAATTCAAGATTGGCGGTAGAAGCATAGGTAGGATCTACGAGTCCGAGAACGGCAGCTTGCACCAGGCCGAGTGAGCTGAAGGCAGCATCAGTTCTGCTTGTGGCAGGCGTTGCCATGTTGAGGCGGAGCATGTCGCCACCATTGGGCAGGAAGTTATTCACGAATGGCTTGCCAGCTGCGAGTGGATTTCCGCCTTTGCCGGTAGCAAGTTGGTAAGGAATCACGTTGGGCACTCCGGTGTGGAAGGCAGGCCAAAGGTCCACAGAGCGTGGTTTGCCAGGTCCAGGCAACAGCAGCGTTCCGAATACCGCATCGTCGAGGGCTGTTCCGTCGAGGGCAGGATTGCCTTTCAATCCGAAGAGTCCATCTTTTCCGTTTCTGAAATCAAAAGCTCCGAGAGAGTTGCTTTGAATGCGAAGACCCGCGAAAGCAGGCACAGCGCCGCCAAATTGGCTATCGTCCATGTACAGGGCGAGCTCAGGGTTGTAGAAATACTCAAAATGAGCTGGATTTTCTGTGTAAGGCGTGCGGGAGTTCCACTCGTCTTTGGCACCGATGGGGATCACAGCTTCATTGGTCAGGGGCATTCCAAGACGAGACACTTGCACCCAGTTTCCTGAGTTGGAGAGCGTACCGTTGGTGTTGATGGTCTGCATCTGCTGACGGCTGGCCGAGGCCCATACGCCGATCACAAAGTCTCCATCGAGAATGTTGGTAGCCATCGATACATCTTTTCCATCCTTTTGAAGGGTAGAAATCGGCACCTGGATCGCAATGGTGTGGGTGTTGTACTTGGCCAATCCATCGCGGACCGTGCCACCATTCTGGCGAGGAGCATCCCCCAAATCAAAAATACCGCCCAGGTCCACGAAAAATGGATCGTCAGCGGGTCCGCAATACACCACTTCACCCGTAGAGGCAGTCGTGATGGCTTGTTGAATCAATTGGTCATAGCTGGCCGCACCGAGTCCGACAGCACTTTCAATGGAGCGTGGGCCAATATTTGGCGGAGGCACGATGCCATTGGTGATGATGGTGGTGAATGTCGCGCCACCGTCCATGCTGCGATCGAGCTGGTAGGTGGTCTTCAGGTTTTCCTGTCCGAGGCGGATGTTGAAAAACGTGGTGGGGTCTTGATTGATCTTGGTGAAGGTCAATCGGTAGATGATGTCATCACCAGCCGTTGTCACATCGTTGTCCACGTGAATCTCGTAGCGAATGTTTTCGCCAAAGGAGGCATAGTTTGGACCGCCAAAAGGAAGTTCCGCCGGAATGTAGTTGGCGATCAGCGTCACCGTGTTGGGGGCATCGGGGCTTCTGAAGGCGTACACATCTGTGTTGTCTGCCAGGGGATCATTGGCGATCAGGGGCGCTTCCCGGTGACTGGACGCCCACAGCATACTGTGGAGTCCCCCCAGGAGGAGCAAAGATAGTCCGATCAGGACGCCTTTGCCTGGAATTGGGATATTCATGGATCTCATGAAGTAGGGATAAAATAGGTGGTAAAAATTGATTGTCGGTCAACCTACGAGCGCGGCCCCGCTTTTGGATTTTGGGAAAGGGATTTTTTTTGAGAGAAGTCAGGAAGCGAGAAGTCAGATGGGAAGGTGTCAGGGGTCAGACAGGAGCGATGTCGAGAAGCGAGATGCTGAGACCGCTTTGCTTTGAGAGGCGAGACTAGATCTTATAGCCCCTTGCGCGTCGGACTTGTGCGTTGGCGAGGGGGTTGGGGGTGAAATGAGAGATATTGAGAAGCGAGAAGTTTTCTTGAAGCCCCCTGCGCGTCGGGATGTGCTTTGGCGAGGGG
>JANQTF010000053.1 GCA_030731845.1 Bacteroidia bacterium | reverse complement strand
CACGCCTCGACGAAGAGCTGGATCGCACTATTTCTACCGAGGTGTCAGTCGCTACACGCCTGTGTGGAGGGCTTGAATTTGTTTCTACCGAGGTGTCAGTCGCTACGCGCCTCGGAGGAATACAAGGTCCTACCCTTTCTGCCGAGACATGCCCTTTTTGTTGAGGAGACAAGGGTCGTAGAGGCAAAGAATGCCTTGTCTCTACGAAAAAGTGAAATTGCCATTTCGGACCAAAAGCCGAAGCGCGTAGCGATTCGAACCTCGGTAGAATCAGGTGTGCTCGTGAGGGTTACAGGCGCATAGCGACTGCCACCTTTCCCAGACCCTGCTAACCTGAGGTCGTTACACCCTCATAAATCTTACCCGAACGGCTATGCCCCCCTACCTCCCCAGTCCCTCCAAATACCTCACCAACTCCTCCGCAGTTTTGACGCTATCGGGCATAGGCCTGACCGTGACGCTTTCTGTGCCCTCATAGTTGCCGACCCATACGCGCGTGAGGCCATAGGCCCAAATCATGGTGGGCTGCTGCTGCATGGGGATTTTCCACCGCCCCCCTTCCTTCACCGCAGCGCTAATGAGGCCATTGCTGGCATTCACAGCAAATACCTTCACAAACGGCTCTGCCTTAGTGCCAAAGGAAATATCTGTGTGGAGAGAAATAAGGGACGAATCCTGCTGGGTAGCTACAGCTTCCAGAAAGCCCCAATAGCCCATTCGAGCCACCGGGTAGCTCATGCCCGTGATCACGCTCGGCGTGGTGTCTTGCTGCCCTGCTTCCCAGGCCTTAAGGGCTGCTTCATAGTCCGCTCTGGCTTTTTCTTTGGCTGTCTTAAAACGCTGTACCTCCAGTTTGTCGCGCTCCCAGCTGGAGAGTGCCTGTGAATATTCCGCCATGCGATCCTGATAAATCGCCATCGCCACCGGCTCGGTCTGCGCCTCCAAATAAGGCCGTGCCACTACCTTGCGGGTCTCCAGGCCACCATTGGCACTGGGCCGTGTGAAGAGCAGCTCATAGCTATCCTCCCGGTATCGGCGGATCGCCACATCGCCCCAGGTCTCATCAATCAGGCCTTCTTCCCAGGGATTGGCGTAGCCCTGCTTGGGGATATATTCCCAATACACATTCGCATATCCTCGAAACTGCGGGAACTGCTGCTGATTTTTGATCTTTACCCCAAATGGTTTTCCTGGAAGCTGCGGAGCTGAGCCAAGTTCCTTGATGCCTTGTTCTTCTGGAGATCGGGAGAGGATGCCAGGCTTTTCCGGGCGAGTGGCAGGAGCGGCAGCTGCGGGAATTTCCAACGGATGTGTCTCAGCCATGGCGAGCCATTGCTGGTCTTGATACTGTGCCAGCGGCACTGCGGGTCCGGTGATGCGCAAGGCAAGACCCGGGCCTGCTACAAGCGAGGTGGCATCAGTGTGGGCTTCCAGATAAAACGGCTGTTGCACGCCCACGGCTCCACTCACAAATTGCTCGGAGGCATTGTCTAGCCCCCGATACGCCATGCGGTATTCTCCTAAAAATGGCTGACCCGCCGAATCTAGCAGAGAACCCGCAGGGATCCAGAGGCTCATGGTTTCGGTGAGTCGCAGTGTAGTGTCGCGATCGCCCATGAGGGTCCACACCTGATCAGGAGGCAGCGCCTCGGCTATGGGCGCACCCATCCGATCTGGGGCGAGCTGCTCTTCTACCGCTGCCTGATATAAGAGCACCATCAGTGCGATAGCCGCCGCCACTCCGGCAAATACCCTCGGATTGCGATAAAGGGTGCGCCAGAACTCAAAGCGCTTCACCGCCCGATACTCTTGAAACAGGGCATCGAAGTTCTGGTGACTGCTCACGCGGTCGGGTTCTGGGAGTTGGGGGTCGATATGGATGTTGTAACGTGACATGAGTCGGGGGGAGATCCCATCAGTTGGTGGCCTGCTGACGCGATTGCTCCATATATTGTTTGAGTTTTTTTAAGAGTCGGTGCATCCGCACCTTGGCATTGGTCTCGGTGATCTGGAAGATCTCCGCAAGGTCCCGAAAAGGGATTTTTTCGAAATAGCGCATTTCCAGAAACTCCAGCTCATCGGGGTTGAGAATCTGAAAGCTCGCTACCAACACTTGGAGGTTGTCATCAGACACGGGCTCTTCAGCCTCCATCATGAGGCCTTCGAGGTCGATCTTGTTGATGCTCACATGGCGTTTTTTCTGAGAATCCCGAAAAAATTGATTCACCTCATTCACCGCAATCCGATAGAGCCATGCCGAAAACGGCAAGCCGCGAAACTGATATCCGCCCAGCTTTGTCATGGCTTTGAGAAACAATTGCGACACGAGGTCGGCGGTGGTGTCTTCATCTTGCACCCGCTTATAGACAAACAAAAACATAGGGTGATAGTATCTCTCATAGAGCACGCCAAAGCGGTTCGGATTCCGCTGCGCAGCTTCTACGAGTCGATGTTCTTCCCTGATTTGTTCGGATGTGAGAGACGTTGTAGCCAAAAGTGTGCGTGTCGATGAGTGAGGAACCAGGTTCTTTTGTCGATGTCTAAATGCAAGGAATGAAAAAAGTTACATAGTTTCCGTGATAGCTTGATACTCTGTAGCTTTGCACCATGTTTAGTGGAGGAAAGTTTACGAAATATGAGCTTCACCCTCGGGTGTTGGAAGCTGTGGAGGCCCTGGGGTTCAAAGAACCGACCATGGTGCAGGAGAAGGTGATTCCCTTGTTTCTCCAGAAAAAAAATCTGATTGTGGAAGCACCCACAGGCACCGGCAAAACCGTGGCCTATGGTTTTCCGCTCATTACCCGCCTTGATTTACAGAAAAACAGCACCCAGGCCCTCATCATGGTGCCCTCTCGCGAGCTCGCCATCCAGATCGAGACCATGCTGAGGAGCTTCTTTGTGGGCCCACAACTCAAGATTGCCGCTGTGTATGGCGGTGTGCCGATGGAAGAAGGCCTCGCGGCCATCAAGAGCGGTGCCCACATTCTCATCGTAGTGCCAGGTCGCCTCAAGGACCTTATGTTTCAGCATAAATGGGATTATCTCTGGCGCGACATTCGTTTTCTCATCATCGATGAAGGCGATAAGCTGCTGGAGCAGGGTTTCCAAAAAGATTTTGACGACATCCGCCAGCATATTCGCGACCGGGTGCAGATCGGGTTCTTTTCCGCCACCATCTCCAAAGATGCTGAGCTCATGATGCGCGAGCGCTACACACACGTGAAGCTGATTCGCATGAAGCCCAAAGACTTGCTCAAGACCTTGACTTTCTATGAAATCAAGGCCAGAGAAGGGCAGCGCGAAGCCTATCTCGTGGGCTTGCTCGAGCAATATAAAATAAGTCAGGCACTCATTTTCGCCGGGCGGCGCGAAACCGTGCTCACCCTCACAGGCTTTTTGCGCAACTGTGGCTATCGTGCCGAGTCATTTTATGGCAATCAGGAGCAAAAAGAGCGCGATCAGATCATGCAACGATTCAAAGATGGTCATATCGACTTTCTCGTTGCCTCCGATCTTGCCGCTCGCGGCATCGATATCCCCGCGCTGCCAGCCGTGATCAATCTCTCCATGCCAGAGGAATATGATTTTTACCTGCACCGAGTCGGGCGCACAGGCCGCGCCGGAAACATCGGAAAGGTGTACAACATCCTCGTAAGCGACATGGAGCGCGTGTTTCTCCACAATCACCACCGACTGCTCGGAATGCCGCTCAAAGACATGGCCGTCAAGCCCCTCGATAAGTCGCTCGTGGAAGTGGCCGAGGCCGACCGATGGACCAAGTTTCACCTCTCCAGAGGCAAGCAAGACAAACTCAGAAAAGGCGACATTGTCGGCTTCTTCACCTCGGCGGGTATCTCAGCCGATGACATTGGTACCATCACCCTCTACGATTCCTATACCATCGTGGACCTGCCGCGCCGGGCCCTCAGTTTGTTGGAAAAACTCTCCGATCCGCTTGTGATCAAGGGAAAAACAACCAAGATTCGCAAGTATTCGGTAAATGAGCAGGACAACCGCGCCCGTGCCATGCACAAGCTCAAGCAAGATCGTCGCAACAAGCGGCCCTGGTCAAAATCTCCCTGATCTGATTGTTTCATGAAAAGTTATCGATTTCTGATTTACCTGATTGTCTTTCCGCTGCTGATGATTCTCCTCTATTTCGGAGGCATGATCGGATACGCCTGGATCACCGACTACCGGCCCGAGCCGCAGGAAGAGGTCATGCTCTATGGCAGCGGAAGCGCCGATGCAGTGGCCGACACCCTCACCGTCCTGAGCTGGAACATAGGCTACGCGGGCCTTGGTGCCGAGTCTGATTTCTTTTACGACGGAGGCAAAACCGTGAGGATGCCACAACCCGTGGTGGAAAAAAACCTGAATGGAATCGAATCCAAGCTGAAAGAATTTCGCGACAGCGTCGATGTGATGTTCATACAGGAAGTGGACCGCGAGGCCAAGCGCAGCTGGGGGGTGGATCAGTTTGCCCGTATCAAAGACATTTTGCCGGGCTTTTCGGGCGCTTGTGCGACCAATTATCTCGTGAAATACATTCCCATTCCCTTTGGCGAACCCATGGGCAAGGTCAATGCCGGACTCTCTACCTTCTCGCGATTCACGCCTACCCAATCCACTCGCTATTCCTTTGAGGGGAATTACGATTGGCCCACCTACCTCTTTTTCCTCGATCGCTGCTTTCTGGTGCAGCGGGTGCCCACGGCCAATGGCAAAGAGCTCGTGCTGATCAATACGCACAACTCCGCCTACGACGACGGCTCCCTCAAAAAAGCGCAAATGGAGCAGATGAAAGCCGTGTTGCTGGCCGAATATGCCAAAGGCAACTACGTGATTGTAGGCGGCGACTGGAACCAATACCCGGCGGGATTCACCGGTGTTCCAGGATTTGAGATAGAACAAACCGAAGAAAACGCCAGGTTTTTTGTCCCGCTCATCTATCCCGATGCGGGATGGGTCTGGGCCTGGGACCCCGCTAGCCCCACCAACCGGGAGCTCAAGGCTGCCTTCAATGAGAAAACCACCCCCCGCGTTGTCATCGACTATTTCCTCCTCTCTCCCAATGTGGAACTCCTCGAAGTCAAGACCTCCAACGAAAACTTCAAATACTCAGATCACAACCCCGTGAAAATGCGGGTAGCACTCAAGGAGTAGGCGGGAATTTCGGCAATCAAGAAGCGCATCAGTGGGGGATCCCCATCGGCAGGGCGAGTTTCGCATCTACTGCGTTTCGGCCCACGGTGTAGCAATAGAGGGCACTAGGGGTGAAATGATAGGTAATCCCATCGTTCAGTTTTGTCTCTTCCATGTTTAGCGTGGTGACCAAGGTGCTGTCGAGGTTATTCTTTTTGCAAAATGATGTGAGATTGGCTAGCAGGGTCAAATTTTTGGCGGCCCTGTTACTCCATTTAATTTCAACTGCCCAGATCGGTTTCTGCCTGGTTGAAGACAATCCTACGATGTCAACCTCTCCTTTATTCCACCTCGCATAGTAAGGGATGAATCCCGTATTATGTCCCCATTGGGAAAAAATAGCCGTTTCGACCATATTTCCCATGAAGTCTTCCTCTTTCCCGATAGGGGAAAATAAAGCACCTCGTAGCGACGGATTGGTCAGATAGATCTTGAAATTTGTAGCACGCTTAAATTTTTTGGCGCTTTGGTCGATCTTGTTGACCACTTTGATCAAAAATGCCGCTTCCAAATATTCCAGATAACGCTTGATGGTATTTTTGGCAACTCCAGAACTCACAGCAAGCTCCTCATAGGAGAACTCATTGCCGGAATTATAGGCAATGGTGGTAAACAGAGAGTTTAACTCCTGAACATCCTTTATTCCATAGAGACTCGGAAGGTCACGTAACAAGACCTTATCTATGATGTCATTTTTGATATATCTGCCAGGATCGGATTGCATTTCTTTCGACAGAGATAGTTCAGGATAGCCCCCGAAGTTGATGTAGCTAACAAAGTGCTCGTTTAGCTCATGGATGTTTGTCGTCTGAAAGTAATTTTTTGATTGACCATTCCACTCTTTCTTGCCCATAAAAATGAGCTCTGACAGGCCTTTAAGGTCAATGTATTCGTGGAATGTCAAAGGGGGAAGCATAAAATCAGTAAACCTCCCGGCACCAGATTCCGTGCTTTTGAGCTTTAAAGCCGCTGCCGCGGAGCCAGATACAATGAATTTTATTTTGTGATAGCTGTCAACAAGTGTTTTTAGGTGTATCTCCCAGTCTCTTAGGTACTGAATTTCGTCGAAAATGAGATAGAGGTCTTCCGAGATCCCTTGCTCCGTTATCTCCAGAAAATAATGCAGCAGACCCTCTAGCGATAAGCCGTTATAAATCGGATTCTCAATTGATAAATAGCAGATGCTCTTGGGAGAGACCCCATGATCAATCAGATCCTGAATGAGATGGAAGAGCAATACCGTTTTTCCCACGCGACGTGGCCCCATCAAAACCACGGCTCTCTTCACACTTTTCTCATATACAAGGGGCGAAAAAAGGTCGAAGTAGAGACGCTTTTTCATAGCGTAGAAGTAATCATCAATTCTGCCTGTTTTCCACCAAGGATTTTCAAATGCGATCTTAGAGATAATCTCTGCCTTTGGCAGCTTTCTTAAACTTCCCATATAGAGTCAGTTTGGTGATCTTATTTTCAAATATATAAAAATAGAATCAGTTAACTAATCTTATTTATCAACCTCTTGTCTTTGAGGCTATTACGACTCGCTTATTCGAGATTTCTAAGAAAGGCTACCACAGATTTCACAGATTAACACCGAGAAAATCTGTGGAACTGGCCCGGACAGCACAACTAAACAAATGGAAGAATCTGTGAAAATCCGAGGTATCTATGGGTGGAAAAAGGACGTCACAGCCCTGCGACTTGAGGAGAGAAGCCAATGTCCTCACATTGGAACAGAGGAAACAAAGGCTACCTGGATAGCTGGATAGCATTTATAAAGTAGGAATGGGTAAAGATGTCGTGTTCGAGAGAGAAGAGTTGAGGAATTGTTATGTCGGTTTTCAATCATCACCAATTCTTCACAAAAGAAAACGGTGACTGTGACCACTCTGTGACGTGGATATGATACTTGATTGGGAATATTAGCGAGTCAAACAACTTCACCCTTTAACCCAATTAATCATGCTACTCAACTATTACCGAGTAATCGGTGC
>JANQTF010000052.1 GCA_030731845.1 Bacteroidia bacterium | reverse complement strand
ACGATGCGGTCGATATTTCCCATATTTTTTTTCATCGGTTCAAGGGTTTGGGTGAGTACAAAAGGTCTTTGGTGAAAACAGGGCAGGTGTCAGACCATCCATTGAATGAGCATGACCAGGGTGGTCACGAGCACCGCACAGGTGAGGCACACGCCGAGAAGTTTCAAAACGAGCAGGAATTTATTGCTCATAATCACAAGGATAGCGAAAGAAACAGAAGGAATCGGTGACTTTTGTTACAGAGGGGCTTGTAAATTTCCTCGGACAAACAAGCATGTCCCATCAGGAGCTAACTTGACCAAGCCCAATTGGTCGGTTCCTCCAAGTTTATAGACCGAATAGGCATTTCCTGAGTTATCGAGGGTCACGTCATATTGTTCAGCAAAATTGGCATTGTTGCTGGGCAAGTAGAGATTTGCATCGAAGTTGGACCAAAGTGGTTGATAGGTCTGCGCTGACAGGGTCAGCGCAAAACTGCCAAAGACGGCGAATAGCAAACATTTGTGCATGAGAATGGATTTGAGGGTTGATGGTTAAGTAAATAGTTTCCAACGTGGAAATAATTCATCAATGACCTGAATCTGGTCAATTCTTTAGGATACGACTCCTCTTGTGGATAGGCATTTCTGAAAATAGGAGTATGACACTGAGTAGGTCCGATACTTTTTGCAGAAGTGGGTTAATTCGCACCTGAACTGGGAAAAACTTCGATTTTACCAGTCAGAAAGTATTGCCACAGCACTAGCGCCTACTCACCAACATGCTGCGGGCCATTTCGCCCTGCTTGAGCTGAATGATATACATGCCAGTGGCCAATCCTTCCCCTGAGATAGTTAGCGTATGGTGGCCAGCCCCGATCTCAGCCGGTTTCTCCACGATCATCCTTCCTAACAGATCCTGTATTTGTATCTGCACCGGCTTGTCCAGCCATTGATCGTATTCGAGGGTAAATGATTTTTCAAAAGGATTGGGATAGACCTCCATCATTGGAAATGCTTGCCAAATGCTTTCATCGGCGGCAAACATGCCCAAAGCGAGCTCCGAGCTGTCCCCGATTTGGATGGTGAATTCGTCGGTCTTGCCATCGAAGGTCAAGCCCCATCCTCCTGTTAGCAAACGTCCATCATGGCTCATAGCAGCTTGAAGCTGATAGCCGCCCGGCAGCAGGCCCTCTATGGCAAATTTTCCTTGCTCATCTGTCAGCGTAGTGGAAAGATACTGGTCAGTTTCGGAGTCGAAGAGGTGTAGCAGATGTTTTGCCAGCACAGGCTCGTCTGCATCTCGCCGACCATTTCGCTGCACATCGAGCCACACGATACCATGGAGGCTGCCAGTGAGCACTTCATGGGTTGGGTAGAGCTGCCGCCTGGGGATCACCTCACGGGGCATGGTGGCTGTTTCCCAGAATAGATTCACCTCAGCGCCACCCGCTATCTCCATGTATTCCATGCGGATCGGGTATCGCTTGCCAGCAACAAGTGGCAGGCTGCCGCTTGCCTCTGTGGGCGCCTGCGGCACCCATTGGTCGATCAGAAGACTGTCGCCTACCCAAAGTCGCACGCCATCGTCTGATCGGATGATGAAGGTATAGTCTTCTGCCAGTAGGGCTTGTATATCTCCTGTCCAGCTCACGGTAAAGGAATCATTAGGCAGACTTTCGTCTGGGCTGGTGTTTCCCCAAAAAAAGTTGATCGTACTATCTACCCGCTCAAATAGTGGCTCTTTGGAGAAATCAAGACCTGGCGCGTGGTAATAGGTGCCAGTGAGCCCTGTTCCTTGGCCAAGTGCTACCCCTTGGTAGATCAATGAGGCGGTAAAGCCTGCTTCCGGGGTAATCATCTTTCTTAGCCGATCCCCTGAGCCATTTTCCCAGGAAATGAATTGGAAGAGAGAATCCTCGACTACTTCTCGCAGAGGTGCCAGTAAGGATCGTTGTAGCCCAATCATTCCGGGCATCTGGGCTGGCAAGCTCAGGTTTCGTCCATCCAGGTTTACATGCATTCCCGCTGGTCCTTCCAAAAAGATCATCGTCAGGTCGGGGTGAATGTCCACGAAGCTAGTGCCAGTGAGGCCAGCTTGATCCGTGGCAGAGAGGTGTAGCCGATACCAGATGTCAGGGTCTGTCTCATAGACCAAGGGCACCACCCATGAACCAGCCGCTACTCCGACAAAAGGCCCTGCAGCCGGGTGTGTGTGGAGGTCATGATGAAGATCCACCCACCAACTGAGGCTGGTGTCGGGTAGCAATCCCATCTCCGGATCGGTGGCCGAACCGGCAAAGCGAATGGTATCGCCTGCCCGGAAAAGCTGCTGCAAGCCCGGTGTGCCAATGTGAGCCAGCGGTCGTTGGTCATTGATCACAGAAAGGAGCGCCTCTCTGGAGCTATCTGAGCCAAACACATTGCTGACAATGCAGGAGATCATATCGCCGTTCATCGATAGGTCAGCGATTGGCAGGCTGAGCTGGGCCAGGGTATCGTGAAGCTGGGGCTGACCATTGACAAGCCACTGATAATGAAGGGGGCCATTGCCTTGTGCATCCGTGCTAAACACAGCTTGCTCACCGGCAGGCACAAGCAGCGACTGTGGGTGTCGGGAAATGTGTGGAGGACCATCGCCTACATAGCGGATTCGCCAGAGACTTCCCTGGCTGGTTTGGGTATTGTCTAGGGGAGAGCCACCGCCCAGTCCGCTTCGGGAGAGATAATAGAGAAAACCATTCTCCATATCCACTTGCAGAGAAATGGGCCGCACCATGCCTGTTGCAAATACCTGATTTGTGCCGCTGCTGTCTTTCCAGTGGAGGTAGCCTTCGCAGTAGTCTCCCCAGATCAGGGACCCGTGATAGGCCTCTGGCATGCCGATAAACCCTTGGGGAACATGCAGCAAGCTCGTGATTGCACAGCCATGTGTGTCGTAGGCAAACACTGGATCCGTATAGGCAGGGCCAACAGGCTGGCCCAATCTCGGTCCTTCTACCTGTGGCCAGCCATAGTCTTTGGCTGGCTCGATCAGGTTGATTTCTTCAAATTCACCGGAGCCCACATCGCCTGCCCAGATCCGGTTGCTAAGCAGATCTTGTGTGAGACTAAAGGGATTTCGAAACCCAAACGCGTAAATCGCCCGGTGATCTCCCTGGAGTTGGTGGTAATAGGGATTGTCAGGAGGAATGCCGCCACTGGGGTGGAGTCGAAGAATTTTTCCATGAAAACTCTGCAAATCTGCTGCTGCATTGGGGTCTGATCCCTCGCCTGTGGCGACATAGAGCATGCCATCGGCACCAAATAGCAAGGCCCCACCATTGTGGATGTAGCTTCTCAGGGAGTCAAACTCCATGAGGATTTGCTCGCTACCTGGCTGGGCCAGATCGCCATTGGCGAGAAAGCGGCTGAGGCGGTTGCGCCCGGCACCCGGGATGGTGTAGTAAAGATACACGTATGGCTGTGCATCAAAATCAGGATGGAGAGCAATGCCCAGGAGGCCGCGCTCATTGTAGTCATCTACTGGCAAGCTCAGAAAAGGGGCTGCAAGCAGGTTTCCCGCTTCATTCACAATGCGCACAACGCCATGCTTCTCTGCGATCCACACACGACCATGATGGTCAAGGGTCATGGCCACGGGGTTGAGTTGATCCACAATCAGATCCTGAACAAAACCCGAAGGGAGCACAACTTGCTGCGCGCTAAGCCAGCATGGGAAAATGAAAAAAAGAAGCGTAAAGTATTTCATGCCAAAGGGGTGAGTGGGGTGAAGGAAATCATATCCGTGGGAGCCGAAGCTCCCACGGAGGAGTAGCACTAAAAGTGAAACCCATATCCAAAAAACACGGTGCTCATGCCAAAAGCACTCATAGTGCCCAGGCCCAGACCAATCAGAATGAGGACAAATGGCAGATACACCAGCTTCCTGATCCAGCTGTTTTCCCACTTCACATGATGCATCACCGGTAAGAGGATGAACCCTAAGCAAAGCCCGAGAAAAGATACCTGCATCAGCCGAATGCACACCCAGATGAAAATGAGTCCCATCAATACTTCAAACCCTTGGATGGCGGCGTGATCAGGGTGGCTTTTTCCCACGAGCTCATTCCACCAGGCAGACAGTCGGTTTCCTGCATATTTCTCCTGCGCAGTTGCCAGGTTGTTTTTATCGCCTGTTACCAAGAAGATCGCTTTTCGGGTAATGGCAAATGACAAGACACCAACAGAGGAAAGCGGGCCAAGGGCGGCGTAGAGAGCCGTGCTGTGGCTGAGGAACTTGAATAGCTTCAAGGGTTTGTGGGCCATGCCAATGATAAAGCATAGCACGGGCGCGAAGAAGGTGAGCAGGGTAATGAAGAAAAAATCCCCTGTGAAGATGGCGTTGAAGCCAGGCTGAAGCGCCACGATCGGCATTACGATCTCTTGTCCGCCAATGGCAAAGGTGATTGGTTGGGCCACGCCAAAGAGGGCAGGCATGACAAGATTCGCATTCAACATAAACATCAGATAGAGCAAGGTTAGCGGCAGATTCATTGTCGGAAAAAGAATGTCCAGCTTCTCCATCCAGGTGATGTTCTTGGATCGGATCAGAGAGGCTGCTTCTTTGTATAAAAACTCACAGGTGCCCCTTGTCCACTTCATGTGCCGCACACGGAAGGACCGCACATCTTCCGGAAAGTCTTCGAAGCAGACCACCTCTTCTACAAATCTTCCCCGGTAGCCTTTTTCTCTGGCCCTAATGGCAAAGCCAAGGTCTTCGCTCACGATATCTGGAAAACCTCCGATTTCTTCCCAGACACTCCTTCTCAGCAACGCGCCGTGGCCCAGAAACATGACAAATCCGTATTTGTTGCGCAAAGGTTGGTACCATTTCCAGTGGAGGTCAATGCCGATACCCAGGGCTTTTGCCAGCGGAGAGGATTGTGCAGGATTGGCCCGGTGAGAGGCTTGGATAAAGCCGCAGGAAGGATCTGTTTCCATCAATGGTACCAATTTGGTGAGGAAATCAGTAGGCAGAATCTCATCTGCATCGGCGATGGCAAAGTATGGCTCCTCTGTGGCAAAACGCGTCAGGCCATGGTTCATGTTGCCAGCTTTGAATGCCTTGCGGTCTTCTCTTCTGACCACTTGCACCAGCTCGGGGTAGCGCTCGGCAAAGTTGTCCACCCGGGCCTGATAGAGCGGATCGTTGCTATCATCGAGGATGTACACGGTGAAGTTTGGATAGGCCTGCGCCACACAGGACTCGGCGCTCACTTCTACAAAATCATTGCAGGTGGTGTAGAGCATGGCCACAGAGGGCCATTTCTCCAGGGTGGTGGCGATCGGCCCAGGGGTCGAGGCCATTCGCTTTTGGAGCTTTGTGATCAGGGCAAATATGACGATGCCAAGATTGTAGAATCCATACAGCCAGGCAAACTCTACAAACACGATGAAAAACCCCAGGCTGAGCCAGGTAGCAGGCCCCGTGGCCATGTCCATGAGGCCCGCAAGTCTTGGGTGAAACCATACGAGGCTGCCAATCCACATGAGAAGAACCGTGGCATAGAGCGTTCCCTTGGGCGGATTGGAAAACCTGTTTGGGGCTTGTGTCTGCTGCTCCTTTGTCGGATAATCTGAAACAAGCGTAGCGGTACGATAGGTCATGATCGCGTCGGGTTTTAAATGAATAATGGGAAGGAAGGGGGGAGCTTGTGGTTTCGTTGTATAAAGATCCTCGATATTGAGATTTTTCTGAAGATCAGGTCAGGACTCTGCGATAGGGAAGGGAAAAGCGGAGCTTGATCCCAAATTCCTTTCCTGCTGAATGATGCTTTGCTGAAGTTGGGTGAGGCAGGGCTTACTGTTCCAGTCGGAATCGCATTCCCAGGGCCAGATTGACGAGCGATTGGACATCATTTTTCTCAAACCTGGCCAGGCCAAAGATCCAGTGTTTTTGCCCAAGTGGATGCTGATAGAGGAGCCAGGCGCCTGTGGTTGTCCCGATGGTAGGATCAGACATGGCCAATTCTGGTGCGAAAGTGGCACCGATATTCCATTCCTGCCCGGTATCTGCCTTGCGGTATTTTAGGTTGAGGTTGCCTCGCAGTTGTGAAGGGGTAGTGCTGTTTTCCCAGATGTAGAACAACTGCGGCTCCAGCCAGATCGAAGGCATGGCCTCCCAGATCAGGCCGCTAAAGGCCATTTTCTGATTGACACCGAATGTGTTATTCACGTAAAGCCCTCCATTTTTCCAGCCCAGCTTTTTTCGTAGGAACCAGGTGCTTTCCACAGAAAAAATCTGCTGATTTCCCTGGTTGGGAATGAGGCGTTGGCCCAATTCGCCAGAGAGAATTACTTTTTTGTGCGGCATGATTTTTCCGCCAACAAAAAATGCAAGGGCTCCCGTGTCGCGTGAAAAAAGGGTATGGTGGTCAAGGGTGAGGCTGTTGTCCATGCGCACCCACAGGCTTTGGTCAGGAACCGGGTTGTAGGTGATTTGCAGGGCACGTAACCCAAATCGGTTGCTGGCATCGACCCGCGAATATCCACCCCAAAATGAGGTTTCGAAGAAGGCAGGGCTACTTTGCAGCGTCGTGTTGAGCGCAGGATTTTGATGCTCCGGTCCAAGAAGAGACAGTTGGTTTCGTGCTTTGAGGTGCTGCCCTTGCTGCATATAGATCATGGAAAGGGCTTCACGCCACTCGATTTCTCCTTCTGGCTGAGAGAGGAGCAATCGGGTAAATGCAGTTTTGGCGGCAGGGTAGTTGCCCGACCAAAGGGCTACATAGGCCCGACCTTTTTCTGCCTCCGGGTGTGCCGGGTGTCTGACTTCGAGCTTCTCAAATGCGAGGGTTGCTGCCTGAAAATCGCCTTGCCAGGCATAGGCCCAGGCTTTGCCCGAGAGTGCGTCTGAATGGTCCGGGTCTTGCCTCAGGATTTTGTCAAAGGCGTCTTGTGCCTGTCGATAGTTTCCCGACCAGGCAGCTTCATAGGCTCTCGAGATCGTCTCCCCGGTTTGTGCAATCAATGGCGTAGTCCAGGTGAATATTGCCAGAAAGGCCAAGGCAAAGATGCCCCTAAAACTGTTTGGTGAAATTCTGTATGGGTTCATGAGTCTGTGGGTTAATTGTCTGAACCAATGCTACGACCCGAATCAGGAAACACGGGGTTCAGAATGTCGGAATCAGGAAAAAACGATGCAGAACCGGGAATGCGATAGTTATCCTTCGCTATCATGCGGCAAATTTTGATGCTTCCTTATCCCGGGCACCTGCT
>JANQTF010000051.1 GCA_030731845.1 Bacteroidia bacterium | reverse complement strand
CTGACCTCTCCAACTTCTTGTCTGACTTCTCGTTTCTGACACCTGACTCCTCGAATGCCCCCTGACCTCTCCAACTTCTTGTCTGACTTCTCGTTTCTGACACCTGACTCCTCGAAGGACACCTGACTTCTCCCCATGCAGGAAGGCTACACAAAATATTCGCTCAAACATATCAACAAGGAATTGCCGGAGGCAATAGATGCTTCGGGGCTGCTGGGACTGAGGGATCGCCTGTATGATTATGGATGGATTGGGCTACATGAAGAATTGGGCGTGGGATTCGGGAATGTGAGTGAACGAATCGGCAGCACGGACAGATTCCTCATAAGTGGTACACAAACGGGGCAATATTATCCGCTGAGGCGAGAGCATATTGCGCTGGTGACCAAGGCGAATCCTAAAAAGAACAAGCTGACCTGTGAAGGCCTGATCGCAGCCTCATCGGAGGGATTGACACACGCTGCGGTATATGCGGCACTGTCAGATGTGAGATATGTGATTCACATTCACGAGGCTGCCGCGTGGCAGCGCTTGTTGGGGCAAGCCCCAACCACTGATGCTGCCGTGCCCTACGGCACGCCACAGATGGCTGCCGAAGTGCAGCGCCTCATCGCTATGATGGGGCATCCTGTCACAGGATTTTTGGTGATGGGGGGCCATGAAGATGGCCTGCTAGCCTGGGGCGACACGCTCCTTTCCGCAGAAGCAGCACTACTACATGGCATGAGGCCACAATAGCCAAAAAATAAGGTAGGGAGTCAGAGCCACCCTCTGGTCCCTACCTAAATATGCTGATCAGCACATTACATGCCACAACCAGGTTGTTTCCATGAAGCTGTAGGCATGACAGGACCAGTTTACATGGTTATTTCTTCATTTTATGGAGCATTATTCTGCAAGTGTCACGTAAGTAAGAGAGGACGTGTAGATTCACAAACCAGGTAGGAGCCTAATCCTTTTAAAATACAAAACACTGAAAAACAATGACTTATCCTAACATTTGACAGCTATACCTTGTCCTTCGACACCCCTTTATACAGTCCAAAGTGTCACTTTTTACGATCCTGAGATCATGAGTCAGGATTCTACAATTCTTCTACATTTGGCTTAATTCAGGATTCTTGACCCTCTCTTGACATGAACATTTCATTTTTACTTCGTTTCAGCCTCTTCACAGGATGGCTGATCCTGATGTTTGTTTCCACAAGTTGTGAAATCAGCGAACCCGCAGCTGCCGCTGACCCGGCACCACAAAACAGCTCTTGGATGGTCATGGGCGAGCCTGATAGCCTGGTATTGGATTCTGCCGCCCGCTTAATGGGGCTATTGATGACAACAAATGCAGATACGACCATTTCGCCCATCGAAAGGAGCCAACTGAAGTCCCGGTACGTAGCTAAGATCTCCCATTTCTACCGAAAACATCAAATGTGGGATCAATATGCGAATTTCAACAGGACAATTCTAAGGAGTGAGGCAGTAAAGGAAAACTACTTCTTCGTCGAAAAAAGATGGGAGCAAATCAGAGATTCAGTAATCGCCACTTCCCCTCCTACAAGTCTGGATATGTTGCTATTGACATTCTATTATGCCGTGAGCCAATATGAATTGGGATACCGGAAAGAAGCTGCAGTAACATTTGATCGCTACTTCAGGCAGATCTCGGAGATGGAGGCAAATGGGATTTCTTTGCCAATCGAACTCCTCGTGACAAGTAGCATGGCCAACTTAAATCTGGCCATATTTGACAGAAACTATCCTAAAGCAGATCGTATCCTGACTGATCTGGAGAAGCGCACGGCCCCTTACCTGGAAGACGATAGCCTCTCAAAAACCCTCCCTATCTTGTTGACACGCTCTTTGATCACGCAGGGTCGCGGGTTCTTGTATTTTTACCAAGGACAGCAGGAAGCCTCCATTAGGAGCTTCAAAGAAAGTGCTGCCCTGTTGGAGGGGGACATCAAGAAGGACAACGACCCAAGGTTAGGTGAACTAGCAACCGCTTTATTTCAAATAGGATATTCCAAGCACCTAATGGGAAACCATGAGCTAGCCATTCCCTACCTCCTCCGTGTGCTCAATTTATACAACAACTTACCCTTTAGAGGGCCCTTCCCTATCGCGGTCACCGAAGGTCTGCTGGCAACCGTTCACTATCAGCTTGGTAATATCGAAGAGGGAGACAAGCACTACGCAAATTCATGGGGGCAAATCATTCGGAGTGACAGGAAAATTTCTCTTTTGGAGCCACCGAAACTCGAGGAGCTGTATCAAGACCCACGCACCCTGGAGCTGCTTCTAGAGACCGTCAAGATCCTCGCACCGTCTATTCAGCAGCCAGAAAAGGTCAATCCTGATTCACTACGAGCTTTGAGGGCCTATTGTGACCTTTCTCTCGATCTCATTGACAGCCTGAGAACGAAAAGCTACTATTCACTGGACAACAGTAGCCAAATCCTAACAGATTCCAGCTATCTCATTTACGACCAAGGGATTTCAGCCACGCTTTCAGGTGAGAATTGGCAACCATACCAGAATGTGGTTATCGAACCTGCCATCACCACCATCCTCTCCGATTCTATCGTGGCATCGGCTGAACTCGCACGAGCGTTTGCCATCGCAGATCAGTCTCGCGGTGGCTGGATCACCGAAAACACAATCCGGGGTAACATCTCTGCCCTGGGCGTAGAAGACGCTGCGCTGCTAGAATTGGAGCGCAAACTAGACTATGAGCTTCGGAAAGCCGTGGATCTGCAAATTCGCCTTCATTCCTTGGGGGAAAGCCCAGAGTTGGATCAGGTCGTGAGCGACATTACCCGCCTGGAACAGCAGCAAGATTCCTTGATTCAGGTCATTCGCACCACCTATCCCGACTATTACACGCTCAAATATGCGCCCACCAAAGCCAGTATTGAGCGAGTGCAAAAAGAGCTACTTGGACCACAGGATGCATGGTTGGAGTATTTTATCGGCCAACGAGAGATTTTTACCTTCCTGATTACCCCTCATCATAGCCAGGTTTTTCGGCAGCCTATTCCTCCTGCTTTTTACGAGGAGCTGGAAACAGTGAAAAAGATGCAACAAAATCAAGATGAGAAAGAAGGGCTAGATATTGATGCCTATCGGGTGGCGGCATCCTCGCTGTATCGCAGGCTGTTGGCTTCTGCAGTTGCTGCTTTATTTGAGCGTGGAGAAAGGTGGTATCTAACCGTGGTCCCGCATCAAGGACTGATTGGGCTGGATCTTGGTATTTTACTCAGCGAGGAGGTTCCGGACAGGTTTTTACCATATCACCAATGGCCATATCTTGAAAAGAACGAAGCCTTGACCATTTCCTATGAGATTTCGACTTCTTTGGCCTTGACCCAATTCCAGAAAAGGCAGGCTGCATCGCGCCAAACCGCCTGGTTTGGGGGGAAAAGCGAATCCGTGAAGCCCCTCGATTCGCTCGCAAGACACATGGCCAATCGATATGGCGGAGACTATTATCAGGGAGACGAAGCGGCTTTCAAGGCAAACGGCAGCCGCTATGACCTGCTTTATTTTGGGGCAGTAGGACAAGCCAAAGCAGCCAATCAGTTTGCGCCCCGAATTTTTTTGGCGGAAGAGCCCAACGAGCATGAGGACAATATTCTCACCCTGGAGGAGATATCTGGTCAGCGTCTTTCGGCCTCGTTGGCAGTGATCCAATCTTGCGAAACGAGTCTGGGAGCCTTTCACGTGAGTGAGGGCATCTTGTCGGTGGGCCGTGCATTCAGGGTGGCGGGAGTACCGGCTACGATGACGGCTCTTTGGGAAATCCCAGTAGAGGAATCAATCATCATCACGAATGTGATGATGAGCCACCTGGAAACCGGCATGCGCCCCGAAGAAGCGCTTCAACGCGCCAAGATTGCCTATATCCAAGCCAACACACATGGAGATGCCGTTCCCTGGAAGTGGGCGGGACTTGTGCAGCAAGGTCATGTGCCAGCAGGTTTTCGGGTAGAGCGATCCACTCCGTGGTGGGTGTGGCTCCTGGCGGGAGCGGTTCTCACGATGGGACTCGGATGGTTTTTGCTGGCCCGAAAGCGACAGGTAACCTAACCCCCATCCTTGAGGCATGGTTCATCTCACTTGTCCATCTCCTCTCACGACCCATTTTTCGGTGCTGAGTTTTTCGAGGGCGAATGGACCCCGAGCGTGAAGTTTTTGGGTGGAAATGCCGATTTCAGCTCCAAGACCAAATACCCCACCGTCGGTGAATCGGGTGGAGGCATTGGCATAGACAGCCGCTGCATCCACCTCTTGAAGGAAGCGTTCGCATTGATCTGCGTCTTCGGAGATGATGGCTTCGGAATGTTTGGAAGAATAGGCAGCGATGTGGGTCAGTGCCTCTTCCATGTTCTGCACCACTTTGATGGAGCATTTGTAGGATAAAAATTCTCGTCCAAAGTCCTCCTCCCGCGCCTGCTGCACATCTGAATAGCCCTGCGCTTGAAGAATGTCGTAGGCCGTTTTGTCGGCAAATACCTCTACGGAATAGGCGTGAAAGTCCTGGAGGATGAGCGGCAAAAAAGCCTCGGCTACAGCCGCATCTACCAACACCGTATCGAGGGCATTGCACACAGAAGGGCGAGAAACCTTGGCATTGACAACGATGGCTGCGGCCTTTGTGAGGTCGGCAGCGGTGCTCACATAGGTGTGGCAAACCCCCGCGCCCGTCTCGATGGTCGGCACCGTGGCATGCTTGCGCACAAAATCAATCAGCGCCTGTGAACCACGGGGGATGAGAATATCGATATACGCATCGGCGGTGAGCATGGCATGCACAAGCTCTCGGTCTGTGGGCAAAAGCTGCACACAATCGGGGTTGATCTCATGTGCGCGAAGCGCCTTGTGGATGATGCCAACGAGGCAAGCATTGCTGGAAGCAGCATCGGAGCCACCGCGCAAAACAACTGCATTGCCAGAGCGAAGGCAGAGCGCCGCTACGTCAAGGGTCACATTAGGCCTCGATTCAAAAATGACTCCCACAACCCCCAACGCGGTGGTGGTTTTCTGGATACGCAGACCATTTTCAAGCACCTGATCGGAGAGAATATGACCCGTAGGATCTGAAAGGGCTGCTACCTCGCGGGTGCTTTGCACCAAGCTCCCAATCCGCTCTGGCGTGAGGCGAAGGCGATCTTTCCTGGGGTCGCCATCGTCCATACGCATCAGATCCTTCTCATTTTCGAGGAGAATTTCTGTCTCATGGCTGGCCACAAGCTCGGCCAGAGTGATCAGAAGTTGCTGCCTGCCTCTATCGGACATCATGCGGATGGCGCGGGAAGCACGCTTGACCGCTTCTAACTGAGGGAGGATACTGGAATTCGTGTTAGCATTCATGTTGGTTACATAACTGGGATCCTCAAAGCGCTGCGATCGCATTTTTCTCAGCTCAGGCAGGCCGGGGAAGCGCTTCTATGTAGTTGCTTCTCCAACCAGATCATAGAAAAGTCCCGCTTGCTGGATCAATATCTCTAAAAAACGTATGACTCCCTTGCCATCCCGACGCGCAGGGGCTTGGGGATCACCTTTAGCCTGACCTGCTTTTACAACAGCACAATATCATCAGCATGGGCGATTTCCATGTTGTGGGCCTGCCCGCTGGCCTGGATCTCTGCGGAGGAAAATCGCGCTCTCGCTACGGCGAAGGGTAGTTGGTCGCCCACGACGATTTCGCAGACTTCGCCTCGCGAAAAGCTGCCGATGACGGCTCTCACGCCTACGGCCAACAGGCTGTTTCGTGCTTCTACGGCTTTTTTGGCCCCTTCATCCACCACCAAGCGACCGGTGACGAGGCTTCCGCTGGCGAGCCATTTGTTGCGTGCCGACAAACTCGAGGGCGCGGGCAGACAAAGCGTCCCGGATTTTTCGGCTACTGCCGCGAGGATGCCCTGCGGCGTTCTCACGCCAAAAATGACCACTTTAATGCCCAGCCGCGTGGCCAAGCGTGCAAAAGTGAGCTTGGAAGTCATGCCCCCGAGTCCGGGACCAGAGGTTTCCTTGCGAGCCATTCCCATGACCGATTCGTCGAATTCCTCGATCCGGGGAATGATTTGGCCCTCCTTGTCCAACACCCCCGGCACAGAAGTCCCAAGCAACAGCGCCGAAGCATCAAACCCCACGGCGATGAGCGTGGCCAATTCATCATTGTCTGAGAATCGGAGCTCGCGGTTGCTCACCACGTCGTTTTCGTTGGCGATGGGGATGATGCCGTTTTTCCACAGGGTTTGGAAGGTTTCGCGCAGTTGGAGGAACTGGTTTCGCTGCGAAAAATGCTGCCGCTCGCACAGACTTTGTGCGATGGCGATGCCATGTGGCGCAAAATATTGGCTGTAGGTATTGATCAGCAGCGGATTGCCGATGGCAGCGGCGGCTTTTCGCTCGGCGAGTTTGCCACTGTAGCGCTTCAAAAAGCGCTTGCCTGTGCCCACCGCGCCCGATGACACGATCACGATTCTGTATTGCTGATGCAGCAAAGATACCTGCTCGGCAACCGAGGCGATCACGTTCTCATCCAGGCTGCCGTCGGGTAGCGTGATGGACGCCGTCCCGATTTTCAAGACCAATAATGGCTTTTTCATATTCGCAGGCAAAGTAAACAAAGCTGCCTTTCTTCTCATCAAACCAGACAAAAAGAAGAGCCTCCAAGCCTACCGAAAGACCTGAGAATGAAGTCCTGCGTGGAGGAGGAGCTGATATTTCTGCTTACCAATTGCCCAGCGGGCGTTGTTAGGAAGCGCTGAGCAAGCGCTTGATTTCTTGCACATAGCGATCCTGAACCGGCGATGGCTCCACCAGAAGACTTTGCCAGGTTTGCTCAGCTGTGGGGAGATCTCCCGCCAAGAGATACATGAGGCCCAGAAAATATGTGGCCTCAGCAGCAACCGAGGATTCGGTCTGTTGGCTTTGGGCGGCCAGCAGATATGGCTTCGCGGCAAAAGGGTTTTGTGGGTTTTGCTTCAGCAGAGCCGAGCCCAAGCCGAGCAACATTCTCGCTTCCTGATAGGAGACGGGCTCATTGTCCTGGGCGTGTTGAGCAAGAAACGCATCCACTTGGGGCTGTAGGGAAGCCACAGTTTGATCCCAATCTCTGTTTTGATACTCCTCGACCCAAGATCCGGAAGCACCGGCATGAGCGCCAAATTGCGGATAGACTTCCGAATCTCTGGCCATTTCCCATTGAGATGGTGCAGGCTTGGGAGGATAAAGCGTTAG
>JANQTF010000050.1:4316-25366 GCA_030731845.1 Bacteroidia bacterium | reverse complement strand
CTATACCCCTATACCTCTATACCTCTTACCTCCAAACCTCCAAACCTCCCAACCTCCCAACCTCCCTCATCCCCCTGATTTGATTTTCACCTGATCTATCTGCAAGCCCTCTTTGCCGATGGCTTGCTGTTGATAATAGACCTTGCTATTCGGGGCAATGCTGCTCGTGATCCAGGTATTTCCGCCGATGATGCTGTGGTGCCCGATGGTGGTTTGGCCACCGAGAATCGTGGCTCCGGAGTACAACACCACATGGTCTTCGATGGTGGGGTGGCGCTTGATGTCGGCGTCTTCTTTGTTCACGCTGAGCGCACCGAGGGTCACTCCCTGATAGATTTTGACATGATCACCGATGACAGAGGTGGCACCAATCACGATCCCGGTGCCGTGATCAATGCAGAAATGCCTCCCGATGCTCGCCGCGGGGTGTATATCGATCCCGGTGATGCTGTGAGCATGCTCGGTGAGCATTCTGGGAATGATTTTCACGCCAAGGAGGTGTAGCTCATGTGCAAAACGATAGGCCGCAATGGCCAGGAATCCCGGGTAGGTCCGCACCACTTCGCGCGCACTTTGCGCCGCCGGATCCCCTTGATACATGGCCTCAATGTCCTGCTGAAGTTTTTGATAGATGAGCGGGATGCGCTCAAAAAACAGATCGGCCTTGTTGGCCATGTGCATATCCTCCCGATTTGGCTTCATGTAGAGCATCTCATAAAGTGCCTCTTTGAGGTTGAGCACATGCAGCTCAAATCGCGCCAGAGAATCGAAATGCTTTTGAGCATGATCGGGAAAAAGCACAGCGAGCAATTCTGAGAAAAATGCCGAAACCTCCGTTGCGGTTGGGCACTCCGGGCATTCCCGGTGCTGTTGATACAGATATTTGAGAAAGGATTCCTCCATGAGGTAGCACAGTGAGCTCTTGCAGCCAATGATTTTTGACCACAAGAGCTATACTACGCCTTCGCGGGTTTTGTTGCGGTCCGGCCTATTCTTTCAGCATGATCGGGGACTACCTCAGTCGATCCGGATAAATTGCCCGGCAATGCCGAGGTATTGCCTTGGCGTACCCGCAACGTTGATGTGGTACTGCGAAAACAAAAACCTGTTTTCGCGATAGGACGTGAGGTTGCTCACCAAAGCAAGTCCTTTCCCAAGCAGCGTTTCCAAGAGTTCAGCATCGGCCCCTTGATTGAGCTCACTGGGAATGCTGTTTTTGGTGAAGGTCTTGAAACTCTCTTCGTCAGGATTGGTGATGGCCAGGAAAACACAGCCTACAACGATGAGTACCCAAAAAATGGGAAATGAGCCCGAACGCCTTGATTGGGAGGGGGAAGTTGACTTTTTCATAGGTTGGTGTGAAGGTGTGGATGAAATTATCAAATTGTGTTAAAACAATTTGGGAATCCAATTGCTTAGTATATCGCAGAAGGTCAAATTAAGTTTCGACGCCCAAAATATTTAATGTTGCATGTTTGATCAGGAACCCTTAGCTTATGTATATGAAAACTTTTATTCTTTATTCAGGCATACTCCTTGCTTTGGTGAGTTTATCTGCTTGCCAGCAAGTTGACGTACAGCCTATTTCGCCCAATCCTAGCGCTTCTGCATCCTCCACGCAGAATGCTCTGACGCCTCAGGTATTGTTTCAATATGCTGAGTATGACGGCGCCAAGAATGAACTAAGTGGGTTTCTGCTCGACAGAGAGGGGGTTCTGAGAACCTATACCCTCACTGAAATCCCTTCGGAGTACCAGTATTATGAACTTCGCAGAATGCCAGATTGGGTTCTTCGGGAGGTGTTGGAGGCTAGCGTAGCCACCTCAACCCGTGTTCGACTTGAAGAGCTAAGGCGTTATCATCAGTCTATCAGCAGGGTGAGAAATCATGAGCTCCGGGTGGATCGCCGCAATCCTTACGCTACCCGGACCATTGCCTTTTATGCATTCTCCATCATTCAGGCTGATGATGAAAGCAACTACGCCTCCAGTACATGTGGCGATCGCAAGACCCACGAAACTGATCAGGATTCGCAGGACTTCCTATTCATTCCCCTCCAAAGCGAAGGGAGTGTGACCCTCAAGCACACTGCTTCCGCCACTGACGAAATCGTGGCATGGCTCGCATCGCTTGCCGATGAAAATATAACCAAGTAGGGACTCACACCAGGATTTCTGCTTGACGATCAATCGCCGCCTATCCGCTCTAAGGGGATAGGCGGCGATTGGGTTTTGAAAAACCTTGATTCCCGTTGGGGCTTTTTTTAAAAAATATACGTAATCCATTGGTTGTTAGGCAATTGTGATGTTTTTGATTGGCCTGACACTCAGGTACATGCTTCAAGAAAAATAATTCTAAGTTTAAACGTTGATTTTGGAAACAAATCTCCTGACTTGTCGTTTAATGTTTAAACATTGATTAACCAACTACAGAATATGACTTACTTAGAAAAAGCCCAAGACCTCTACAACAAAATCGGATCAGGTCAACTTCTCGAAGGATTCGACCAGTATTACGGCGACAACGTTGTGATGACCGAGCCACGCGGAACCCGCGAAGGCAAAGCTGTTTGTCGCGAATATGAAGTTCAATTCCTCGGAATGGTGAAGGAATTTCACGGCATGGAAGTACAAAGCATCACTTCTGACGAAAAAAATGGCGTAACCATCGTGGAATCCTCCATGGACGTGACCTTCCAGGACGGAAACCGCGCCAACATGGAGCAGGTAGCCGTGCAGCGCTGGGAAGGCGACCACATCGTGCATGAGCGCTTCTACTATCAAGCGTAATTTTCCACTCCCGCGAAAACAAATACAGGAGTCAGCCCAATTTTAAGGGTTGACTCCTGTTTTTTTTGATACATGAATCTACGAATGTGACTGTGGTCCACCCTCTGGCGCACGAGGCTCTCCGTTAAGAAACATCCTCACCCCCGCCTCTCCTTCGGCCGACACCACTTGCCAACCCACAAGGAGAGGAGCCCTGTCGGGGGACTGGCCTCGACCCGGGGCTTCGAATGCCTCCGGGATGATATTCGGCTCTTGTCTCGTTTCTCGCCTCTCAAAATCTCACATCTCCTGACACCGGGGTGGATGGAGCAGGCAAAAGTCCCGTTGCAACCCACACACAGTGCGACCCCGCTAGGGTCGGAGAGGAGTTGTTGGTGTTGTGATGCTACAAATATGCGACCCCGCTGGGGATGGAGAGGAGTATCTCTTGTCTGACCCCTCTCATCTGACCCCTGACTTCTCCCTTTACCCCAACGGCTCCTGCTGACTCAGGCAGTGAAAACTTCCCAACCCCCAGATGATGTCGGTAGAGTCCAGGCCCACGACGAGGCGGTCGGTGAAGCAGTTGCGCAGAATTCTGAGGGCCTCCAGGTCCTGCTCGCAGCGGAAAGTAGGCACCACAACCACGGCATTGCCAATGTAGAAATTGGCATAAGAAGCCGGCAGGCGCTGCCCGTCGTAGATGACCGGGTCGGGCATGGGCAGCTCCACAATGTTCAGTGCGCGGCCATCAGGCAAACGAAGCGCATGGAGCATCTCGAGATTTTCCTGCAAAATGGCATAATTCTCATCTTCAGGATTGCTTTCCACCACAGTCACCACGGTGTCTTCACTCACAAAGCGCGTGAGATCGTCTATGTGGCCGTCGGTATCATCGCCGATGATGCCATCGTTGAGCCAGAGGATTTGATCCTGCCCGTAGTATTCCCTGAGGTAGGATTCTATTTCGTCCTGACTGAGGTGCGGATTTCTATTTTTGTTGAGCAGACATGCCTTGGTCGTGAGCAGCGTTCCCGCGCCATTTACCTCAATGGATCCCCCTTCCATGACGATGCCCGGCTCAAATCGCGGGATTCCGCGAAAGGTGGCGATCTGTTCAGGGATCTTGTTGTCGAGGTCGTAGGGAGGATATTTGTCCCCCCAGGCGTTGTATCCCCAATCCACGAGGGCTTTTCCGGGCTGCTTTCCTTCTCTGAGCAAAAAAGCAGGACCATGGTCGCGGCACCACGCGTCATTAGTCGGGTGCAGGTGAAAAAACACCCGCTGCATATTGGCCCCAGCTTTTTCTACCAACTCATGTGCAGCGGCTGCCATGCCTGAGCTTCCTACATTGATATGGACCTCCTCGCCGAGGGTGAGCAAAGCGATGAATTCGGCATAGATGGGATAGATGGTCTCGATCTTGCCGGGCCAGGACTCCTCTTTGTGGGGCCAACTGAGCCAGGTAGCTGCGTGAGGTTCCCACTCAGCGGGAAACCGATATCCGAGTGCCTTGGGAGTTGGGTGATCTGGGAATGTCATGAAAATGGGTTCTGAGAAGGTGAAGGGCCAGCTAACAGGATTAGTCGATGTATCGCTTTAGGATAGGGTCGTAGGTCTCGATCCTGCGGTCGCGGAGGAAGGGCCAATGCGTGCGATATTGGTCAGTTTTGGCCAGGTCGAGCTCTTCTACATGCACGAGTTCCGACTCATGATCGGCCTGATAAAGCACCCATCCAAATGGATTGGCCACAAAAGAGCCTCCCCAGAATTTCATTCCTCCCTCAATGCCCACGCGGTTGACGGAGATCACGTGCACGCCATTGGCCACGGCATGGCTTTTCTGAATGGTTTGCCAGGCATGAAACTGCTCCGCATTGGTTTGTTCATTCTGACTCAAGTCCCACCCGATGGCAGTGGGGTAGAAGAGCATATCAGCGCCCATGAGGCTCGTGATGCGAGCGGCTTCGGGATACCACTGATCCCAGCAGATGAGTACGCCGATGGTGGCAAATTTGGTTTTGAACACCCGGTAGCCCGTGTCGCCGGGGGTGAAGTAGAACTTCTCGTAGTAGCCGGGATCGTCTGGAATATGATTTTTGCGGTATTTGCCCATGAAGCTGCCATCGGCATCAAATACGGCCACGGTGTTGTGATAGAGTCCCTGCGCACGCCTCTCAAAGAGAGAAGCGATGATCACCACGCCAAGCTCCTTGGCGAGTGCGCCAAAAGTCTCGCCCGATGGTCCATCGGGGATGGATTCAGCGAGCTGGAAGTTGTCGTAGTTTTCGATGTCGCAGAAATACAGGGAGCTGAAGAGCTCTTGTAGGCACACAATCTGGGCGCCTTTTGCCGCTGCTTCGCGGATTCCCTGTACGGCTTTCTGCCGGTTTTCGGCCACATCAGCAGAACATGCGTTCTGCACGAGGCCTACCTTCACTTTTTTCTGGTTCATATCTCTGGGTCTTCTCTGGGCAAAAGTAAAAAAAGAGACCATTCTTTTCGGAAGAATGATTCATCTAAAAAGAGTAAAGCGCGTTGATCAACGGCATAGGGTGGTTTTGGCACGAAAGAGGGCAGACAAAGCCACTACCGTTTGGTTTGCTCCTGAGGTAACATCCCAAGCAAGGAGGCGACGAACAAGCTGTCCGGTCTCACCATCGCCAGGCGGCGCTCCCAAAGGTGAGCCCACTGCCCGATCCGATCATCACTACCAAATCCCCCTTCTTGATTTTACCGGCTTCCACGGCTTGGTTCATGGTAATGGGAATACAGGCAGATCCTGTATAGCCAAAATACTGCATGGAGGTGTGTGCTTTGTGGTGAGGAAGACCGAGGTTATCGAGTGTGGTGCGGATGGAGTTGATGTTGATTTGTGTGAGAAACATGTGGTCAATATCCTCGGGCTTGAGTTTTTGGCGCTGCACGATGTTTCTGGCCATGTGTGTCCACACTTGCGGATTCAGCTCGGGAGGGAAGCGGTAGTTGAGCTTAATATATTGCTCGCCTTTGTCGAGGGTTTCGTGGGTGAGGGGGCTCTTGGTTCCGCCGCCATAAATTCCCATGCCATCATAGTATTGCCCAAGGGTGATGAGCTCGCTATCGAGATAGCCGCGCTGTGAGTTGAGCTCTACGCCCAGCAAAATGGCGCCGGCACCATCGGCAAAGAGGGTCACGGTCTTTTTGTCTTTGGGGTTGAGATACTTGCTCATGGCATAGGCGCCGATCACGAGCACACGATCATATCGCTCATCGGTGCGGATATATTTGGCTCCTACATCCAGCCCGGTCACGAAGCCCGCGCAGGCAGCGTTGAGGTCGAAGGTGCCAGTGTGGCCAGCCCGCAGGCGATATTGCACCACCGCAGCGGTGGAGGGCGTGAGGTACTCAGGAGTATCGGTAGCTACGATGATCAGGTCGAGGTCTTGAGCTTCAAGGCCGGCACGTTCGAGCGCTTGCTCAGCCGCCTGCACACACATATCGGCAGTGGATTCCCCCTCTTCACACCATCGACGCTCATAGATCTCCAGATTGGATTCGAGCCATTGACTCACATTCTCCCCCAGCAATTCATCAAAGTAGGAATTGGGAAGAACGCGCTTGGGTACATAAGCCCCGGTAGATAGAATGACAGCGTTTCGCTGATTGGTTTGCATGTAGCCTGGATTGAACGGATGAGACGATCATTGCATCCTGATTGTTTCAACAAACGAGGATTTCAATGGCTAATCTAAGCTACAAAAATCTGTGGGTCTTGGTGTCCTGTGTGGGAGAGAAGGGGAGCTTATTCACTTATTACTTCTTCACACGGAGACTCGGAGGTAGAGAGAATCACGGAGAGGAGCGAGGTGTTAATAAGGCATTTGGGGATAGAGCAATGAGGCGCGCTTTCATTCTCTTAATCAACAACTTTCCTGCTCTCGTTTTCACCACCTAGAAAGTAAGGCCACAGAGGTTCACTAAGCAACTCCGTGACTCTCCATGCTCTTAGTGCCTCCGTGTAATCTTCCCTCATTCCCTCCTTCAACAACTCAACAATTCCCACATTCTACCATTTCTCCCTTAAAACATTCCCACCACGCGCTCCAGGGCTTTGACCATTCGGTCTATTTCTTCGCGGGTGTTGTAGAAAGCAAAGCTCGCCCGCATGGTGCCGGGGATCGCAAAGCGGGTCATGATGGGCTGCGTGCAGTGATGCCCGGTGCGCAAGGCAATGCCTAGCCGATCGGCGATGGTCCCTGCATCATAGGGGTGAATGTCTCCCAACAGGAATGACAGCACGGAGGCTTTGTTCTCTGCCTCGCCAAAAATGCGAAGCTGTGGAAAGGTCTCTTTCATGCGGCTCGTGGCGTAGCTCAGCAGATCTGTCTCATGGGCGTGAACGCCCTCCCAGTCCAAACCCAGCAAGAAATCGACCGCGGCACCGAGGCCAATGCCACCTGCTATGTGTGGCGTGCCGGCCTCAAACTTGTGAGGCAGATCATTATAGACTGTTTTCTCAAAACTCACGGTTTTGATCATGTCACCGCCGCCTTGATACGGCGGCATGGCGTTGAGGTACTCCTCCTTGCCGTAGAGGATGCCCACTCCTGTAGGGCCAAACATTTTATGGCCAGAAAACACGAAGAAATCGGCATCCATCGCCTGCACATCCACACGTTGGTGAGGCACTGTCTGTGCACCGTCGATCAGCACGGGGACATTGCGAGCGTGAGCCGCTTCGATGATTTCCTCAATCGGATTGATGGTGCCGAGCGTGTTGGAAATGTGAACCACGCTGACAAACTTCGTTTTCTCGGTCAGGAGGGCATGAAATGCCTCCATGTCGAGCTCGCCTTTGTCGCTCATCGGAATCACCTTGAGTACCGTGCCGATCTGCTCACACAGCATTTGCCAGGGCACAATATTGGCGTGGTGCTCCATGGCGGAGATCAAAATCTCATCGCCGGCCTTCAGGAAAGCCCGACCATAAGACTGTGCCACGAGGTTGATGCCATCTGTGGTACCTTTGGTGAAAATCACCTCGTAGGCGTGCGCAGCGTTGATATAACGGGTGATTTTTTTACGGGCTTCCTCATAAGCATCCGTCGCCAACTGACTCAGGTAGTGAACGCCCCGGTGAATGTTGGCGTTTTCCTTCCGGTAGTAGTGGTTGATCCGCTCAATCACTGCCAGGGGTTTTTGACTCGTGGCTCCATTGTCGAAATATACGAGAGGTTGCCCGTGCACTTTTTGGTGCAGGGTGGGAAACTGTTCACGAATGGCGGCGATGTTGAAGGCGGTCGTTTGCATGATTAGATATTGAGAAGTGAGAAGTCAGACGGTTAGGGGTCAGAAGTCAGACTAGAAGGTTGTTGACCTGGCCGTGGGTGAGTTGTGTAACGCTGACAGGGTTCCAAACTTGAACCCTACAAGCGCCCACCGCGCTACGGTGTGTAACGCTGACAGGGTTCCAAACCCTGTCAGCGTTTAAGGAAAAACCTTGTCAGCGTTTAAAAACCCGACCTAGAACCTCCCGGTAATTTTCTCTTCGATATACGCGAGAACCGGCTCCATGGACAGGCTTTCGACGGTTTCCATGGTGAAGGCGTGAATCATCATTTTCTGTGCCTCGAGTTCAGGAATGCCGCGAGCCCGCAGGTAGAAGATTGCGCCTTCGTCGATGCGACCGGTGGTGGCACCGTGAGAGCACTTCACATCGTCAGCGTAGATCTCCAACTGCGGTTTGGTGTACATGTTGGCATTGTCGGAGAGGAGAATGTTCCGGTTAGACTGGAAGGCATTCGTTTTCTGAGCATCTGGCCAAACGTGGATATATCCACTGAAAACGCCAGTGGCGCTGCCTGTGATGATGCCTTTGTAGAGCTCATTGCTGTAGCAATGGGGCTCGGCGTGGTCCACCTTGGTGTAATTATCCACGTGCTGCGATCCATCAATGAGATAGACGCCGTTGAGCTGCGCGTTCACGTTTTCGCCAGCGAGCTTGAGATGGAGGTTGTTGCGAACAAGTTCACCGCTAAAGGTGAGCGTAAACATGCGAATTTTCGAGTCGCGGCCCAGGTGCCCATAGGTGTGACCCATGATAGAAGCCTGATCGGATTCGTTTTCGATTTTCACATACTCCAATTCTCCATTGTCCAGCACGATCAGCTCATCTACCTGATTTCTGAAGGAAGTGCCTTCCCCGATGCTGAAATAGGTTTCGGCGACCTTGGCTACTGCATGTTTGCCCACTACAAACAAGTTGCGATGTTGAGAAGCAAGCGCCTCCGCCCCGGGATGATTGATGTGAATGATCTGGATGGGGTGCTCCGCGATTTTTCCATTGGGCACAAAGATCACCACGCCCTGATCCGCATAGGCGGTGTTGGTTGCGGTGAAGATGTTGCTGTCAGAAATGAGCTCGCCCAAATGGGTATCCACTACACCAGAGAGCAGCTCGCTCAAGTGGCCCATCGGTGCGATGTGCATGTTGTCTCCGTTGCTGCCGAAGGTGGAGAGGGCAGGGGAGAAGCGGCCATTCACAAATACGAGTACATCTCCTTCGAGATCGGGGATGAGGAAGCCCTCGGTGCTCTCTACTGCCAGGCCTGAGGTGGTGTAAGAAGCCTTGAGGAGGTCTCTCACCTGGGTATATTTCCAATCTTCCCACTTGCGGGTAGGCACCTCAAGGGTTTCGAGTGCTTCGCGGGCCTGTGTGCGTGCGCTTGAGCCCTCGGCAGCGGAAGTTTGGAGTGCCTCCAAAAACGAGGCTTTATGTTGGTCGATGGTGCTAGCCATGCTTGTTATCGGATTAAATCGGTTCTCAGAAGAACAACGTGAAAGGGAAATCGAATCCCAGCCATGAGAGGCAGGTGATTAGGCTGGGTTGAGTTCTTTGAGCCAGTCGTAGCCTTTCTCTTCGAGTTCGAGAGCGAGCTCTTTGCCACCAGATTTCACGATTTTTCCTTTGTAGAGAACATGCACAAAATCGGGCACGATGTGGTCGAGCAGCCGCTGATAGTGAGTAATCACGAGCCAGGAACGCTCGGGGCTGCGCAGCTTATTCACCGCTTCTGACACGATGCGCAGGGCGTCGATGTCGAGACCGGAATCGGTTTCGTCGAGGATGGAAAGGGTAGGCTCCAGCATTGCCATTTGGAAGATCTCGGCGCGCTTTTTCTCCCCACCAGAAAATCCTTCGTTGACGGAACGCTTGGTGAGGTTGGCGTCGAGTTCTACGATGGCCTGCTTCTCGCGCATGAGCTTGAGGAAGTCACCACCACTGAGCACCTCTTGTCCACGATATTCGCGCACGCTGTTTACGGCGGTACGCAGGAAGTTGGTCATGCTCACTCCCGGAATTTCTACCGGATATTGAAAGGCGAGAAAAAGGCCTTCGCCAGCGCGCTCTTCCGGAGCGAGGTCGAGGAGGTCTTTGCCATGAAAAAGGACTTCGCCATCGGTGATTTCGTAATCTTCTTTTCCTGCCAAGACAGAGGCGAGGGTAGATTTCCCGGAACCGTTGGGTCCCATGATGGCGTGAACTTCGCCGGGCTTGATCTCAAGGCTCAGGCCTTTGAGAATTTCCTTGCCTTCAACAGAGGCGTGTAGGTTGTTGATGGAGAGCATATGTTATTGAGTCGATAATTCGTAAAGTGAGGAATGTGTGAGGAGTTTATTTCCATGGTGCTTGCGAAAATTGTCCTGCATTTTTCTGAGGGTTGCAGTGTTTTGGCTCGGCATATTGGAACCAACAATCACCCCATAAATCTGGTCCTTAGACAGACTTGAAATTTTATTTTTAAAGTCTTGAATGGTCTGGACGATTTGATCATCTTTTAGGGTTTTCCCACTCCCTTTCAATTCCACGAAATAGAAGCGATTTGTTTCGCATAAAATGAAAACCCAATCGCATTTTTTTTGTGCTTGTCCGGAAGGATAAAGGCCACCATCTGTTTTGATTTTACAAAAGGGAACCGAACGGTTGCCTAGTCTAAATGTCTTGCCTCTCTCAGATACGGAGTGCCCGATGGAGGAATAGTGACTGCTCAAATCCCCTCCAAGTTGTTGTTGGTATGTATGGCAACAACTCATGATTCCAAGGGATATTTAAATTCCAGAAGTTGGTCGTAGATAGATGAGATCTGGCTGGCACCGTTGTCCAGGGGTTCGCCTCCGATACTGTTGTTCTCAAAATCCTTCATTTCCTGAGAGTGCCCCATTTCATCAATAAAGAATGCAGAAACTTTATCAAATGGGATCCATAAATCCTTTGGCACAAAATGCTGGATGTGTTGGGCATTTGTTTCGGACTTGGCGGCAATCTCGTTTGCCTGGATTAGGTTGTCAAATGCTGCAAGCACATAAGGGCTGTGGGTAGTCACGAGCAATTGATTGCCTCGTTGGGCGTTCAGGGTCAATGCCAGGGCATTCACCACTTGTTGCTGCGCTTTGGGGTAGAGATGAGCTTCGGGTTCTTCGACAAAAAAGAATCCCCGCTGTTTATTCAAAACCGACTGGAGCAGTCCGGGCCACATCCCGGTGACCTCATGTTGGCCACTTGATGCCCTTTGCATCGGAATTCTAACTCCTGAGGTCGTGATGATGAACTCCTGCCCTGTCTTTGACACCACAAAGTCTCCGCCGATCATGTCTCTCAAGGAAGCAATAGACTGCACAAGCAAATCCAGGTCGTGGAGCCCTTCGGCGCTTTGTGATCTGAGCTTGCGCTCCTGACTGAAAAAGAGGTCCCAATCTTCTTGTTCAAAAATTGTTCGATCTCTCTGATAGTCAGGATAATAGGCGGTCATCCAATAATCATCGAGCAAGCTTTTTCGTTGCTCCCCATATACATCTCGGCTCTCTTGGGCTCCCATGAACCAGTTCTCAAGCAGGGCTTTTTCAAGCTGTATTCGACCGCCTCGTTGAGGAGAAAAATATCGACTATGCTGTCTTCCTCCGCTCGAGATATGGAAAATGTCATAGACGCGATCCCACAAAACGCTTCCAGAAAACTGCCGTAATTCCTCTTTGGGCACGAAGAGAAAGGCCTGAATCCCTTCGAGCAACTGCGGGCTTACCTCCTGCACAGAAAGCAAATATTCCTCTGAAGCGCTGCAAATCAGGAAGCTTTCGCCCCCATCAAAGGAAAAGAGGATTTCGGTATCCGGGCGCAAAAATTCTTTAGAACCAAACGCGTTGCGAAAAAGCCTGGGAATGATTCTCTCCAGAAATTCTTCGAGAAACTTATCGGCTTGAATATCAGCCCACTCTGGGCTATGTACATACCCAAAAAAGTAATCTGGAAGTTGATGAAAAAAGTACGCCAACTTCCCCAACAAACTCTTGCCACTACCATTCGGACCGATCAAAATCGTGAGATCCTTGATCGGAATATCCACCTCTTTGAGGGGCCCAAAGTTTTTGACAATCAGTCGCTGCATTCTCTCTTTAGGTTACCCAACTGAGCCTTCCAAAGAAATGCTCAGGAGCTTTTGTGCTTCCACCGCAAACTCCATCGGAAGCTGATTCAAGACCTCGCGGGCGTAGCCATTCACGATCATGGAAACCGCTTTTTCTTCATCGAGGCCGCGGGCCTGACAGTAGAAAATCTGGTCTTCCCCGATCTTGGAGGTGGTGGCTTCGTGCTCCACCGTGCCTGTGGGGTTTCCTACTTCGATGTAGGGGAAGGTGTGTGCGCCACACTTGTCGCCGATGAGCAAGGAATCACATTGAGAGAAGTTTCTCGCGTGTTCGGCACCTTTTTGAATGCGCACAAGGCCACGGTAGCTGTTTTGGCTCTTTCCAGCAGAGATCCCTTTCGAGATGATGAGCGAGCGGGTGTGCTTGCCCATGTGGATCATTTTGGTGCCGGTATCGGCCTGCTGACGGCCATTGGTCACAGCCACAGAGTAGAATTCGCCTTCAGAGTAATCGCCTTTGAGGATCACAGAAGGATATTTCCACGTGATGGCAGAGCCAGTTTCTACCTGTGTCCAGGAGATTTTGGATTTGCGTCCGGCGCAAAGTCCGCGCTTGGTCACGAAATTATAGATCCCGCCTTTGCCCGTTTCGGGATCACCGGGATACCAGTTTTGGACGGTGGAATACTTGATTTCGGCATTGTCGTAGGCCACGAGTTCCACCACGGCAGCGTGAAGTTGGTTCTCGTCGCGCATGGGCGCAGTACAGCCCTCGAGGTAGCTCACGTAGGAATCTTCTTCGGCTACGATGAGGGTCCGCTCAAACTGACCGGTGTTGGTGTCGTTGATCCGGAAGTAGGTGGACAGCTCCATCGGGCAACGCACGCCCTTGGGGATGAACACAAACGAGCCGTCGGTGAAGACAGCCGCATTGAGTGCTGCATAGTAGTTGTCCGTGTGAGGAACCACCATGCCCATGTATTTTTGGATCAACTCGGGATGATCTTTCACTGCTTCAGAAAAGGAGCAGAAAATGATACCCAATTCGCCGAGCTTTTCTTTGTAGGTCGTTTTGACGGATACCGAATCGATAACGGCATCTACCGCCACGCCGGAGAGGATTTTTTGCTCCGTGAGGGGAATACCCAGTTTCTCAAAGGTTTTGAGCAATTCTGGATCTACTTCGTCGAGGCTGTTGAGCTTTTTCTTGGGCTTGGGAGCGGAGTAATAATGGATTTTCTGGAAATCAATTTCTGGATACTCCACATGAGACCAGGTTGGCTCAGCCATTTTGAGCCAATGATGATAGGCTTTCATTCGATACGCCAACATCCATTCCGGCTCGTTCTTTTTGGAGGAAATGAGTCGAATAATATCCTCATTCAGGCCCATAGGAGCTTTGTCGGACTCGATATCGGTCGCCCAACCATGCTCGTATTTTTTCTCGGTAAACTCTTGAATGATCTTTTCGTCCTCCGAAAGCTCCTGAAGTACTTTATCTTCTGCCATGAGATGTGTGCGTTTATTAAGACTTAATCTAAATAATAAACTCAAAAAAAGGCGGAATGTTCCGTGATATTCTCAGGTTATCCGCTACTTAAAACTATTACCTAAACTTAGGTAGAATGTTTTCGCAAAGATAACAATTTTTTCCACCAAGCCATCCCAATTGTCGGCTTTTTCAAGCTTTGGGCCCTCCCGATTAAGATCAGAACGAGGATTCATCTCATTCCTCAAGAAGTGAACCAAAAGATGGGTGCATTTGGCTGGTCAACGGCTATTTGGTGAGTCGAAACCAGAGAGCCTCGTCCAGATCGAGGAGAGAATCGAGTTTGGCATCGGCGATAACAAAGCGGGGGTCGTGGGCTGAGATGTCTTCTGGCACAGCAATGCACTTCATCTGTGCAGATTTGGCAGAAAGGAGGCCGTTGAAGCTGTCTTCAATGGCGAGACACTGGGGCGCTGCGATGCCAAGCGCCTCTGCTGTTCTCAAATAGATAGCGGGATGAGGCTTTCCGTATTGCTCAAACTCGGCAGATTTTTTCACCTCAAATACATCTTCCATCTTCAAAGTTTTGACCACGGCATCTATGAGGCGACTTGGCGAGGAAGTCGCCAGCCCGATTTTGAGCCCGTCTCTGTTGGCTTTATTGATGCAATCCCACACGCCAGGAAGCACCACTGCGCGTTGTTCTACTTCCGCAATCACCCTGCTCAAGATAGATTCCGTGACTTGTGGTACCGTTTTGCCAGTCCATCCGTGGGTTTTCATACGATATTCGAGCACCTGATCAATACGAATGCCCATGGTTTCGGCGGCTTCGGCTTCGCTCAGGGTTACGCCCAAGGAGGCGAGTTCTTCGCGCAGGGCTTTGCGCCAAAATGGCTCGGAGTCTAGCAAGACGCCATCCATATCAAAAATCAGGGCGTTGATCATTCGGCGAAGATAGGCAAAGGCAAGGGAAAGTGGAGAGTTGTGGTTAGGCAGAGCCTAGCTTGACTTCCACCAGCGAAGGTTGTCCTTCATTTTATCCCATTTGATGCGCTCCATGGCAGTTTTTTTTCGCAATCGCTTGAATTGCGCTTCGTCGAGTTCTTCCCACGCTTCGGGCTCCATGCCAATGTGGAAGAGAGGCTTGAATTCGCCGCCGGGGTGGGGGGTAGAAAATCGGTTCCAGGGGCACACCTGTTGGCAAATGTCGCAACCGTATGCCCAGCCTTCGAGCTTGTCCTGAAATTCCACCGGCATCTCATCTCTCAGCTCAATGGTGAGATAGGAAATACACTTGTTGGCGTCGATTTGGTAAGGCTCCAGCGCATCTGTGGGGCATGCGTCGATGCAGCGGGTGCAGGTGCCGCAATAATCTTTGATGGGTCCGTCGTGGTCGAGCTCGAGGTCGAGGATGATTTCTCCGATAAAAAACCAGGAGCCCCGCTTTGGGTGAATGAGATTGGTGTGTTTTCCGATCCAGCCGAGGCCCGATTTTTTGGCCCAGGCCTTGTCCATCACCGGGGCAGAATCTACAAATACGCGACCTTGGAGCTCGTCGCCTACTGCTTGTTGGATGAATTGAAATAGCTCGTAGAGCTTAGATTTTAAGACTTTGTGGTAGTCTTCTCCCCAGGCATAGGTGGAGATTTTGGGGCTCCCGCTTGGTTGGCGATCCTGAGCCTGTGGATAATAATTGTGGATCACACTGATCACCGATTTGGCGCCATCTACCAGCTTTCGCGGGTCTGTTCGCTTATCAAAATACGTATCCATGTAGCCCATGCTGCCGTGGCGGCCCTCCCGGAGCCACTGCTCCAGATCGCGAGCTTCCGGCTCCAACTGTTCGGCCTTGGAAATGCCGACCATGTCAAATCCGAGCCTTGCTCCTTCAGATTTGATGGTTTGAGTAAGCTGTTGGCGAATCTTCTGATCCATGGCGCGAAAGATAAGAAATGACGGGGTGATTTTGTATCTTACTTCTTCACTTTGGCAAGTGAATACAATGAATGGAGACCATATTTACTACGAATATTTGAGTATTCCATCTTGTCAGATTTCCCCCATTCCTCGTCTTGTTGTTAGTAATAGTATTACCAACTTTGGAATGAAGATGTGAATGATGAAAAATACAATAGTTGTTGCGCTGCTTGCAGTGATGTTGATGGGAATGGGAAATCCCGGTTTTGATTCCACCCAGTTTGGGGCTGGAAAAGAGGGCCTTGTGAGCCTCTTGTCGCACCTGGCGGAGGTGCCAATTCAGGATCGGGCGGCTTTTTCCCGTACGCTTTCACCTTCCAAAGAAGATTGCGAAGCTATTTTTGTGCCCTCCATGGCATTGAAAATGTATCACTGGGAGAAAAAGCTTTATCGACGGTTCCGTCCTGTTGTCACCCCATTTTCTTCACGTCAAACGGAATTGGCCTGTTGGCAAAGTGGTCGCGAAGAGTTGTTGGCCTATGAAGGGGAAGCCCGATATTTCCCGGGCGGCTACCGCGAAATCGCCAGTTTTCTCAATCCAGGCGTGAAAGTGTATCGGGTGAAATACCTGGAGCCGGGCCGCAAAATTGGAGCAGCCTATGATGTGTTCGTCTATGTAAATGGACATTGGGTCCTGCTTTGGCAGCCTTGGCGACTTACCTTACAGTAAAATGCCGCCCGCTAGTCTGGGAGATCATGGTCAGGCGCTACCTCTAGTTTCCAATCTCCACTTATTACCCGGCTTCCTGGTTTTGGCTCCAGGTTATATTCGTAGCACCAGGCAAATGTGAGCTTCCCTCCCCAAGAGACTTGGGTCTTTTTGCGCAAAAACAGACTTTCTTTTGGAGAGTCTGGCAAGAAGCCTTCATACTCGTCGAGCCACTTCAGAGACTCGGCATTGCTCAAATTGAGCAAATACCCGCTTACCCAATCGTCGGTATTTTCAACGAATCGGATACCAGGATACCAGCCTAGCTTGAACAAGTGAGCTTTGATCGTGGCAGGGCCAAGGATGGTGCTTTCTTCCTGAAGGCGCTTCGACATGGCATTGCCGATATCGGGCCTCAGGGAGCCATACACAAAGATCAGGGTATCTGAGAGAGGGGTCATGCGTGGAGGGGGCTGTTGAGTGGGTTGCCTGATGTGCTCTGGAGGCGAGCTCACACCGGCAGTCTGCCGGATGCGCGACACTGTTTTTTCAAAGCTACTTATTTTTGATTGTGGGGTCAATAAGGCCGGAAGCTGCCAGCCATTTTGCATCCTTTTGAGGTTTCCCTCTCTTTGTCAGGATAAATTTATATGTTAAAATGATGGCGAATATTTCGGTCTTTTGTACTTTAACGAAAATCCGATGTCTATGGCCATTGAAAAACGCGCTCGACCGAGAAGGGTCCATTTTTTTCTGACCACCCCGGTGTTGGTTATGTTGGGATTATTTGTGCTGTCTTTGGTGAAGGAAGAGGGGATGTTTCCGATGACCTCACTTCAGCTCGAAGAACCCTCTTCGACCGATTCACTGGCGTTTGCGCCACAGTCTTTCGAGCATTTGAGCGAGCTGGATCCTGCCCGATTTTTTGCGCCTAAGCAGGCAGACAAACCCTGGATCAGGTGGTACTGGCCTGGCACCGACGTGTCTTTTCCCAGGCTTTTGGAGGAATTGGATTGGGTAATCGGGCAAGGATATGGCGGGGTAGAGATTGTGATTACCGGGAGAGGGATTTCTCCCAACAAGCGAAAGGGAGCATTTCGGGATCCACGTTGGTTAGAAACCTTGCGGCAATTGGCTGCTGTGGCACAAAAACGAGGGATGATGCTCGACTGGACCATCGGTCCGGGCATCCCTTCTGAGTATAGCCGTGGCATACACACCTTTGCCTCTGGCGAGGCTCACGTGCGCGGCGATCGCCTGCTGAGTATGGCCATCCCTGGCCCCTCCCTTCCCATTGGTCATCAGTTGGCTTCCGTGCTGTCTGGCAACAATGCGCAGGACAGTGATTGGCTGAGCTGGAATCCCGACTCCGCCAACTTGCTGGGGGTGTGGGCTGCCCGAGCTACAAAAGACGAGCGCTCCGCTTTGTTTTGGAATACTACCGATGCCATTTATCTCGACCCCGATTCCTCTTTTTTGCTCAATGAATATCTGGTAGGCGATAGCATCATTGGCTGGCAGGCTCCCAAGGGTTATTGGAAGATTCTGGCCTGTTATGATATGGACGCTGGGCAGCACCCTTTTTATTCCACCGCTCACTTTCAAGAAGTAAGCGCAGACCCTACTACCGCCCGGGATTGGATGCGGGGCCTTGCTATTCATCCGCTCACCCAATCCATCCCTTCGCATTCTTCATCTGCCAGGGCGGTCCGGCTGGAAGTACAATGGCCTGCGGTGGATCGCATTTTGCCAGAACATTCTGTTCGGGACTTCCCCTTTCCCGCAGAAAAACTTGCGCCTACCTTGCTCGTGCCTGCGGCGGATCATCAAGAGGCAGATAGAATTCACCTCAAAAGAGGACCCGCCTATCAATGGATGGCCACTGATGCACACTTGAGGCAGGTGTATGAGCATTGGTTGTCGGACGAATTGTTGAAAAATTCTGTGGCACGGGCTGATTCTGAGCTATTCAGCGCAGGCTTTCGTAGCAAAATGTGTGTGGAAGAATGGCATCATGGATGGTTTAACATGGCCTCGAAGATCGCCTTGCCAGCATTCACCTCAGCCATTGCCGGAGGCGACAGGATGGCCGCCAAGCTCGTAGCCTCAGGCGCTCAATATGGGCAGCGCGAAAGAACCCTTGGCTACGTGGGCCGCGTACCTCAACGCGCATATCATGACGTGCCTCAGCATACCAGAATCGAAATTGATCGGGTGTTGCTCTCCGGAGCCGAAGAGATTGTCATCGATGGCCTGGCGCATGAATTTTCCGGGATGCATGATTCCTGGCATCCTTCTGCTACCAGAGAGATTCCCGCTGTGAATTTTGGCGGACAATTTGGGCCTGCACAACCCTTTGAGGAGCGGTGGCCTGCTGTGATGACCTACACTGCCCGTGCTCAATATCTTCTCAGGCTTGGCCGCCCCGAAACGGATTTGTTGGTCTTGTTCCCTTTTAGCAGGTTTCCGTATGTCGGCGTAGATTCCATTTGGTCTTTGGTTAATATTCCCATCGACTCTCAGCTATTATGGAATCAAATTTCTCCCTTGGGGCAGAATCTGCTTACCAGGGAATATGACTCCTTGCAGGCTTGGGTAGCTGGAATTCGGCCATTTCTCAACGAATTGGAATCATGGGGCTATTCATGGGATTTTATTTCGGCTCCCGCCCTAGATGAAGCCACGATGAAAAACGGCAACATCTGTGCAGGTGGGTTGAATGGAAAAGCCCTTCTCATCCCTGAAGGGGGAGTCCTGAAGCTCAAAACCCTGAATCGATTGGGTGCCCTTGCCGATGAGGGTGGGCGGGTCTTTTTGCTCGGAAAGAAATTACCCGAACCATTGGAATTGGTAAACCCAGATTCGGCGCGCAAGGAGATCGTGAAAGGATTGCATCGCTTTCAACTCCCTTTTCCCTTGCAGAAGCCATCAGAGCTCCTATCTCTTCTGAGGGAAGAGCAGGTACAACCACCTGTGGCTTTTTCGCGTCAGCTACAGGATTTGCGTCAAAGAATCAGATTGTTGGAGGATAGCAGTCGGCTGGTGTGGTTGGTGAATCTCAGCGGACAACCCATTCGTGCGACAGCATTTGTGCCGAAGGGCCTGGCCTACGTGCTCAATCCAGAAAATGGCAAGGCCAGGAAGGTTTCCATCTCCGTCAACCAAGTTGCTGAGATGACGCTCGGACCCTATGAGTCTCAGGCTTTTGTATTTGGCCGCCGTACTGCCTGGCCCGATTCTCTGCTCAACTCAGACATCGATTGGGAAAGGATGAAATTGGAAGAGCAAGGCGGGGCATATCTGGTCGAACTGTCGCGATGGGACATGTCCTTTTCAGATCCCAATGATCCAAAAAATATTCATATCAGGAAAGATACCACCTTGTCTGACTGGTCTTTGGACGATGAGCTGGTTCATTTTCATGGAGAAATCCTCTATACAAGCGATCTCATGGTAGTTGGTTCTCCTTCTTCAGGAAGGCATATTCTGGACTTGGGAAAACTGCACGATGCTGTGGAGGTAAGGGTGAATACTACCAAATTACCCATCAAAAACTGGCAACCATTTCGTTTTGATATAGGGCCCTATCTGCGGCCGGGGCTGAATACCATCGAATTGTGGGTGAGCAACTCATCCCGAAACAACTTGGTAGGAAGAGCCGAAGATGGAGATGAATTCGTTGAGTTTCTCCTGGGGAATCAGGAGGAATTGCGCAAAGCGGGCTTGTTGGGGCCAGTATATTACTGGCGAATTCCCTTGAGCCCACTGATTGCCGGATCACGATAAGGGGGGAGTCTGATGGCTAGGACTTGACACAGCCCTAATTCAGAACCATTTCTGGGATCTCTCCGGGAATGATTAGCCTACCCTCTGTAGCCGCCTGGATGTCGGCCACACTCACACCTGGTGCGCGCTCAATGAGCACAAAGCCATCTGGGCTTACGTCAATCACGGCGAGGTTGGTCACAATTCGCTTCACACAGGCCACGCCTGTGAGCGGGAGGCTACATTGAGGTAGCAGCTTGGATTCTCCATCGCGGCTCGTGTGCATCATGGCCACGATGATATTGTCAGCCGAAGCCACGAGATCCATCGCGCCGCCCATTCCCTTGACCATCTTTCCCGGAATTTTCCAGTTGGCGATGTCTCCCTTCTCCGATACCTCCATGGCTCCCAGCACGGTGAGCTGTATGTGGCGTCCGCGGATCATGGCAAAACTGGTAAAAGAATCGAAAATAGCGGCTCCCGGAAGCAGGGTCACGGTTTGTTTGCCGGCGTTGATCATGTCTGCATCTTCTTCCCCTTCAAATGGAAAAGGCCCCATGCCCAAAATACCGTTTTCTGACTGGAATTCTACGCTCACACCCTGGGGCACATAGTTGGCCACCAAGGTGGGAATGCCGATGCCCAGGTTGACGTACCAGCCGTCTTGAAGTTCTTGTGCTATGCGCTTGGCGATGCCTGTTTTATCTAACATGAGGAGGAAATTGTTGAATTTTTGAGTTGGTGAATGATTGAATGGGGGAAGGGGAATCGGGAAGATAACACGGAGATACTGAAGGCACGGAGAGTCACGGAGGAAGAAATGGTTGAATTGTTGAATGGTTGAGTTGTTGGATGGTTGAATGAGGGAATCGGGAGAAGTTTGAATAGTTGGATGGGGAAGTGAATAATTAGCTTTGTACCCAAAAAACCTTTGCCCCAACCCCTATACCCTAGGCTGTTCAATTTGTCGCGAAATATCTCCTACGTTTTTTGGT
>JANQTF010000050.1:0-4306 GCA_030731845.1 Bacteroidia bacterium | reverse complement strand
CCCCTATACCCCTATACCCCTATACCCAAAACCCCTATACCTTCTTCCTCACCGTTCGCTGTTCGATGCGTTTTTCGTAGTTGCTTCCCTGAAAAATTCGCTGGACAAATACCCCTGGCGTGTGAATGAAATTGGGGTCTAGCTCACCGGGTTCGACGAGATGTTCTACTTCAGCGATGGTGATGGTGCCCGCCATGGCCATGACGGGATTGAAATTTCGGGCGGTGCCTTTATAGACGAGGTTGCCAAAGCGATCACCTTTCCAGGCCTTTACGATGGCAAAATCTGCCGTCAGGGCAGTTTCGAGGATGTGCGGCTTGCCATCAAATACCCTGACCTCCTTGCCCTCTGCCACCTCCGTGCCGTAGCCTGCAGGGGTAAAGAATGCTGGAATCCCAGCACCACCGGCCTGACAGCGAGCGGCAAGGGTGCCTTGCGGAATGAGGTCCACTTCCAGCTCTCCGCTGAGCATCTGACGTTCAAATTCGTCATTTTCTCCTACGTAGGAGGAGATCATTTTTCGGATTTGCCGATGCTGTAGCAGCAGGCCCAGGCCAAAATCGTCCACGCCTGCGTTGTTGGAAATGCAGGTGAGATCGTTGATCCCCATCTTAACCAAGGCCGAAATGCAGTTTTCTGGAATGCCACAGAGCCCAAATCCGCCGAGCATGAGGGTCATGCCGCTGCGGATGTCTCGGGTAGCCTCTTCAGCATGATTGAATACTTTGTTCATAGTTTTTTTGATCTTCTCTCCATCCAGCAAAATAAGAAAGTTTGTGAGCAACAAGTAAGGCCCTGGGTTTTTTCTTGAAATTCCCAGAATTTCAGTCCCATTTTGATCCTCTCTCTCCCGGGCCAGGTTGTGCCACGCCTCTTTAGTCGGAAGAAATAGCCGGATGAGAATTTACATGAAAAGGGAATCACTGTTTTCCATTTTCCGCACCAAGGGAGGGCTTTTAAGGTGATGTAAGAAAATAAGGTGATTTGTCCATTTGCGAAAGGGGTCAGTGGCACGCCCTTTGTCCTGTTCTATAGACTATTCTCTCCTTCGTACTACTTAATTCCCTGGCTCATGATGATCTCCACCACGTTCACTTCTCCTCTGCCTGCCACTGGCATTCTTCTTTGTCTGGGACTTTCATTTGGAGCCTCGGATATCTCGTTTGAAGGCAACTGGTTTGAGCATTCCGTGGTTTCTGAAGGAATGACTCCCATGGAAGCAGGTGATGCGACCGCGACCTGGATCAACGAAGCAGAGGTGAGAACGATAATCGGTTATCCCGATCTCGCAAAAAATGCCGGAATTGAGGGGAAAGTTGTGTTGTCAGTAAAAGTAAATGAATGGGGATATGTGGAAGCGCTGGAGGTGAAAGATTCTTCTCACCCATTATTGGAGGTAGCCTGCATCGAAGCCATGCCAAATAGCCGATTTGAGGCTGCCAGGCACGATGGGAGGCCCGTTTCAAGTTGGAGTACCATGGCATTTTCTTTCTATAGCCGTTGAGTAAATGGCCCATGAAATAGGCAGAATAAGGGTTTGAAATCACGATTTATGAGGAGATAAGAATTTCTTTTTTTAAAAGGTAGGGATTCCTCATGTCAGATTTTTCTATTTTTATCGTGTTGACTTGCAGAGAACCTCAACAAAACCGTGATGAAGAGAAACAGACTCATGTATCCACTGCTTTTGGCGGTGGTGTATTTCCTGTCAGCGACAGGATTGAAGGCCCAGATTTCGACCTTCCCTTATATAGAAGGTTTTGAGAATTCCAATGCTGGCTGGAGTGCAGCCTGGATTGCACCATCTGGCATTCCCAAAATATCCTGGGTGAGAGCAACTCCTGCCAACCCAGTTATTAATTCCGCGGCTAATGGAACCAAATGCTGGATTACAGGCAATAGCAGCCTGACCCAGTTCAAGTATTTTGCCAACGAGTATTCGGCAGTACTCAGTCCCTATTTTGATTTTTCTGCCTTGGTGAATCCCTACATCAGCATGAATGTTTTCTGGGAAACCGACTACAGCTGGGATGGCGCTGTGCTCCAGGCTACCGTGGACTCTGGTGCTACCTGGGTGAGAGTTGGCAAAGCAGGAGACCCCGTGAATTGGTACAACGACAATTCGATCAATGGGAATTCCTACGGGGGACCCGGCGGGCAGCTTCATGGCTGGACCGGCAACTTCACTCCCATTGGGGCCAATACAGCCAGTAATGGAAGCCAGGGATGGGTAAATGCCCAGCATTCGCTCAAGTTTCTGGCTGGCCAACCCAGCGTGAGATTCCGTGTCGCTTTTGCTTCTGATGGATCTGGAGAAGACGACGGCTTCGCTTTTGACGATGTCCTGATCACTGACCTTCCAATCTTGGATCTCGGACCTGATACCACCCTGTGTTTCGCCGACACCCTAATTTTGAATGCTTGTCTGCCTACCGCTACGAAGTATGAATGGAATACCTCAGTCATTGATACGTTTTGTACCAAAGTTGCGGTAAAGACCGATATCTATATCATCAAGGTTACAGATACCCTGGGTTTTACCCTGCGTGATACCATTAGCGTATTCGTCTCTTCCACCAATGCAGCGCTGGGACCAGATCAGCTGATCTGCCCTGGAGATACGGTAACCTTGATCCCTGCCAAACCAGGCCCCACCAGATTATGGTTTCCTAGTTTGTCAACTGGCACGCAACAGAAGGTCTGGGAAACAGGGGTGTATAAGTTTCAAACTTCCGACCAATATGGCTGCACCGAAGTAGATTCGGTGAACATAGCCGTGGACTTTGTGCCAGTCGTGGAGCTCGGGAACGATACCCTCATCTGTAATGGCTCTACGGTGATTCTCGATGCTGGAGCCGGTAATCCGGGTACTTCCTACAATTGGAACATTCCAGGGGCTACCACCCAAACGTTTTATATTTCTGCCCCGGGTACCTACTGGGTGGATGTGACTACGGCTGCTGGATGTAAAGAATCCGATACGATTGACGTCAACGTCTCCTTGGCCCCTGTAGTCAACCTTGGGCCTGATTTCACAGCTTGTGAACCTTTTACCCTCGACGCCAATAATCCCGGCGCTCTTTTTAAGTGGTCCACAGGTGCGACTACCAAGTCCATTACCACTTTTGTGCCTGGCACCTACTTTGTAACTGTAACCAACCAGTTTGGGTGTGTTGCTTCAGACACCATTACCGTTCAGATTGGCTCGATCCCATCGGTATCTTTGGGTCCAGACAAAGTAGTGTGCAATGGGTCCTCAGTAACCCTCAATCTCGCGAATCAAGGCTCAACCTACTTTTGGTCCACCGGTGCTACCACGCAAACCATCTCCGTAAAAGATGGAGGAACCTACATCGGAACCGTGACCAATGCCGCTGGCTGCTCGCGTTCTGATACCATTGAGGTCATTGAATCGCCCCTCTTCGTCAACCTTGGCCCTGACCTCACCATTTGCAATGGTGATAGTACCCTCCTCGATGCAGGGGTCACTGGCAGCTCATACCTCTGGTCCACAGGAGCTACAACGGCCCAGGTCTGGGTTACCACCGGAGGCAACTATGTCGTAGAAGCCACCGATTTTGGCGGCAACTGCTCAGCCAAAGACACCATCGTGATCAATGCAGTCCCTAACTTTAACGCCAGTATCACCGTGCCTGATTCAGGAATCATTTATCAGGCTGTGCAGTTCAACGACCTCAGTGGGGCTGTAGCCAATAGCTGGCTCTGGACTTTTGGAGACGGCAATTCTTCTACCTTGAAGAATCCGGTATATACCTATAATGCTGTTGGCGACTTTGATGTATGCCTCAAAGTGAGCGATGGAATCTGTGTAAACACCGTTTGCGACAAGATCTTCATCGATATCTTCACGGACATCGACGATGAGCTGGACCTGAACTTGTCTATCGCGCCGAATCCTGCCTCAGATCAGATCTCCATTTCTTTGGAAATGCTCGATGTGGCTCAGGTTGAGCTCAGTATTTCTGACCTCTCTGGCAGAATAGTTCACCAACAAGACTTAGGTGTTACCCGCCAATCCCTGACCGCTGTCCCGGTTTCTGAGTGGGCTACGGGGTTATATTTTGTAAAACTCAACATTGGCAATGCAGTGATTTATCGAAAGCTGTTCGTTCAATAAGGAAAAAGATCCATACTTTCACGCCGCCGGGATTTTTCCCGGCGGTTTTTTTTGTTAATCGGGAGAAGAAATGTCCACCATGCGAAATGAGGTGCATGTGTTTGCACCAGCCAGCGTAGCCAATGTTGCGTGCGGCTTTGATACCCTCGGCTTTGCCATCCACAGACC
>JANQTF010000049.1 GCA_030731845.1 Bacteroidia bacterium | reverse complement strand
GCTACCTCGCCAATGCGAAATGAAGTTGTCGCAGAACCGTTATCTTTAGAAAACCGACAAATTCCCAGGCATGATACGTGAAATCGGCAAGTTGATGGTAGCCACTGTTCTCATGTTATCCATTCCTGGATATTGGAACATCGCGGTGGGGCAAACGATCGACTCCACCTCTATTGCCGATTTTTTTCACCCTCAACGAATGTCGGCCATCAACGAGGCCTCCAAAGATTCTTTGTGGGCGCTGATCGGGGAGGGAGAGGAATTACAAGATATCTATCGTTTTCACGAAGCGAAGTTGTATTTGCAAACCGGGCAGATCGACCTCGCAAGGCAGCGCGCAGAAGAAGCCATCGAGGCACTCCCTGCTGATGTTGATCCTTATGCGAAGGCGAAATACTTCAACATCATAGCAAACGTATATGCCAACAAGCAGGAAACGCTCAAGGCCATTCAGTTTTTCGAACAAGCCCTCAGCGTGAGTGAGGAGGCCCACGAAGCGGTCCATGCCGCCCTGATGCGGAGCAATATTGCCAATATGTATTTCTCCCTTGTGGATTATGAATCAGCCTACCAATACATTGCGCAGGCGTATCAAACGATGAAGGCTCATCCCGATCATCCCAACTTTAGCAGCCTCGTGGCGGTGTTGAGTATTTCTGAAGCGAAAATTGGGAAGATGGTCGAGGCCAAAGAGCATGGCCAAATGGCCATCGACAAAGCCGAAACCACCGGCAATGTAGTGGCACTGATTGTGGCTAATCTGGCATTGGGAGAAGTGGCCAATAGCGGCGAAGCATACGAGGACGCCAAAAAACACTTTCTCGCCTCCCTCGAAATCAGCGAGCGATATCAGCAAAAACCCTTTATCCTGCTCAATTCTATCGGGCTGATGACTGCGAATCTCGGAACGGAGAATTACCCCGCTGCGGTAACATTTGGAGAGAAGGCACTGGATCTTGTGGGGCAGGGAGGAGATCAGACCACGGTCTATTCCATCAAAAAGAATTTGGCGGAGGCCTATTTTGGCGTCAACCAGCCCCGAAAGGCCTACCAGTTGATGCGGGAATCGCACGACGTTTTCCGAGACAAAAACAGCATAGAAAACAAAAAAGCCATCAACGATATTTTGCTGAAATATGATGCAGAAAAGAAAGAGAAGGATCTGATTGTCGCTCGAAATGCGCTGCTGCAACAGCAAGTGGAGAGCAACAAGTTGTGGATGGTCTTGGGGGTATTGTTCCTTCTTCTGATTGGGCTCTTGGCGGGGATGATGTTCATCCGGCAACGAAATGAAAACCGTATCGCGCTGATGCAGTCGATGCAGGAGAAAGCCGTTTTGCAGGCAGTATTTGACGGAGAAGAAATTGAGCGGGAGCGGATCGCCTACGAGCTACATGACGGGGTGGCCTCAAACCTCACCGCCCTGCGGTATCAGCTGATGGCAAATCAGAACATTCCTGAGGAGGACAAAGCGCAGTTGGAAGCGATCTTGCTTCAGGCCCATGAGGACACCCGCCGCTTGTCGCACAATCTGGCTCCGCTGTATCTCGATCAGTACGGCTTCGCTGCAGCCTTGCAGCAATTTGCCAGTGAAAATCAACACGAGCAATGCCAGGTCTCTGTGCAGGTCATTCCCGAGGGAAAAACGATTGCCAAAGAGAGCGCCAGCGTGTTGTATCGCGTGGCCCAAGAGCTCACTCAAAACGCGATGAAACATGCGGAGGCGACTGAGATTTCCATCCAACTGATGATCGCAGAGGAACTCACCTTGGTGGTGGAAGACAACGGCAAAGGATTTGACTTCGATTCGGTGAAAGACTCCAACGGCATGGCGAGCATGGCGCGGCGGGCCGCTCAACTGAAGGGATCATTTGACGTGGATACCCGCCCCGGTCAGGGAACGATTGCCACGTTTGTTTTACCTCAAAATGTCTGATTTGCCCATGAAAATAATCATCGGAGACGACCACGAACTCATATCAAGCGGCATCATTGCCCATTTTCAGTCCCAGGGCCGTAGCGACGAGTTCGCCAGTGCGAAAGACAAAACCGAGTTGCTCTACCTCCTGGAGCAGCAGGCGTTTGAGGTGATCATCCTCGACGTGCAGTTTGGCGTGGACGATGCCCGGCAGATCATGCAGGCGGTGACGCAACGCGCCCCCAACATCCAGAAAATTGCTTTGTCTTCTTTCGAAGACGAGATAACCGTCAAGTCGGTGTTGGCGGCGGGTTTTCAGGCCTATGTGTCCAAGCGCGCGCCGCTCGCTGAGTTGATTGCGGCAGTTGACCATGTGGGAGCGGGCCAGCAATATATTTCGCAGGAACTGAAAAAAAAGCTGTTTGCCTCCCTCTTTTCCAAAGATGCATTTGCCGGACAAATCACCCTGACCAGGCGCGAAAAAGAAGTGCTGGAGCAAATTCAGGCGGGCTTGTCCACCAAGGAGATGGCGGAGAAATTATCCATCTCAGAGAAAACGGTAGAAACCTACCGCTCTAGTTTGTTGCTCAAATTTCAAGTCAAAAACGTAGCCAGCCTCGTGCGGGAGTCGATCCTCAAAGGATTCGTTTTTCCATCATGAGATGACTCAGGGAAAACCCTTGGTTTTATTTTCAGCAGTTACCCGCTCGTTAGCCGGGGCCATAATCTCCAGCTTTGTTTTGCTGGCAAGACAGTCCCCCATTGTCTCCGGCTTTGATTGAGTTAGTAACAAACCATTAAGAAAATGAAAACCTTCAACCTATTCACCTCCCTTGTTGTCCTGGGGTTCGCACTCAGCAGTTGCGACCCTATTGAGCCCATCCCCGATCCCAGCGCGTGCATCGAGCTGAGCGGTTCCCAATCTACCCCGCTTGTTCTGACCAACCACAACGCCGATCCTAACGACGCAGATTATTGCGTCACGGGCGACTTCAACATCCGTGCGGATGTGGTGGTGGAGCCTGGCGTAACGATTTTGATGAAAAACGGCGCCAAGATTGAGGTGCAAACGGGCGGCTCCTTTAAATCAGTAGGGACAGAAACAGAAAAAATCACCATCCGGGGAGAGGAGCTTCTGGAAAAAGGGCAGTGGGAATACATCCGCTTCCGCACCAACGATACCGACAACCGCCTGGAATACACCAATATCACGGGTGGTGGCAGCGACCCGACCTATGATGCCAACGTTTTCATCGCCTATGATGGATATGCCAAAATCGACCATTGCTACGTCGGGTTCAGCCAAAGTAACGGCATCAAGTGCGAAAACCAGGATAGCAATTTGGGCGGGATTGCCAATACTGATATTTCGTTTTGCGATCTGTATCCCATCAGCATCGACGCCAGACACTTGCCCAACATCGAGTCCACCAATACCGGAACCGGCAATACCTACGACAAAATTGATGTCGAAGGTTCACAATTGACCAATCCCTTTACCTGGAAAAAATCGCCCTTTCTCCCCTACCACATCAACGGAACGCTGGCTTTTACGAATGCAGTTACCGTTCAGCCCGGAACGAGCATTTTCATGGCCGGCGGCGCCAACATTCAGATTTCGAGTAGTGGATCTTTCAATTGTGTGGGCACGGCAAGTGAAAAAATCAGAATTATGGGCGACAATATGATCAATGGTTCCTGGGAATACATCCGTTTCTTTGATTCAAGCAGCACCCAAAATCGTTTTGAGCACTGTATCATCTCCTACGGCGGCGGGGATAATACCTGGGAGGGCATGATCACCCTCGTGTATTCGTCTTATTGCCGAATTGGGAACTCAGAAATAAAAGGCAGTGCCCGCTATGGTGTTCAGAACTTGAATGATCAGGCCACTTTTGTCGATGATGGCAATAATACCTGGTCCGACAACACCTTGGGCCGTTTAGGAAACTAACTCAGCCGTAATGGCAAACAAGAGGGGGCAGGCAAGCAATTGTTTGCTCTCTTTTTTGTAGGTCTCTCGCTGGGGAGAGCGAAAACGATCAGGACTGCCACCTTTTCCGGATCCTTGCTGCTCCAAGATCCTCCCCTCATAACAACAGTCTCATACATCCTTCCTTCCCCCAAAACATCAAAAAAAAACAGGAGTCACCCCAACATGCGGGCTGACTCCTGTTTGACAACGTGGCCTTAAGACCTATTTGATTTGCAGGCTTTTGCTCATCATCTCCTTGCCGTTTTTGGCAACGAGAAGATAGATGCCCGGCTCGAGGTTGAGCTGCATATCGAGGCGGTGACCCAACAGCGCGGGCAGCGCCTGCTGCTTCACGAGGCGACCCAACTGATCGTAGATCAAGAGCTCTCCGGCTGCGATTTCGCTCCACTCCAGGCTCACGGTGAAAGAGCCTTCACTCGGATTGGGATACACCGCAAGGGTGCCCGATTTGGGCTTGTCGATCAGCTCGGAGATGCCGTTGGCAGCGCAGCTCACGCGAGGGATTTCCTGGCCTGCTGTCCAGCCCATGGTGAATTGCTCATAGATATCGGCCCCAAAATCTCCATTGAAGTTTTTGAGAATTGTGCCGTTGGGATTGAGCAAACGGGCATAGCCTGTGCCGTCGTTGTTGGCCCACCAGGAGAGTCCATCGCCGCCAAACACGCCTTCGTCCACGAGTTGGAACACATAGCAGCCATCGGGCAGGTCCACCGTGTCGCGGTAGGTGGTGTAGGAAAGGAGATTTTTCCGATCGAGGACCACGGTTCCGTCATCAGCGTTGACGATCTGATAGCGGTTTTCATTGGCTGCGGCATTGGTTCGCACTTCGAGGATCGACCCACGAATCCAGCGCTCAGCGATCTCAAAGGAGCTTTCGAGCCTGTTATTGCTCAGGTTTTCGTCCACCACGCTGTTTACCGTATTCATTTCTACATAAAACACAGGGTCGTTCGGGTCGAGGCCTGTCCAGTTGAAGGAGGGCAATTCGATTTCTTCATTCTCCAAAAATGCAAGAGAACCCGTCCAGCGATAGTAGCAAGGCGAAAATCCGCCGATCACGCCAAAGGTGAAGTCGATGGTGGTGAGGGTTTCTGAGCCGAGGTTGCGAATGAGGATCTTGGGATTGCCGCAAATGGGGTTTCGACGGCTATACTCAAAGTGGACGTTGGGAGCGAGAATGGCTTCGATCTCGGCATCGAGGGTGCGGGTAGGCGCACCAAAGGTGAGCAGTTGCCCTTGCAGCACAAAATTGCCTTCGGGAGGAGAAGAGGTTTGCAGCGAATAATCAATCACGAGCGTATCACCGGGGGCAAACATGTCGGTGAGCTCGTGGTCGAAGGTGCTGACCTCCTCGCCGGGGCACCAACCTGCGCGGTCATACACCCAGGTGCCGCCCTGTGGATAAATCTCGTTGGTGGCACATTCATTCCACACCAGCCATGAAAACAGGCGGTTGCCATTGATGTCGAGGTAGTGATCGCGGGGGCAAAACTCGGCACAGTTGGTGGGGCCACCAAAGCCGTGGCCGCTTGTGCGGGTCTTGATGCGATAGCCCGAAGCCGTAGGGTCGAGCACTTTGCTCACAGGTTCGCCACGGCTGTTGTCAAGCAGCGAGGAATAGGTAAAGCTCCCCGACCAGAGATTTTCAATCTTCTTGACCTCACGCGGGGGCGTGCCTTTGATCATAACAAATTTCAAATCGAGCACTTCCTGGTTGTTGCCCGCCCGGAGATAGACGTTGGTGCGGAGCAGAGGCGCGTAATCGGTGACATCATAGATCCAGGTGCGGCCATTGGGCCCGAGGCTCAGGTTGATGCCATAGGGCGTGATGAATCGGAGAATTTCATATTCTACGATGTTGCTAAAGTAGCGGTGATCATCCCGGATTTTGGTTTGTTCTGCCACCACAAATATGGAGTCCACCACCATGCCGTTTTCGTCGAGCACATAGCTATATCGGTTGGCTTCCCACACCACCAGGGTATCTGTGGGCGTGTTGGGCTGCAGGGGATCGTCGCTGCGAATGATGTAGGGTCCGCTTGGATTGTCGTAGAGCACAAGTTGTGCTGCGTGGTTGGGCACAGAGTCGAGAGACACCACGTCGGTAACCACAGTGGTAAAGGAGCCCTGCTCAAAGGTGACATAAGGCCGGGCGGCCACTTCCGCGCGGTTCAACACAAGCTCGTTGCTGTTTCGCGTCATTCTGGTAGGCAAGCCAAAGAGTTTCCCATCGGCTTGGGTGCCGGTAATGTCGGTCACGGCAGTACCGCTGACTTCGTCAAAGGGATAGTAGCCAACAAGGTTGGCATAGTCGGGGTGAGCGGAGGTCACGGTTTTGTTCATCCACTCGGCGATAGTGGCCTGATTGAGGGCTTTGTTCCACACGCGAAACTCATCTATTTTCCCATTAAATCTGGTTCCATTCCACACGCCAAGGCGCATATCGGTCGCGCCAGTCTGGAGTACATAGCTTTTTTGTGCCACGAACTTTCCATCTACATAGACCATGGTGAGGTTGCCGGTATAGACCACCGCAAAGTGACGCCAGGCATTTTTGCTGCCAGCCACGGTGAAGTCAAAGTCTGGTGTGCCCCACTGCTGCATCCGCCAGAGATTGTCACTGCCCATGGTGCGCAGAGAAAAATCTTGCCCCACGGTACCGGTGCTCCCGGCCCGAAACACACCACCGCCATTGAAGGCTTCTGTATAAACCCAGCATTCGATGGTGCGGGCAGCGCTGCCCTGGATTTGTGGCCCTTGCCCCAGGCTCACATAGTCGGTGCTGCCGTTGAAATCAAGATAGCCATCGGTCCCGGCCAGGTAAGTGCCCGAAGAAAAGGCCGTATTCGCCATATTGATCTCCGTATCAGTGCCCGGTGTGTTTTGGTCGAATGAAAACCGAAGAACAAGATTGGAAACCCCATCCCACGCAAATGGCGTGTGGAAGAGAAAGTCCTGCCAGCCAGTGGCTCCCATGTCGGTGTTGAGAAAATACACCTCTGTGAATCCCGTGCTGAGATATTGATCTGCCGAAAGGCTATCAAAAGCAGTTGCCGAGATGCCAATTCGCAGATTGCGAATGCTGCTTCCCAAAGTGCTCAGGTCTAGTTTGAGGCCTGAAATATCGCCGGCGCTCATGCCAGAGCTGCTGAGTTCGCTGGCTTTCCAGAGAAACTGTGCCTCACTGCTGAGGCTGCCGCCAGGCAGCACATAGGCCACCGACTGATCGGCCGTGCCGAGGGTGGAGCTGCTCAGCGAAGCTGTGTCGGTATAGGAAACTGCCTTCTGATTTTTTTGCAAATAGGTCCACGTGGGCGAGGTCACATAAGAAATGGAATCTGGCGAACCGCCCGTGACCCAGGAAAACCGGGGAGCCGTTCTGGCTGTAGAGTCCATCACGCCCGAGCT
>JANQTF010000048.1 GCA_030731845.1 Bacteroidia bacterium | reverse complement strand
CCGCCCATGGCCCCAGCCATGTTGGTGACAGAATCAATCCCAACCTGAAAACGCACACGATCGGCTCCCCCGATGGCCGGAATCCCCAGCTTCAGGCTGGAAGGCGTCTCCGCATCTAGCAGGATGTGTTGTTTTTTCGCAGTTCCCAGCTTCTCATTACCCCGGAAAAAGGTAAGGTCAGAGAGATACATCTTGAAGGCATCAATCTGGATGCTGTCCTGGATCGAGGGCAAAAAGTAGTTTTTCCCTATCTCCAAGGGCTGTCCGTTGAGGCTGAGCTGAAAATTGATGGATTTTGTCTGGGCCTGAGCCGAGAGAACCATGAAGAGGATTGATATAGGGAGAATGAACAAGTATTTCATCATAATCATCAAGGGCGTGGAAGAGTTCATGCTGCGATTGTCTATGTTTTTCAGTGCAAATGCGGTGAGAAAATGGGGGGTACATGTCGAATCCTTTTTGCTATCTCTCCTCCAGGGATTTTGATTGGACTTTTGAATGAGACGGTAATCTTGTGAACATCCTGCGGTCAAATCAAAGAAGGGCTGAAAGGGAGCTTTTCAATCGTGCCTGCCAGCACACTCATATCGAGTTTTATTCCTGTGATACTTGCGGCAGTGGGCTGGTTCGGTCTCACCAAGTTTGTGCCTAAGCAGGCCAATCTGATCTTCATCGTCGTGGTAGGGCTGCTTGCCTTGTTGAGCCTGTTCTCGTCCTTTCAGACCACCATGCCTGATGGGGCACCACTGCCCCCGAAGGTTTTGCTATGCTGTCGGCTCCCATGCACATCATTGCCGGTCTTGCCGCTATCCTTGTCATTCATCGCCCTGCCCCAATGGCATAAGGAAGGGTCAAAAAAAAGCAGGGGCTCCAAGTGCCCCTGCTTTTCATATAAGTTGAATCTGAAGTAGCCTATTCTCTCAACACCTTGGCGGTCTGCAACACCTGGTTGCTTTGATCAAGCCATTGGATGAGGTAGAGTCCTGTTTGCACGTTTTGGAGAATGAAGAGCTCCTCGCCGGGCTGAATCTCGGCTTTCTCCATGATTTTGCGACCGAGCATATCCACTACCCTGATAGAGGTGAGCTGCTCCATGTCTTCAGGAACTTGAACGAACAATCCCTTCTGGCCAAATGGGTTGGGGGAATAGGTGAGAAGAGGTAGTTCAACATCCGGAGCTGCCAATCTGCTATTGCCTGCACAAATCACCTGAAACTCTGCGATAGAAGACCATGTGGTAATGTTGCCTGATACGCCTGTTATCGTCAGCCTCACATACCGTACACCTCTTGCTGAAAAACTTTTGCTAATGACAGAGCCTCCGGAGGTATTACTGGTAGCATTGGTCATGGTAGTGAATCCGGAAGTAGGGGAGGTCGTCGAGCCTTCTACCAGAAACTGATATGCACGATTCTTATAAGGTCTCAGGTTGATTTGATTGACTGAATAGACTCCGCCCAAGTCTATGACTGCATTCTGTGGAAAACCAGAAGCAGCCCAGCGATTGGTGGTGTTTCCATCATTAAGTCTTATTACCCCATTGGTTGAGTTTTCCTGACTGCTGTAAGAAACGATTGTTTTGTTCAATGCCAGATTGCTGCCTGAGGTGCAAGACAATGTTTGCGAAGAGGAAGGGTATAGGTTGGCTTGAGGGATGATTTGCTTGCTGACGCCCGGGCCCGCCCAAGAGAGTTGTGCCACTGCGCCACCGGTATTCTCATAGTATTCCATTACAATGGGAACTTTTACGCCTGCGGTGAGGGAGATGGTTCCAGACCATTCGGTTGGGCCTTGGTTGACCCATTTGTTGACCAATTGCTGACCATTGACCCAAAGTCTCACGCCATCGTCAGTCCGTGTATAAAAGGTATAAGTTCCACTCTGATTTGCTTGTACGCTTCCTGTCCAACGGGCGGAATAGGTATTGGTACCAATTGATGAAGCCGGAGATCCACTTCCCCAATTGAAATTGATCGTAGGATCAATTCGCGTAAGTACTTGACTGGTGAAGTTAGAGTTGTTGAAGTACGTAGCACTCAGGCCAGTTCCATTTCCTCCATTGCTTCCGCTACCCATGGTCAAGGCACTGAATCTTACCTCTCCTGAGGCAGTAGGTGATTCAGCTGCGACACCGCTTTTCTGTGACCAAATCGAAGACTGGGTGTAGCACCCTGCTTTGAAGTAGCCATTGCTGTAATTACTGTTGAAGGTCAAGGAATATATTCCCCTGGAGCCTGATACATTCAGGTTGTCGAGCTCAATGGTCACAGAACCATTGTTGACATACATCCGGGCTTGGATGGTCTGCCCCAGCGTATAGTCCATGATATTTGTGGGGCCATTTGCTTCGTTGATGGTGAGATGGAGTCCATCTGATCCATCCTGACGGTAGTCCAACCTAAAAGCTTCCTCCGAGCTGCTTCCAACCTCCCCTTTGATCTGAAGCACACAGACTTCCTTTTTATTGTTCGGAACGGCAGTGATGCGGAAGGTCGCATTGAGCTCGTGCTCGTCCTGGAAGCTCCAATAGCCGTCCCAGTCTGAGGCATTGTTGCCGCTAGCCCCAGATTTAAGCACCCTTTCCCTCAGCTCGCATCTTGGATAGGAGTTGGCACTTGTGAGTGCTCCAGCGCAGTGTGCCCTGAATACAACATCGTTTCCGGAAACAAAAAAGTAGGGAGAGTAGGTGCTTGAAGGCACATAGCCTGCCAGGGAGCCGGGGCTTTCATAGGCTTTGATCAGCGGGTTGTTTCGATTGGAATAGGACACCCCTGTGTAGTCATTGCCGTTGGCATCCAGGGGAAAGGTGATCTTGAAATACGATAGGTCAGGCAATTTTGTAGAAGGCGCCTGGGCCATTGTGCCAGATAGGGATAGCAATAGCGCGAAAAGACAGAAAGTGGCGTGGCTCCCGAGCCGATGTAGGCCTCTGGCAGCGTGAAATGAGTTGAAGTGATTTGACATTTTTAGGTACGTCATGAGTGGAGTGAAAAAGTAGTCCAAATAAATTGAGGAAAGAGCGAGCCCTGAGCCAGCAATTTTCTGCCAGGAAAGGGTGTAGGATGTTGTGTGGAGAATGGCTTTCTCCAGCATAATTGAAAATGGATTTGTTGTGAGCTGATGCAGCTCAGGCTTCTCCCGCTTCCCAATCTGATTGGGCTAGCAGGAAGCTCTTGAATGTGGAAATGCGTTGAATGGGTTGCGTTTGGTCTGATCTGACTGACAAAAGCAAGGCCTCTTCCCGTTAAGCATACGGGAGCCATCCTGTTGGGAATTCAGAAAAAGGGGGGAGCTGTTACCTAACAAACAAGGTTCCTCACCGGATTCTTTCCAGTTTCTAGGTAGGCCAACATGTGAGCATGTTTTTTTTTTGCAAATAGCGCGGTGGGCCATCTGCTAATCTGGCAGGTAGATGTTGTTGCATGATGAGTAGTCCTGATTTAATCCGAATGAAGAAAAAGAAGTAGGTCTTTTTGGTCAACCAATTTTTGGTTTACCAATTATATTTCTTTTCCGCGAGAATGCAAAATGCTTAACAAAAAAAAAATAATCTTGATCGATGAAATATGCCTTTCTCGTATATGAAAATACCCTCAGAGCTCAGAATGCAGGAATTCGAGTCCTGATATGGTGGAGAAAAAAATATGCGCTTCGCAATATGTATCTTGAGCTGGGCAGTCTTTTTCCTCCTTGTCACCATTCCTCTACCCGATAAACCGAATGGCCGAAGGCTGGATTCTAGCCTGCAAAGGGGAGCTGCCGATGAATTCCCCATCCATATCAATCGGTAGCCGACCTGTAGGAGAACTGACCTCGACGGTGTTGGCGCTGTGATAGGTTACTTCCGGATGAGAGATGCGCCGGGAAGCCCGCAGGTTGCCAAGGTTGCGGAGATAGTCTAGCATAGAAATTTCTCCGATGACCACGACAGAAAATTGGCCATCCTCCAGTTTGGCATCTGGCGCGATGCAGAGCCCGCTGCCAAAAAATTGGCCATTGGCCAGCACAAGGGCCATGATCTTGCCTGAGTACTGAAAGCTGTCTGATTTTACCTCAATCTCTTTGTGTCGATATCGGAAAAAAGTGTGGAGAATGGCCCATTGGTAGGTGAGCATTTTCCCCATCCACCTGGGGGAGCTTTCGAGTTTTTCTGCCACCACGCCGCCTATGCCCAGATCTGTGATGTTGATGAAATAGCGCTGGGCCCGATCATGTGTCGGCGACTGATATTCCACGAGGCCCAGATCAATCAGCCGATGCTTGTCCTGCTCGATGGCCCGTAAGAGATTGTTGAGATCCGGGACAAGACCCAAAGTCTTCACAAAGTCGTTGCCTGTGCCGCGGGGTAGTACCCCAACGCGGATCGCCGCCCACTCTTCAGGATCCAATGTCGCTTTCGCATTCATCACCCCATTTACCACCTCATTTAGGCTGCCGTCGCCTCCCACACTGATGATCTGGGTGAATCCCTCCTTGATGGCCTCTTGTGCCAGTGTCATAGAATGGCCTGCCCGCTCGGTAAGAAATACTTTGTGGAGGTGATGTCTGCCAAATAAATCCTCCACCTCCTGCAAGAGTGCCGGGATCGAGGCGATTTTGCGATTAACAATGAAGGCGACTTTGGCCATGGGAATCGGGAGGGTTTTGCAGGCAAATTAGGATGTTTTTGGCCAGAAAGTCGCGTTTGCAGCTTCTTTTTTTGAATGAAATGGGAACCGGGCTTTTGCAGATCCTTCACTCTTTTCGCTCAAAAAGCTCCATGCCATCCAAAACCATCTTCGACTCATAGTCACGACCCAGCAGCGCAGCTACCTCGGGATATTCCGGGATCCGCTGCTGCCCGATCAGCACAAAGCGGGTCTTGGCCCGCAGCAGATCATCGGCCACTTCGCGGATGATGGCTCCATCAGGATCGTAGGCTGTGTTGGTAAAGTGAACATAGATCCAACGGCTCGGCGATACAATCCCCAGTTGCACATTCACCCGCAGGTAAGTAGGGTCAAAGGAATAGAATTGCCCCGGGCGATTTCGCTCGCTGGAGATGGCCTCCGTCAGCGTGGCCATGATCTCGGCGTCATGCACCTGCTTCTGCCGAAGCGGTCCATAGCTCAGCGCCAGCTGACACAGGAGCAGCACGCCAACCAAAACCGGCGCGGCCTTCTCATATCGCCACGATGCTGAATCCAGGCTGAACATCCACAGCAAGCAGAGATAGGGGATGAACATCAGGTAATAATGCTCAAATGCCCGCCCGCTCAGCGAGGTGGAGACAACCTGCACAAGCAGCGCCAGGCAAACCGCTATTATTCGGATGTCTATGCTTTTCTTTCGCCAAAGGTTGAACAAGATGGCTACGACCAAGCTAGGCAGAAGCCACACCGTGCGACTTAGTGACAGCGCCTGTTTCAGCGTTTGCCAGAGTCGCACATAAAAGGGGCTTTCTTCGAGATAGCTGTTCAGGTTAAACAAAAAAGCCTGTTCGAAAAATTCTGCTTCATTTCCCCACCACAAGATAAGCAGGCCCATCAGCATAACAGGAATAGCCACCCCAGCCATCAGCCAGCCCATTCGCCTCATGATCTCCTGAATTGATCTGATTTTCCATGCCTGATCGGCAAATATGGCCCAGGTGCCCACGAGCACCCCTGCGGCGAGGAGTTCGTTTTGCTGGGTGAAAAACAGCAAGCCACAAAGTATCCCTATTCGCATGCCTCTTTGAGCGGAGTCTGGTCGGGCAAAGATCAGGTAGCTGATGAATACCACGAAAAACGCAGCAAGCTGCCGTGTGAGGTTGCCGCCAAGCAGCAGGTCCGGGTGATTGCTCATGCCGATATAGACCATCGTGATGGCCATGGCGAGCCAAGGTGAAGCTAGCATCTGCCGGGACAGTCGGTAGAAGTAGAGGGCGGCTGCAGCGCCGATCAGGTGAAGCACCGCAAAAACACCCCAAATGCTCCCTGGTGTGAGCAGGTAGCCCAGGCGATTGACCAGAAAAATGATCGGTGGTTTGTGGTCAAATGCATCCAGATAGGGAATGTCTCCCTTGGCCATGGCCATTCCCATGTATTGAAATACTTCTTTGTCGTAGCCCAGGCCCGAGAGCCAGGGAGATGACCACATCGCCACGAGCGCATAGCTCAGCAACAGGATCATCAAGCGCCCTGCTTCGCGGCCTGTTTTGTTAAGAGGTAATGGCATAGGCAATGAGTTCTTTGAATGACCGAAGGCTGATGCTGAGGAGCTTGGTGACATGACCGCCGAGGGAGGGCAGCCCGGTGGTGCGGCTGCGATAAGCAACCGTTTCCTCGCAAATCCGCATTTTCTGCCGCAGGGCAAGGCCACTGATCATGATGTTGGGGGCGAATGTGTCTCCCGGAATGGCCTGGAAAAAAGGCCCGAATCGCGACACGCGCATCAGGCGATACGGCGAGTTCACATCGTGAATGCCTTTTCCAAAGAGCACCCGCACCAGCACACGCGAAACATAGGACATGAGCCTTCTCATCGGAGGATTCTGTTGTCCCGTCCTTCGCCCAATAAGGAAGTCGAATTCGTGACGTTTGCCCCACATTGAGGGGAAGTGGCTGGCCGTGATCTCATTGTCAGAATCTACCTGAAAGATCCAATCGGCGGCTAGGCTTTCCTGGTATGCCTGCAAAAGAGTAGGGCCGTGGCCAGTATTGGCCTTGTGGATGACTTCGGTTTTGGCCCCGAATTGAGCTGCGAGCCTGTCGAGCACAAGCCGCGTGTCGTCGGTGGAGCCATCGTTGTAGAGCCTGACTTGATAGGAAATAGCCAGGCCATCGAGCGTGCTGATCCAATCTTGCACCACAGTTTCAATGATTTCCGCCTCGTTATATACCGGAATCACCACAATGAGCTCAGGCATGTTTCGGTTTGAGTTGGGTTTGATACAGGTTCAAGGCTTGGGCGATCACATGATGCATGTCATAGTAGCGATAGTCGCCAAGCCTGCCGCCCACGATGAGGGTGGGGTGATGGGCCAACTCTCGCTGGTATTGCTGGTAGATCGCCTGATTAGCGGCTCCCCCAACCGGATAATAAGGATTTTCCCGATTCGCCTCGACGGAAAATTCCTTGATCACGAGGGTTTTGCCTTTGATATGCTCGCGCTCGGGATGTAGGTGCTTGGGCTCGTGGATCCGGGTGTAGGGAATTTCTTCGTTGGCATAATTCATCACCGAGGTTCCCTGATAATCGTCCACCGACATGATTTCCTGCTCAAAGCTGAGGCTTCGGTAGGCGAGGTCGCCATATTTGTAGTCAAACAGGCGATCAATGGCACCAGAATAAATGACGGTGCTGCGCGGATCAATTTCTCCTCTGATGTCGAAAAAGTCGGTATCTAGTTGAAGGGTGATATTATCCGAATGCAGCATTTTTTCAAAAATCCGGGTGTAGCCATCGGTAGGAATACCTTGAAAAGGATCGTTGAAATAAGATTCCCGGTAGTTATGGCGAAAGGGGAGTCTTTTCACGACCGAGGCCGGGATCTCGCTGGGCTGCCTGCCCCACTGCTTGATGGTGTAGCCTTTGAGCAAGGCTTCGTATAGTGGTCGCCCCACGAGATTGATGGCTTGTTGTTCAAAATTAGCTGGCTCAGCGTAATTTTCCTTGCCCAATTCCTGCTTCAAAAAAGCAGGCACTTCAAAAGGTTTCAGGTTCAGGCCATAGAAGCTATTGATCGTTTCGAGGTTGATCGGCATCTGATAGACCTTGCCATTCCAGGTGCTGAGCACCTGATGGTAGTAATGGTTGAAGGTGGTGAAGCGATGCAAATACTCCCATACTTCGCGATTGGAGGTATGAAAAACGTGGGTTCCGTAGGCGTGGTATTCGATGTTGGTAATTGGGTCGATGGCTGAATAGCAGTTGCCACCAAGATGCTTTCGCTTCTCAACGAGGAGCACTTTTTTACCGAGGTCATTGGCAATTCTCTCCGCGAGGACTGCACAGAAAAATCCAGCGCCTACCAGCACGTAGTCATAATGGCTCATTCCCTCCATGTGCGGTCTTCCTTGAACATACTCGGCAAAAGTTGGGGCGATTCGCTGTTGGTTACCTTTACAAAGGTATAAGATGAGCAAAAAGAACCGGGCAGCTTGAAAGAATTTCTCCAGATACCCGCAGGATTTCCTTCTGGAAGTTCTCTATTTGGGCGGTATTCGTATCACCTTGGAAGAGAAAGACCTCGTAGCTGCATTACAGGAGGGGAGGCAAACGGCCTTCAAGTCGCTCGTGCAGCGATATCAGGACCGCATGTACCATGTTTGCCTGAGCTTTTTGCCATCGAAAGATGATGCCGAGGACCTGGTTCAGGAGGTTTTTATCGAGGTATTTCGCAGCATTCACTCCTTTCGGGGAGAGTCTGCGCTCTCCACATGGATGCACCGCATCGCGGTGAGCAAAGCCCTCGAGGTGTTGCGATATCGCAAACGCCAAAAGCGTGAGGCCTTCTTCAAAGGACTGCTCGGCCTCGACACGATAAAAGAAGAGACCAAGGAGTGGAATCATCCGGGCATTTTGATGGAGGACCAGGAAAGGGGTCGAATCCTCTATGCCGCAATAGACAAGCTGCCAGACAACCAGAAAATCGCTTTTTCTCTCCGGCAAATTCAGGGAATGTCTCAGAAAGAAACAGCCGAGGTGATGGGCGTATCCGAAAAAGCCGTAGAATCATACCAGATCAGGGCCAAGCAAAACCTGCGATCCGCGCTTGGCGCTTATTATCAGCAGAATATGAAGGACTGACCGCAGGATTTTTTTATGATCGTCTTCTAACCTGGTAACAAATAAACAGGACATGAAACAGTTCGACAAACATATTGAAGCAGAGGTGGAGGAAACCCTCCGGGTGGCCGATCGCATTTCGCCAGTTGCTGCTTACCCATTTTTATGGACAAAAATAGAGGCACAACTCAATCGAGGTCGGGACAATGTTCCTGTAGTCAGCTTTCGCTGGCAATTGGCTGTGGTAGCCTCTGTGGTATTTCTCAATATTGCCTTTCTCAGCTGGGATTGGCGGCATCAACAGGCAGAAAATACCCAGAAAATGACCCAATCTATCTGGAGCGAATACAAGGTAGATTGGACTTCTCAAGTACAACTCACCTTTGATCATGACGAGTCATGAATTGGTTCACGCAACATAAAGTGCCCTGGCTCATTGCAGGCTTGCTTCTGGTGATGAACGCTGCGATCCTCACCTACTTCATGATGCCTAGCCCCCCTGTCAACCTCGAAGGGCTCACGAAGCAGGAGCGGGACGAACGCTTGGTACAATTCTTCCAAAAATCTCTCGATCTAGACCCTCCGCAGGAAGATTCTTTTCGGGTTGTGTTGCTTCGATTTCATGAAACCTTTCGTCTGGAACGTCAACAAATCGACAAGATAAGGATTCACATGCTCAGCGAAATGGTGTCTCCCACCCGATCAGATTCCACGATGGAGCAAATTCTCCAGAACCTCACTGATCTGGGCAAGGAGCATGAAATGAGCTTGATGAATTGCTATGATCGCCTGGCCGGAATTTGTAGCCCAAATCAGATCCCTGCCCTCCGGGAAGAATTTACAAATATGGTCAACAATGGACCGAAAGGAGATGGTCCCGGACGTCCACCCAGACCAAGGGGGGGTGATCGCCCCAATCAGGATGGAAGGGCAGGACCTCCTCCTCCACGGTAGTTGGTTGGCCTACTTGAGGCCCAACTCTTCCTTGCGTTCCTTGAGCAGGGTGCTCACTTCCAGGGTTTGCCCACGTAGCTCTTCTGTTACTTCAAGTAGAAGGTACTTCTTGCCCTTGTATTTGAACAAGATCTGTTGGCCCACTTCCAAATCCACGCTGCTATCAGACATGGGAGACAAGTTGGGGTTCATCACGTTGGGAATAATCAGCGGGATAGAGCTGAGGGTTTTGTTGTGGAGGGTGAATGGCACGGCAGAAGCGGCGAGGGAGCCAAGGAGCAAGGCGAGGGTCAATACAACAGACTTCATGTGGATTTTTATTAAGTGAATGGTTCCTGGAAAGGATTGTATGTGTGGAAACACAAATTCCGGAACATGACCAATGGAACTGATTTACCCTCCGGCAGGTTCGCTATTTTCTATTTATAGCAAGAATGGCTTATGGGTGGGGGATGGGGTATATGGAAATAAGTTATATGAACAGATTTATTTCCCTCATTCAACAATTCAACAATTCTGCAACTCAATCCACACACAGCCCCCTGACCTCCTCCAGACAGCGCTCAATTCGTGAGGCAGGCAGATGAAGATCCTCGAGCACAAAAGGCTTGGTCAGCAGATCTCGGGCGAGCACAATACCTCGACTGAGTAAATGTTGTTGATCTGATTGTGTGATAGAGCCTAGCGCGGTAATGGGGTACAAACCACTATTCTCAATGAGATCTTTGAGATTTCCTTGTTGGGGAAATCGCCAGGAGACGAGGTGCAGGCCGCTACAGATTCCATATTTTACGGCATCTTCAGTAAACTCGCCATTGGTAACAATCCAGTTCTCAAGTGTAGCGGTTGCCCAGCGCTCTTCTTTGCGCCACATGCTGTTGAGATCCTGCACGCGGGAGTGGATATAGAGAGCCACTTTCACATCCACCTTCTTGTTAGCGGTGTTTCCAAACTTGCATTCCACAAACACCCGCCGATCTTTGCGGTCGGCCAGCACATCCACTTCGTGGCTCACGCAGCGGCCCTGCAAGGTCACCCCAACCTGAACCTCATATCCAAGGTAGCGGAATATTTCTCCGATGTAGGCCTCAAAGGGGAAACCTGAAGGCCCCAGTTCCTGTATCGCCCGCTTGAGTTTGTATTTTGCTGCAAGTGGCCTCGATCTTCGCTTAAGTTCCTGATAAACCAATCGGTAAATCTCGCTGCTTTTCGTGCCACTTCGTAGTTGGCCACTCACTTGCTCGGTGATTAAACGAATTAGACCCTCATTTGCCCCTACCCGCTCCAGAGACTCGATCAGGCGCTCTGGCAGGAAAGGCACTTGGCTTCCGTCAGATTTGATGATGCTATGTGTGAATGATTCCATGAGGCGCTTGGGATAAGCTGCATGATAAGAACTTTTTCCGAGATGATATAGCAGAGGAATAAATCTAAAAACATTGGCTCAGGGCAACATAAATACCTCTCTTAAGGCTTGGAATATTCCTTATATACTTGTCATATTGGCATCTGAAGGGGATTTTTCTCTCACTTATTCATCCTCCCTCTTTCTTCTTCCCTCATTTTTTTAGCCCCCCGAGACAGAATTAGCATGATGCTCAATCGTCATAGTAAAGTCGTGACTCAAGATAGTACCCAACCTGCAGCGCAGGCTATGCTTCATGGAATTGGGCTTTCTGATGAGGACATGACCAAGGCCCTCGTTGGAATCGTCTCTACCGGATATGAAGGTAACACCTGCAACATGCACCTCAATGACCTCGCAAAGGAGGTGAAGCGGGGGGTAAATGCAGCTGATCTGGTCGGATTGATCTTTCATACCATCGGCGTGAGCGACGGAATCTCTATGGGAACACCCGGCATGCGCTTTTCTTTGCCCTCCCGAGAGGTCATCGCCGACTCCATCGAGACAGTAGTAGGGGCCCATAGCTATGATGCTGTGGTCACTGTGGTAGGCTGTGATAAAAATATGCCCGGTGCCATGCTCGCCATTTCCCGACTCGATCGCCCCGCCATCCTCGTGTATGGGGGTTCGATTGCTTCGGGCAAACATGGGGAGCGCAAGCTCGATATTGTGTCTGCCTTTGAAGCCTTGGGTGAAAAAAGCGCCGGAACCCTCTCACCAGAAGATTTTAAAGAAATCGTGAAGAATGCCTGCCCCGGTGCAGGTGCCTGTGGCGGAATGTACACCGCCAATACCATGGCCACCGCCATCGAAGCCCTGGGCATGAGCCTGCCCGGCAGCTCTTCTCTCCCTGCTGTGAGCGAAGACAAAGGAGACGAATGTCTGCGCATCGGAAAAGCCATGCGGCACCTGCTTGAGCAAAATATTCTTCCCTCCGACATCATGACCAAAAAATCCTTCGAAAACGCCATCACCATGGTCATGGCACTCGGAGGATCTACCAATGCCGTGTTGCACTTGCTTGCCATGGGCAAAGCTGCCAATGTGGACATCACCCTCGACGATTTTCAGCGAATCAGCGATGCTACTCCACTCCTGGGAGACCTCAAGCCCAGTGGCAAATACCTCATGGAGGATGTCTATGCCATGGGAGGAGTGCCCTCCATCATGCGGATGCTTCTCGAAGCAGGCTACCTGCACGGAGATTGCTTGACCGTGACAGGCAAAACCATCGCCGAAAATGTGGCCCTCGCTCCTCTGCCAAGTGCTGAGCAGCAGGTGATCATGCCAGTAGATAAGCCGCTCAAGGCAAGTGCGCATATCCAGATCTTGTTTGGAAACATCGCACCAGAAGGCTCTGTGGCCAAAATCACCGGAAAAGAAGGCGAAGCCTTCTCCGGCACTGCACGGGTCTTCGACTCTGAGCAACTCGCCAATGATGCCATCATGGCCCATACCATCAAGGCCGGAGATGTGATTGTGATCAGATATGTAGGCCCCAAAGGCGGACCAGGCATGCCCGAGATGCTCAAGCCTACCTCAGCCATTATGGGCGCAGGCCTGGGGCAGTCAGTAGCGCTGATTACCGATGGCCGTTTTTCTGGTGGCACGCATGGCTTTGTCGTTGGGCATATCACGCCAGAGGCCTTTGTCGGTGGCCCTATCGCCTTACTTCAAGATGGCGACTATATCACCATAGATGCTGTGAACCGGGTGCTGAAAGTGGATCTGACAGCGGAAGAGCTCGCCAATCGCAGAGCCACATGGAAAGCTCCCGCCCTGCCCGTGCAACGTGGTTCACTGGCTAAATATGCCAGGCTTGTGAGTTCCGCTTCTCAAGGCTGTGTGACCGATGGCCCAGCGCCCAGCGCTGATTTTGCCTCCCCATCGGTGTCGTCGTAGCGATTTCTGCTTCCTTTTTATTGTGTTTTCCCAAGAAGAGATATTCTTATGCAATCTTCGCCTCAAGCCTTATCGGCAATCCCCCCAGAAAAGAGAATCGTTTCAGGATCAGAAGCTGTCATTCTCTCCCTTCTGGAAGAAAATGTGGACACCATCTTTGGGTATCCCGGCGGAGCAATCATGCCGGTATATGATGCCTTATATGACTTTCAGGATCAGATTCGCCATATCCTCATGCGTCATGAGCAAGGTGCTACCCATGCCGCTCAGGGATATTCCAGGGTCACAAGAAAAGTAGGCGTATGCCTCGCAACCTCTGGCCCGGGAGCTACCAACCTTGTCACTGGCATCGCAGATGCCATGATGGACTCCACGCCCATGGTCTGCATTACTGGTCAGGTAGCGAGTCATTTGCTCGGGACCGATGCCTTTCAGGAAACCGATGTGATCAGCATGACCATCGGTATCACCAAGTGGAACTATCAGGTGACCAGGGCGGAGGAGATTCCTCTTGCTATAGCCAAGGCCTTCTTCATTGCCAACTCTGGTCGTCCGGGACCGGTCATTATCGACATTTGCAAAGATGCCCTGCTCGGTAGCACAGAATTCGAATACGAGCACGTCACCAAAGTAGGGGCCTACACACCCCTGCCAGTAGCGTCAAAGCAGAATCTTCAGGAAGCTGCCGACCTGCTCAATACGGCCCAAAGACCTTATTGCCTCCTCGGCCACGGCGTGATGATCGCTGGCGCGCAGGATTTGTTCAAGGAATTCATCGAAAAAACAGGAATCCCGGTTGGTTCTACCATGCAGGGCCTCTCCGCGCTTCCTTCAGACCATCCTCTGCATACAGGCATGCTCGGCATGCATGGCAATTATGGCCCCAACATCCTTTCCAACAAAGCCGATGTGGTCATTGCCATCGGGATGCGTTTTGACGACCGTGTAACCGGAGACGTGAAGCGCTACCTTACTGATGCGCAGGTGATTCATGTGGAGATTGACCCTGCCGAAATCGACAAAAATATCATGGCCGATGTGGCACTCCTTGGCGATGCCGCCGATGTGCTTCGTGAATTGATCCCGATGGTAGAAAAAAGAAGCCATCCGGAATGGAGAAAGCTTTTTCATGATGCCGATAAAGTGGAATATGAAAAAGTCATTCAACATGACATTCACGCACAGGGCGAGTTTGTGAGAATGGCAGAGGTGGTTCACCAACTCTCTGAAAAAACCAAGGGAGAAGCTACCGTGGTGACAGATGTAGGCCAGCACCAAATGGCTACAGCTAGGTATTACAAGTTTCGGGAAACTGATGCCTGGGTATCTTCTGGTGGCCTTGGCACCATGGGCTACGCTGTTCCAGCGGCTTTTGGGGCAGCCATCGCGCGTCAAGACAGGCCTGTTCTCTGCTTTGTGGGGGATGGCGCCTTCCAGATGACCCTGCAAGAACTCACTGTGTTGGCCTATGAAAAAACGCCAGTCAAGATCATTTTGCTCAACAATGGATTCTTGGGCATGGTGAGACAATGGCAAGAGCTGTTTTTTGAAGGCAGATACTCCTTTGTTCACATGCACAATCCCGATTTTGTAGCGGTGGGCAAAGCATTTGGCCTGGAGGCAGAGCGCGTGGACACACGCGCACAGCTTTCCGACGCCATCGATCGAATGCTGGCGCATGAGGGACCATTTCTCCTCGAAATCAAAGTAGAACAGGAAGGCAATATCTTCCCCATGATCCCGAGTGGATGTAGCGTGGATGAGGTAATCCTTGAACCCAAACACTAAGCAATCATGGATTTTGCACAAGAATTTACTACTACGCTGAACGGGCATCAAACCGCCGTTGCACCTGCTGCGGCGGTATTGTCCGAAGACAGCCAATCAACTGTTCAGATGGAACCAGAGTCTTTCACGTTGTCAATTTTTACCGAAAACAGAATCGGTGTACTTCATAGAATCATCACTGTTTTCACTCGTAGGCATCTCAGTGTGGATAGTTTCACAACTTCTGAAACAGAAGTGCCTGGTATTTTTCGATTCATTGTGGTGCTCGAAACCACACAGGTAATGGCAGAAAAGGTGCGAAAGCAGCTTGAGAAGATCATCGGTGTGATCAGGGCCTTTGCACTGCGCGAATCAGACGTAGTTCGTCAGGAGCTTGCCCTCTACAAAGTCAGCATGGAGAAACTCCAAAACGGAAGTCTGGAGAAAATCATTCGCGACAATCATGCAAGGGTGCTCACCGTAGAAAGCGATTATATCATGATCGAAAAAACAGGCCACCCAGGCGATACCATCGACCTTTTTCACAAGCTCGAAGCCTTTGGGGTATTGGGGTTTTCTCGCTCGGGAACCATCGCTATCTCCAAAAAACCTTTGCTGAGCCCAGAAGACAGGCTCATGATCAAAGGGAAGTGACCAAGGTAGCGGCCTCGAAGATGATGGTTCATTTCCCCTCTCACAACAACAAGAATTATCGATTGAATTATGGCAAGAATTAATTTTGGCGGCACCGTCGAAGAAGTAGTAACCAGGGAAGAATTTCCCCTGAGCAAAGCCCGTGAAGTGATGGCCAACGAAGTCCTGGCAATCCTCGGATACGGCGTGCAGGGTCCTGCACAAGCATTGAATATGCGTGACAATGGCTTCAACGTCATCATTGGTCAGCGCAAAGGATCTGCTACCTGGGACAAAGCGATAGAAGATGGCTGGGTAGAAGGTGAAACCCTCTTTGAGCTGGAAGAAGCCTGCAAGCAAGGCACCATTCTGATGAACCTGCTCTCTGATGCAGGACAAATCGCTACCTGGCCCATGATCAAGAGCCATCTCACACCTGGAAAATCTTTGTATTTCTCTCACGGATTTGGCATCACCTACCACGATCAGACAGGGATCGTGCCTCCTGCCGGAGTGGATGTATTCCTCGCAGCGCCAAAAGGCTCAGGTACAAGCGTGCGCCGCAACTTCCTCGAAGGTGCTGGCATCAACTCCAGCTTTGCTGTATATCAGGATGCCTCTGGCAAAGCCCGCGAAAAAGCGATTGCAACCGGAATTGCCGTAGGGTCTGGGTTTTTGTTTGAAACTACCTTTCAGAAGGAAGTGTATAGCGACCTCACAGGAGAGCGCGGTGTGCTTATGGGTGCCCTCGCGGGCATCATGGAGGCGCAGTACGACCTCCTGCGCGACAAAGGCCATTCCCCTTCAGAAGCTTTCAACGAGACCGTAGAAGAGCTCACGCAGAGCCTCATCCGCCTCGTGGCTGAGAATGGGATGGATTGGATGTATGCCAACTGTTCCACCACCGCTCAGCGTGGTGCACTCGATTGGAAAGACCGTTTCCGTGATGCTACCAAGCCAGTCTTCAAAGACCTCTACGAAAGCGTAGAAACCGGCAATGAGGCCCGTATCACCATCGAAGCCAATGCTCGTCCTGACTACCGTCAAGGACTCGAAAAGGAACTCGCAGTGATCCACAATTCTGAAATGTGGCAGGCAGGTGCTGCTGTTCGCGCCCTTCGCCCTGAAAATCAGAAATCGGAAGCCGTGAAGTAAGACGCTGCTCTGTTCACTACCCATAAAAATAGCCACCTCTTGCAGAAGGGGTGGCTATTTTGGGTTAGGCGAGGGTAAATCTGCTATTGCCGCAGGCCCTCTACCACCGTGATACTTGCTGCACTTCTCGAAGGGTAGATAGAAGCCAGAAATGACAATCCCAGCACCGAGGCACTCACGAGCAGGAAGTCTGGCAGGCGAAGCTTGAGGGGCAGCAACACACCCTGATGCAGCTCCACAATGCCAAATTGCAAATGAAGCAGCGAGAATGCCAGGGCAATGGCCATCCCGATTCCGCCACCTACAAAACCTACCAACAAGCCTTCCCCCAGAAAAATCCGGCGCACCAACCGCGAGGTGCCGCCCATAGATTTCAGCACCGCGATGTCGCGTGTTTTCTCCAGCACGATCATCGATAAGCTCCCCACAATGTTGATCGCAAGGATGGCAATCATCAGGACAAGGATCAGGAAGGTCACGTATTTTTCGTTTTTCATGACCCGATAAAGGGTCTCGTGCTGCTCATACCAGGTTTTGACATTGTACTGAGGGCCCAGAATCTCCGACAGGCGACTTTTTACCCGATCGGCTTGATCGAGGTTGTAGAGCCTGATTTCGATGCTGCTTACCTGGTCATCGGCCTCAAATAAGTCTCGCACAAAGTCTATATCGGCCAGCACATACTGATCGTCATATTCTTTTTGAATCTGAAAATAGCCCGAGGGAAAAAACACATCTGAGTTCACATCGCGATTGGGGATGTTCATCCTGGATCCTTGCGGAATGTAGGAGACTGTAATGGGAACGATGTCGTTTTCGAGATTGGTATTGAGCTGAAATTTGGCCAGGCCAATGCCAAGCACAGCCTGCGGCACCCCATTGACTGGCGCGAAGGTGTAGTCGCCGAGCAGGATGGTGGTATCCAGGCGATTGACAGAGAGGTAGTCTGAAGGAAGGCCCTTGAGGATGCCAAAGGTCTGATTATCTGCATATTCAAACCAAACCCTCCCTTCGAGGGTAAAAGAGGCCGCGGCTACGCCGGGGTCTGCCTTCACGAGGGTCATGAGGCTATCGGAGTAGGCAAAAGTCTGCCCACGCTCAGCGGTGATTTTGAGATCGGGATCAAAGGAGGAATACATATCCTCGATGAACTGTGTGAGTCCGTTGAACACCGAGAGCACAAGAATGAGTGCTGCTGTGCCCACGCCTATGCCAGTGATCGACACCCAGGTGATCACGTTGATGGCATTACTTGATTTTTTGGCGAACAAATATCGCCGGGCAATGAAATAGGGAAGGCGCATCAGGCGGTTTCTTCTTCGTCCTCCTCAGCGGGAGTGATATTGAGGCTGTCTATCAGGAAGTTGATTCGAATGGATTCTGCATTAGAATCGTCACCATAAAATCGAAGCTCCGGAATTTTCCTGACTTTGTTGCGAATTTTTGCCCCCAATGCGTGGCGAAACTCCCAATTACTGCCATTAAGGCTATTCACCTGCTCCTCCAGCTTGCTTTCTGGAAACACGCTGACGTAGATTTTGGCGAGACTGAGGTCTCGGGTCACCTTTACCTGGCTCACCGTCAGCATCGCGTCTAGTTTGCCCCGCTGCGATTGGGACAGGATTTGGCTCAATTCCTCTTGAATAAGCCTGCTTAGTTTTTTTTGAACAATGGTCTCGGCCATATAGCTTTGCTCGAATTAGGACAAAGGTACAAAATGAGGAGCTATTTGCAGGTGTTGGGCTACGGCCGTCCGGATCTAAAGTTGGCCATCGTGGCAATTGTTGCGATGTTGGTCTATTCTGTGTTTAGCACAGCTACCCTCTTGTCGGCTATTCCATTTCTCGAAATTCTCTTTCACACTGACATGAATCTTGCTGCTCCCGAGGCACCAGATATGTCGCTGCTCACACCCAGTTCGCTGAAGGAATTCGCCTATTACAAGCTGGAAATGGCGATTCGGGCCCTCGGCCCGATGAATATGCTCTGGTATTTTTGCATCGCTTTGCTGGGATTGAACCTCCTGAAAAACGCTGCCCGCTTTCTTTCGGGCTGGGCCATGGCCCCTTTCGAGCAGCGGATTCTCATGCGGATGCGCAACGATTTATTTACCCATCTCTCCAAACTTAGCCTCAGATTTTATTCAACAAATAAAAAAGGAGACCTCATCGGAACCCTCGTGAGCGACGTTCAGCTCATCCAAGAGGCGGTCATTTCCACCATCCAGATCATGTTGAGGGAGCCCATTCTCATCCTCGTGATTCTCATTTCGCTTCTGTTGCTCTCCTGGAAGCTCACTTTATTTGTGCTCATCATCCTGCCCATCACGGGCTTTTTCATCAACCTGATCTCGGGCACCCTCAAGCGAAAGGCGCGCGAAGGGCAGCGGCAGCTCGGCGATCTCATCAGTGTGTTGGATGAATTTATCTCCGGAATGCGCATCGTCAAGTCTTTTCAGCGGGAAAGTTTTGAGCAGAACAAATACAAAGCGCGCAACGATCGCTACACCGATTTGCAAATCGGGATTCGTCGAAGGATCGAATTGGCATCTCCGGTCACAGAGTGGCTCAGCATTTTGGTCATTTGTGCGATCATTCTTTTTGCCGGGCAGTTGATTTTGGCAAATACTGAGGGATCGCCCAGAAAAGCGGAGTTTATCGGGTTTTTGGTCCTGTTTTCGCAGTTGCTGGCACCGATCAAGCTCATTTCCAATGGCGTGGCCAAAATCCAGAAAGGCATGGCGGCCTATCAGCGCGTGGAGGAATTGATGAATACGCCCATCGAGATTCAGGATGCTCCGGATGCTGTGGCGCTGCCTGCGTTTCAGGATCGAATCCGGTTTGAGGATGTGCATTTTCGTTATGACCGCGAAGAAGTGCTCAAAGGCATTTCATTTGACCTTCACAAAGGAAAGACCGTGGCCCTCGTGGGGCCATCTGGCGGAGGAAAATCTACCATTGCCGACCTCATCCCCCGATTCTATGACCCCATCTCTGGCAGCATCAGCATAGACGGCGTGGAATTGCGGCAGGTGAAATTGACAGACTTGCGTAGCAAGCTCGCGATTGTGTCACAGGAGGGGATTTTGTTTCACGATACGGTGTTGGCAAATATCGCCTATGGCGAGCCAAGTCCCGACCTGGAGAGCGTGAAGGCAGCAGCCATGATGGCTCATGCCCATGAGTTCATCACGGCCTTGCCACAAGGCTACCAAACCATCATCGGTGAGCGTGGCACCATGCTCTCGGGCGGACAGCGGCAGCGCATAGCCATTGCCCGGGCCATTCTTCGCGATCCCGATTTCCTGATCTTGGATGAAGCCACTTCCAACCTCGACACCGAGTCCGAAACCTTCGTGCAGGATGCCCTGGAGAAGCTCATGAAGGGCCGCACGTCCCTCGTGATTGCACACCGATTGTCCACCATCAGGCAAGCCGACATGATTTTGGTGATTGAAGGCGGTGAAATTGTAGAGAGAGGAACCCACGAAGAACTACTTCAGCATTCGGGATTGTACCTGAAGCTATACGCTGGCGCGTAACTGATCAAACCGCTCGGGCGGCAGTTGTGCCTCTTCAACCTACACATCTTGTTCATGCGTGTAAGAATGTAGATTCTTGTGCTGGTAAACGTCTGATTTGCCAATAGCTCTTTTGATGCTTTTCCCCGCACAACTTTCTTTGTTTGGGAATTCCTTCCCTCTTTTTGCCATTTGAACATATTGCTTTATGAGGATCTCTATTTGTAAGAAATCAACCCCCTTGATTCTACTGATCCTATTTCTTCCATTTTTGTCTTCTGCTGCCAATCGTCAATCAGTGGCAAGTGGCGCCTGGAACAGTACTGCTACCTGGGGGGGATCCATCCCCGGATCTGCCGATGATGTGACCATTTCAGCAGGGCACTCCGTTTTTGTCACGGATGCCAACGCCGCGATTACCATCAGGTCTCTCACTGTGGCCTCCGGAGCAGAAATGTTGCTGGGGAAAGCCAATTTCACCGTCTTGTTTCCTACCAGTATTTCTGGAAGAATCCAAGACCTGAAGCGGGAAGGAACCAACCTCTTTAAAGCCCTCGTTACTTTCAACACTGGCGCCATAGGCAACTTTATTGAATCTTATGGGACAGGCGGTATTGTGTCGTTTGAAAATGGCCTCGTCCACAATGGCGATTCTCTGACTTTTGGGCGCGTAGAGTTCATCACCAACAGCCAGTCTATCTCCGGATCCTCCTTGGTAGATGTGATTGAGAAAATCGAAATCGGAAACGGCATCACCCTGACCAATGCCAACACCTCAGGCATTCGCCTTAGCAATGCCAATGTGGACGGCCTGGGTGCAGGAGCGGTTTTCCGAAATGAGTCCAAGCTCGATGTCTTGTATCAGTTTTCTCTCATGGCCACAGGATCTGTGGATTTCTCTTTTTCAGGCAATGAGGTGATCTACAGAATGGCCTCCGACCAGCAAATTACGCCAGGAACTTATTCACGTCTTCTCATTCTAAAAGATGGCGTGAGCCTTTTTAGAAAGCGCTTTCTAGTGGGTGATGTTACCGTTGAGGAATACTTTTTTGTCCAAGATACTTCCACATTTGAGCCTAAGGAGTTCAACTTTACCGTTACAGGATTGACCCAGATTTCGGGGCGCTTTAGCGATAAATTTGTTGCTGGTACCAATACCTTTCAAGATGTGGTGCTCAGTGGCTTGATCGAAGGATCGGGACAAGCATGGGGGACCTACATGATCAATGGAAATCTCAGCATTGACGGGACAAAAGCTGATATGCGACATGCCAACCTCCAGATCATGGGCGTGACCTCGATCCCAAGTGGAAGCACCCTGGCCGTGAACAACAATGAAGGCCCTCGGGTTTTCGGCGACATGGTCATTGATGCCGGAGGCACTTTCAGCTCCTTCGCCGACCAAGGAGTAGAACTTTCCGGGATGGTAACTAACAATGGCTCCTTCTATTGGAAATATGGCATACTCTCTGGCAACCTTTTGCATGAAGGCGATACCGCCTGGATCAATAAATTGGACATTTCTGGCCCCAACGCCGAAATTTCTGGATCTCAGCGCGTGTGGATCAAAGATCAGGTCAACCTTGCTTCTGGCGCAGTTCTGACCAATTCCAGTTCCGGTGGCGTGTATCTCTATGACAGAGCCAAAGTGAATGGCGCTGATGCGACCTCGATCTTCAAAAATACGGGTGAGCTCCACAATCAGACCGACAATACCCAAATGGAAACCGGCGAATTCGACGGTAATTATCCCGGATCTGTGGTCTATTTTGATCGTCAACTGAATCTGGGGCAAAAAATCAGTCCCGGAAGCTTTTATGATGTGATCGTGTTGGGGGGACAAGAAGGAGCCATCCGAAAAATCTCGATGCCCAACGACACCATGAAGGTGTATAATCAGTTTATTATGGGCGACAACCTCAAGTATGAGCCCCAGAAAAGCACCCTGATCTGCTATGGCCATGCCGTAATGAGGGGCGAAATATTCGATGGAGATCAAGCTGGCTTTTTCCAATTTAAGACGGTAGATGTATCAGGGGCCAAGTTTACTGGTGCCAACAATGCGAATGGCACCTATTATATCAATGGCGAAATGCAGGTATTGTCGGGCAATTTTGAGTTCAACAACGGTAGTATCTATGTATTTGGTAAAGTGAGTGTAGCACCTCAAGCCACATTCACAGTGAAAAGCCGAAATGGCTACCGCGATTTTGGAAGGCTCGAAGTAGCCGCAGGCGGGTCTTTCCTTGATGAAACTGGGGGTGATACCCTCCATTTTTCAGGTAAAATTATCAACTACGGGAATGTGGATATCACCTTCCCGGTTCTGAAAGGCGGTTTGGAAGTAGAGAGTGATGCGACCGATCTGTTTTCGATCATTTGTTCTGGTACGCCAGTATTAGGCGGTAGCCGTCCGCTTATCGTTCCAAACAAAGTCCTGATCCTGAAGAACTCCACCATGATCAGCTTTCTGGATTCTCTCGTGTTTATCGATAAAGCCCTCTTCGTAGGGGAAGATAGTAGCAGTGTGTTCGACAATAGAGGCACCATGTATTGGGAAAATAACTCCTGGTTTCTAGAAACTGGCACCATGGATTGTTCCAAAAGCTATAATACCATCGTGTACCAATACAGAAAAGGAGATCTCGAGATCAGGCCAGGCACCTATTGGAACCTCAAGTTGCCTACCGATCCCACACGCAACCTTCCCAAGCGTCGCGTGCCAGAGGCGGGGATTACCATCCTGGGAAACCTGATCCTCGACTGGAATGTGGAACTTCAGCCCAAGACCAATGATGTGACGGTCAATGGAACCGCTTTCATCTACGGAAAAATGTATGACGATGAGCGCGATGGTGTCTTTACCGCCAGAGAAATGGTGCTCGGGAATGCAATCATAGAAGGGAACAGCTCCACCCGATACGGAAGCTATGTTATCCAGGATTCTCTGAAACTCACTTTTGGGGAAACCAATTGGGAACGGGCAAGCCTCGAAGTCAAGGGCATTCTTTCGGTCACTGATTCCGCGATTTTTAACCTGAACACCAATACCGGGAAGCGTGATTTCAACCAAATCTATGTGGGCGAAAAATCCCTGCTCAACGAAAATGGAAACGGCCAAAACACCACCATTGATGGCTTGGTAACGGTAGGAGGTGATTTCAAAATGAGCTTTGGTACCTTCACTTTTGCTGATCGGGTGCACATCCTCGAAGGAGGAAAATTTTCCTCCACAGGCCTCGGGTCCACCTATGCCTTCCTCGATACTCTGGAAGTAGAAGGCCTCATGACCATCCCACAAAGCACCTGTGATGTGAAAGGCCCCTTCATCGGATCTGGAAATCTCATCATCCAAGCCGACCTTCTCCTCCAACCCGGCGATACGCTCATCAATGAAATGACTGGTGCCGATGCCTTCATGATGCGTGGCGAACTAAATGGCGCAGACAAAAGCGCTCACTTCCTCAACAAAGGGATCTTTAGGTATGGGCCCCGCAACAATGCCTCCCTCATGGCGAATGGCGGGAGTTACGACTTCCTGAGCTACCCTGCCAATTGGGTCATTTTTGACGGCACAAGCGGCTCACAACCCATCCCTGACGAATCCTTTTTGAACATCGGGTTTATGAATGGCGGAAATAAGGCCATTGCTGGAGACAGTCTCAAGATTTTAGGCGACGTATTCTTTGATGTGGAGTTGAGAAAAGATCCAGATATCTTCTCTTCTGGTATTGTCCTCTTTATTGGTGAAAATGACCAAACCATCGACGGAAAAGGTGTAGGATCCATCCAGAACATGGTTGTGCGCAAAAATGGAGGCTCTCTCACAGTCATTGACGATTTCGGGATCGGAGAGGGATTGGTCATGAAACAAGGGATTCTCACCGCCGATCCGGGCTATGTGGGCATCAGCGGTAGCGGTTTTATTCAGGAATCCCCTTATTCTTATATTCTGGGTCGAGTGGGGTCTGAACGGAATATCAACCAAGGGCAGGACCGTGAGTTCGGAGGAATGGGGATCAACATCAAGCCCCTCGATGCCAACATGGGCCCAACCCTCGTCTATCGAGTGACTGGCAAGGCGCTGGAGCCTGGACAGATTACCCGTTATTACGAAGTATATCCTACCAACAACAGTAGCCTCAATGCCACCGTGGAGGTGGGCTATCATGAGCGCGATCTCAATGGAGCCGTAGAAACCGATCTTCAGGTGACCCACAAAGCCGATTTCGGCGGAGAGTTTGAAGTGCTCGGTGGTGGGACCTATCGGGTGAGCAATTTTGTGAGAAAAACAGGAATCGAAAGACTTGGTGTTTTGTCACTCGTTCCTTCTACCATGGCCGTAAATGCATATCCCAGCCCCTTCACAGGAGAATCTCTTACCACGACCTTCGTGCTGAGGGAAGATGATGCCTTTGTGGATCTTCGGATTTTTGACATGGCAGGCCGTGAATGGGCACACCAAACCATAGAAGGCGTGGCTGGGCTCAATACCGTGGATTTCGACAATCTTCAGATTGCAGCAGGTACCTACGTGCTGCGCGTGGTGTCGAAAAGTGGTACTGGATTTCACTACGTCCAGAAGCTCACGCCTTAGTGAGCTTCCATTGCACGCCTACAAACCATTCTCTCCCATGAATGGGAGCGTATGAATAGGCCGTGTCAAACCACGGAGAAAATCCGGAAGCATAATTGGGATCATTGAATCCACTCAGCGGCGTGACCGGCTGGCGAAAGTCTAGCAAGTTGGTCACGCCGCTGTATAGTTCTATCGCCAACGCAGGGAAGGATTGGCTGATTCGGAGATGATGCTGGGCATAAGCCCTCGATTCCCGATCTCGCGGATCGCGGAACAGGTCGCCCCATTCATCGAGGTCATAGACCTCGGGCAACCTCATCGGGCCAGTCCATTGGGCAGTATAGGCGAGGGTGAGGCCAATTGGAAACACGTAGGACGCCGTCAACACGCCGCTCCAGCGCGGTGCAAATGCCACCGGCACCCGAACCAGATTCTGGTTTCCGTCTCTCTCTTCCTCATTCACCCGCAACCAATTGGCGCCCACATTCAGTTGGAACACCTCTCTCCAGCTGTGATTCCATTGCACGCTGAGCCCGTAGCTTCTGGTGAGGCCTTCTGAATTGCCGTAGAGAATTGCCCCTGCAACCTCGTAGTTGGGCGTGATTCTGTTGCTAAACTGTGTGCCATGCAGGTCCAGGTCCACGCTCCCGCTTCCCATCTGTTTGTGTCGGTAGAGTTGATGAAAGGAGAGCGTGCCCGTAACCGAGCGCTCTGGGGCTAGTTCTTCTTCAATGATGACTTCTCGCTGCCCTGTGACAAAGGCATGGTCTTCGGTGAATAAATTCACAATCCGAAATCCAGTTCCCAGATTTGCCCGAA
>JANQTF010000047.1 GCA_030731845.1 Bacteroidia bacterium | reverse complement strand
TCGCCGATCACCACGAGTTTTTTGCGCGCACGGGTGAGGGCCACGTTCATGCGACGGGTGTCACCCAGAAATCCAATCTCGCCCTTGTCGTTGCTCCGGGTGAGGCTGATATACATCACATCGCGCTCCTGACCCTGAAATCCATCCACCGTTTTGATGGTCGTGTAGCGGGCAAATTCCTCCAGCATGGGGCTGGCAGCAAACTGGTCTTGCAACATTTGCACCTGGGCCTTGTAAGGTGAAATGATCCCGATAGTAAAATGCTCGTCGATGGTATCTGGGATGTTGACCTGAATTTTTTTGAGAAGGGTCGCGAGATGTCGCAGCACGAGTTGTGCTTCTTCTTCGTTGTAGAGGCTTCGGCTTTCGTTGTGTCGCTTTTCGGTAAATCCGCAGCCCGCTGTATCGATAAATTCTACGGCTGAAAATCCTTCTCCCAGCCCTCGAAACCTTACCGAAGGGTCGGCATGGAGGTTGGCATCGTAGAATTTCCGGGCAGAAAAATTCATGATCTGCTCGTGCATCCGATATTGCTGATTGAGCATCACGGAGGTCTCGGGCTTGTTGTTGATCACGGTTTCGAACAAAGTCTCATAGAGTCCGGCTTTGCCCGCGGCATAAGACTTGACCGTAGGGGGGAGCTGCATGTGATCACCAGCCATGATCACGCGCTGGGCTTTGATCAAGGGAATCCAACAAGCGGGCGCAAGGGCCTGGCCTGCTTCATCGATGAGCACAGTGTGAAACTTGCGTTTGGCTACCAGAGAGTTGGCTGCGCCAGTGAGGGTGCAAGCGATCACCTCAGCGTGTTGGATGGTTTGGTGCAGGATGTAATCTTCGAGTTGACGGGCCATGTCGCGGAGCTCGCGGGCTTCGCGAAAGAGGTTGCCACGGCGCTGACGCACGTCGTAGATATCTTTGCGAGAGTGTTTTGCTGCTTGCTTGCGCAGCTCTTCGGCGTCTTTGCGCAGCTTTTTGAGGGCAGCATAATCTGGATGTCGGGTAATGGAAGAATCGAGCGTGAGCATTTGCAGTTCTTCTTCTACCCGCGCGGGGTTGCCCATTCTCACCACATGAATTCCCTCTTGGTGACAGCGCAGCGTGAGCAGATCCACCGCCGTGTTGCTCGGCGCACAGACGAGCACCTGATTCTCATGCCGCACAATTTCCTTGATGGCCTGCACCATGGTGGTGGTTTTTCCAGTGCCCGGTGGGCCATGGATGATGGCTACATCGAGTGCTTCCAGGGTTTTCTGAATCGCCTGATTCTGAGACTGGTTGAGGGCGGGATGGTGAAACTCGATCTCCCAGCGGTGAAAATTAGCTGGGCCTGTTCCCAGCAAAATATCTCGTAGCTCAGCCAGGCGCCGGTTTTTGCCTGGCTCAATTGCCTTTCGCAAGGCCGCCTCCATCTCCTGATAGGTCTTGTCGTCAAACTCAATATCGACACCGAGTTTGGATCTTGTGAGCCATTCTGGCAGGTTTTCGGCCCCAAGGCTGATCCGCATCCGCGTGTTGCGCAACTGCGTGACCACCCCCATGAGGCGGCCCGACTCTCTGTCGGCTTCGTTTCCGAAGAGGGACACCATGGCACCCGTTTGAAACGCCTGCCCCTCAGGGTTGTAGCCTTCTGGCGCATCTACCTCCACCGTCCACCGCTCGCCCATCCCGACAAAAGCCTTTCCCATTCGCACCGGATACCAGGAAAAGCCGGTTTTCACCCGCTCCTTCAAGCTGCGCTGGAGCACTTTGTCCCGGTACATTTTCATGTCTTCCTCCTTTTCTATGGCGAGGATTTCCAGCAAATGCTGTAGCTGTTCCTGTGGTGTCATCGTGAGGAGCTGGGGAAATGTATAGGGTGTGTGGGAGGTATATGGGAGGTGGGACTCCCTCATGATAGGATTGCACGAAGTCACGGAGGAGGCGGAAGGCCACGCCTGTTTATTCTGATGCCTTCGGCAGGTCATGGGCCTCTGCCTTCGAGAGCACTTTGACGGACTCAGCGTACCACCCTGGGCATCGGGCTAGAATGAGCCTTAGCCATTGCGCGATTCACTACTTCAACCATTCAACCATTTCCCCCTGGATTAGTTTCTAAAAAACTCCCGGATTTTGCTGAAGAGGCTGCGCTGCTCTCTGGTTGGAGAAGGCTGGAAGTTAGGTGAATTGTCAAGTTGCTTGAGAATGTCTTTTTCTTTGGTGCTCACCTCAGTGGGCACCCACACGTTGATGTGTACGAGTAGATCGCCGAAGGTTCCGCCGTTTACATTGGGGAGTCCTTTTCCACGAAGTCTCACCACGGTGCCGGGCTGCGTGCCAGCTTTGACCGGGAAGGCCACTTTTTTGCCGTCGATGGTGGGTACTTGCGCCTTCACGCCCATGGTAGCCTCGGGGAAGCTGATGAAAAGGGCATGAATGAGGTTGTCGGTATCTCGCTCGTAAAAATCATGCGGCACTTCTTCGATTTCCACGATGAGATCGCCCGTAGGCCCGCCACGCAGGCCCGCATGGCCCTGTCCACGCACATTCACATACATGCCCTCACCTACTCCCGGACGAATGCGAACATCCACCGTGTCGGACTCCTGGGTGCGGCCTTTGCCATCACAATTGTTGCAGGACTGAGATACGATGCGACCCTCACCCTGACAAGTGGGGCAGGTGGAGATGACAATCTGTTGAAAAAATCCGCCACCGGCTTGTTGTCTAACCTCTCCAGCGCCTTGACAAGTAGGGCAGGTATTGAACGCAGTGCCATCTTTGGCTCCGCTACCAGAACACACTTTGCAGGTTGTGAAGTGGGTCAGTTTGATTTTTTTCTCTACCCCGGTATAAATTTGCTCCAGGGTAAGTGGCAGGCGAATGCGAATATCGGCTCCGCGCTGCCCTCTGGCACGCGCACCACCACGGCGGCCACGCCCTCCAAAGATGTCACTGCCAAAAATATCACCAAACTGGCTGAAGATGTCTTCGTAGTCACTAGCAGAATAACCGCCGCCGCCACCGGAGTTTTTGAGGCCTGCATGACCAAACTGATCATAGCGCGCCCGCTTGTTGTCATCGCTGAGTACCTCGTATGCTTCGGCAGCTTCCTTGAACTTCTGTTCTGCAGATTCGTCGCCAGGGTTTCTGTCGGGGTGAAATTGAAGCGCCAATTTGCGATAGGCCTTCTTCAAATCATCTTTTCCGACGGATTTGCTTACCCCAAGTACCTCGTAATAATCTCTCTTTGCCATGTGTGAGCACTTTCTGCTGATGGGTGATGCTATTCTCCGATTACGACTTTGGCGACACGGATCACTCGGTCTTTGAGCTTATAGCCTTTCTCGATTTCATCGATCACGATGCCTTTCTGAGATTCTTCAGCCACAGGTACAGTAGTAATGGCCTCATGGACTTCTGGATCAAAGGCTTTTTGTTTGCTCTGAATCGGTTCTAGCCCGATTTTTTGAAGCGTGTGCTTCATGCTTTTGTCAACTACGGCGATACCGTCTTTGATCGCTGCCAGATTGTCAGTTTTTTCAATCGCGTCAAGGGTGCGATCGAAGTTGTCGAGCACAGGGAGCAGTTGCACGATCAGGTCCTGATTGGCAAAGCGCATGGCGTCATTTGCCTCCTTGGTTTTGCGCTTGCGGAAGTTTTCAAAGTCAGCCTGGAGGCGAAGGTTAAGGTCTTTTTGCTGTAAAAAAGAGGCAAAGGTATCCCTCATTTTCACCTGCAACTCGGCGATGATTCTGATGGCATCATCCATATTTTCAGGATTTTCCCACCCTTGCTCCTGGGTCTCAGCTCCCTGGGAATCCTGTTGGCTCACTTCGGCTGCCTGGGCTTGGTCCACGGGTAGTTCTACCCCTGCTTCTGGCTGCTTGATATCTTCGTTCATGCTAGATTTTCTCTTCTTTTTTCGGGAATTAAACATGGTCGTTGGCATTGATGTTCACATAGTGTGCCATTGCCAAAATGTCAATCTCGGTTGGCGGGCCTGTCATGTTTCTGACGGCAAAGGTAAGACTTGTCTGGCTAGGGATGAAATGAGCAAATAGGAAAACAAATGAAAGGGAAGGATGGGATTCTGCCTCCATATATCAATCCCCCAAATCTTCTTGTATTTTTGCTGATATGCTGAACTATCCCATCCATATTGGGCCAGACGCGCCCCTAGCCCTTGGCAAGGCCATGGAGGAGCTAGGGCCATCTGCTGTGTTGGTTATCGCCGATGACAATACGTTTTTGTCCTGTTATCCACGCCTGCGGCAGCATCTGCCAGACCATGAGATCGAGGTGATTCGCTCGGGCGAGCAACACAAGCATCTTCAGACTTGTGAGCAGATCTGGGCGCGAATGACAGCCCTCTCCCTCGACCGAAAGGCGGTCGTGGTGAACCTGGGAGGCGGAGTGATTGGGGATTTGGGTGGTTTTGTGGCCTCTACTTATAAGCGTGGGATTCGATTTGTGCAGGTGCCCACTACCCTGCTTTCTCAGGTAGATGCCAGCGTGGGCGGCAAGCTCGGGGTAGATTTTCGGGGCTTCAAAAACCACATTGGTGTCTTTGCCGATCCGCAAGGGGTGTATATTGACCCCGCTTTTTTGGAAACACTTTCTGACCGGGAGTTATACTCAGGATTTGCTGAGGTGATCAAGCATCACCTCATTGCCGACCAAGAAGGCTGGCTTCGCCTTCAGCAGATCGAAGATCTGCGCAAGGAGAACCTCGCCGCCATGATCGAGCACTCTGTGGCCATCAAGTCACACATTGTGGAGAAAGACCCCTTTGAGCAAGGAGCACGAAAGTCACTTAACTTCGGCCACACCTTTGGCCATGCCCTGGAGAGTGAATGGCTGGAGCGATCGAGCCCCTTCTTGCATGGCGAGGCGATCGCGGCAGGCATGGTCATGGAGGCGTATATGTCCTTGAGACGTGGATTGATTTATCCGAAAGACTATCGGGAAATTAAGCAGCTGATCGACCGGTTTTATCCCGAAATTCCCATTCATTCTGCTGACAATGAGTCGCTGCTCAGCCGAATGGACAATGATAAAAAAAATGAGCACGGAGCTACCCTTTGCACCCTGCTCGATGGAATTGGTTTTTTTATGGTGAATGCGGCACTGAGCCGTGAGGAAATTTTGGACACCTTTCAGCATTATCGAGAAGAATATGGCCTTGATTAAATCCTACGAAGGAATCCATCCCGACATTCACCCCACGGTGACCATGGCAGAAAATGCCACCATTGTGGGCGATGTAGTAATTGGTGAAGACAGCAACATTTGGTATCAGGCGGTGCTGCGCGGCGATGTGGGGCCCATCAGGATCGGCAAGCGGAGCAATATCCAGGATGCCAGCATGCTGCACTGCACCAAAGGCCTGAGCACCTGTGAGGTTGGCGACGATGTGGTGATTGGTCATCGGGTGATTTTGCATGGGTGCCGGATTGAGTCTGCCTCACTCATCGGCATGGGAGCCATCGTGCTCGACGGGGCTGTGGTAGAATCGGGTTGCATCATCGGTGCAGGGGCCCTCGTGCCACAAAACATGCGCTGCGAATCGGGGTGGATCTATGCTGGCATTCCCGCAAAAAAAGTGAAGCCCCTCGATGATCAACATTACGAAACCATTCGCTCCAGCGCCATCCGCTACGTGGGCGAAGGGAAAAAGCATTTTAAATAAGCAAGAATGGGGAAGGGGGAATAGGAAAAGGTATATGGAAATAAGGGTATAAGGAGGGAATGGTATTTGGAAGTAAGGGTATCGGTTTTGGACGAAATCCTTTTTTTCATTTAATCATTCACCAACGCAAAAACTCAACAATTCTTCCCGCCCTCCCTCATTCAACCATTCAATAATTCTCCCACTCAATCATTTCCCCCATTTCTTCCGTTCTTCCTAAACATTCCCACCAATACGAAAGTTCTCATCTTATCTTCTTCAAAGACATCGCAACGTTATGGCTGAATCTGTAAGCACTTTCTTGCCTGTTGGCTCTGCCCCACAAGATATTCCCCTGACCGATCAGAATGGGGATTCTGTGAAATTGTCTGACTACCGTGGGCAGAAGCTCGTCTTGTACTTCTACCCCAAAGATGGATCAGGATCTTGCCTCAAGGAGGCCCTGAGCCTGCGGGATGGCTACGACAAGCTCAAAGCCAAAGGCTATGAAGTCGTGGGCGTGAGCCCTGATTCGGAAAAGTCGCATCTCAATTTTATTACCAAGCAGTCGCTGCCTTTTCGGCTCATCTCTGATCCGGAGACCAAGCTCATACAGCAGTTTGGTGCCTGGGGCGAAAAAAGCATGTATGGTCGCAGCTACATGGGGCTGCTGAGATCCACTTTTTTGCTCAATGAAGAAGGCGTGGTGACTCACGTGATCGAGAACGTCGTGACCGCTGCCCACGCCACGCAGATTCTAGACCTTCTGGAATCCTGACACCGCATAGTAGCTTCCTTTTTTAGCAGGAAAGGGAGATAGGTTCGTTTTTATGGGGCGCCTGGCTTTGCCAGGCGCTTTTTTGTGGCGAGAAAGGATGGCCAGACGCTCATTTTCCCTTATTTTGCGGCAAATTCCCCCCCTATGCGCTTCCTCTTCTTACTTTTGGCCGCCTGTTCACTTGTTCACTGCCAACCCGATATGTCAACCACCTCCGCAGCTCCTGATGATTATTGGCTCTATCTCTCTTCTGGCAGCCAAGATGGCGGTGAAGGAATTGGGCTGTACCGATTTTCGGCAGACTCAGGCAGTGTCACGCCTGTGCAAAACCTTCCGCTCGTGGAATCGAGCTCCTACCTCGCGGTGCGTGGAGACCGGCTCTATTCGATTCAAGAAGAGGGCAAGATGGGCCTGGTCACAGGATTTTCGCTAGATGCTCATACGGGCCTGCTCAGTAAATTGGGCGAAGCTCCCACCGGTGGCGTGAACCCCTGCTATGTGGCTCTGGCCGACGAAGGCCGCAAGCTCCTCGTGGCACATTACACGAGTGCGCAGATCAGCGCAATCGAGATCGACGCCAATGGCGCTCCCGGCGCCATGCTCGATCAGGTGCAGCACGAGGGCAGCAGCATCAACGCCAACCGACAGCAGGAGGCTCACCCGCACATGATCTATCCCGTAGGCGATGCCAACCTTATTCTCGTGCCAGATCTGGGCTCTGATCAGGTATTTGCCTACGGCCTCGATGAAGGCGGACACTTTGTAGCAAAGAGCCCCGCTTCTCTGCATGCCAATCCCGGCGCGGGGCCGCGCCATGTCTGCATTCACCCAACAAAATCGCTCGGCTACTGGGTCAATGAGCTGGACAACACGGTCAACACGTTTAGTTGGAACGCCGAGAGTGGCCTCATCGCGATGCTCGATACCGTGACCATTCTCCCTCAAGATTTTACTGACCATAGCCAAGCCTCCGACATCCACATTTCTCCCGACGGGCGATTTGTGTATGCCGCCAACCGCGGCCACAACAGCATTGCCATCCTCGCAGTGGAGGAGGCGACAGGAACCCTGCGTTTTGTAGATACAGTGCCCTGTGGCGGAGATTGGCCCCGGGCATTTGCCATTGACCCTACGGGCAAGTTTTTGCTCGTGGCACAGCAGCATAGCGATGCCCTCACGGTGTTCCGTCGCGATCTGGAGACTGGTGGCCTCACTGCCTTGCAAACCATCGATACAGAAGCCTCTCCCCAATGCATTCGCTTTGTGAAGGTGAAGTAAAGGGGGCTATTTGAGGCATAGCCGCCCGGTTAAAGAGAATGGATTCTTTCGGTTTCCGGCGGGAAACAACAACCATAGCCCCGGGGCGGCAGTTGTTAAGCCCGCCAGGTTACCTCATTCGGAGATTTGAGGTGAGAGAAAATGGTGAAAAATAGGCTACTACGAGTTCCATCATTCTCCAAATTGGCACGCCACAACTTGTAGCAAGTCGAAGGATCAGGATGCACCTCTTTTTCATTCATCCTCTTATCTTCACCCTCCTGATTCTGTTTCTCCCAAAGGATAGGGGAATGGATCAATGGGAAAAAATCATGGTGAAGCCAGAACGCACTACAAGCTGGAAGCAGACAATCGGGTATTGGGCTTTTATCCTGCTGCTCATTCCGCCCTGCTTTGAGGCAGCTCTCTGGCTGCTGCAATACAGGCCCTACGTGCAGGAGGCCTATTCCATTCATGCCGAGCCTTCGCACTGTCTCATCCACCACCCCCAGCTCGGCTTTGCCTTGAACCCCGGTCACTACCTCGTGACCATGAATGAGGGGCTCCGCTACCATGTCACCCATGGGGAAGATTCGCTGCGGATCACAGCAAACAGGCCCCTGCCAGATTCCCTGCCCATGATCTACCTCATGGGCTGCTCCTACACCTACGGCATGGGCGTGGATGACAGCCTCAGTTTTCCCTACCTGCTACAGCAAGAGCTGCGCAACGTGCAGGTAAAAAACCTCGGCGTGCCAGGATTTGGCACCGTCCAGAGTTTGCTTCAGCTGCGTCAACGCATCAAGGCCGGAGAACATCCTGCACTTGTGATGCTCAATTATGCGGATTTTCATGAGGGGAGAAATGTGTTGTCACCAGGTTTTCGCCATGCGCTCTCCGTGGGCTATCAGCAGTCGGATGAGTCGGTGAATGAGGCCATGGGAAAAAGTCGGGTGCCCTATGCTGAGCTGCCGCTCGGCAAGCTCCGCCTGCGGTCTTGTCCGTGGGACAGCCTCTATCAGGATTGGCGGTATCGCGACGCGCTGGCCTCGGTGAATTTTTTCCAATCCCTCTCAGACGACATTCACCTCCATCAGCTCGAACCCCAGGCAGTGACCCTCGCCTTGTGTCAGGAAATGAAAGCGCTTTGCGACAGCGTTGGGGTTCCCTTTCTGGTCACAGGTCTCACGCAAACGAGCCAAACCCAAACCACGCTACACCAATTGCAAGAAGCTGGCATCAGCACCCTCGATATTTCCGTGGACCTCCGCGACCCCCGCTTCAACAACGCCCCCTTCGACAGCCACCCCAATGCCCTCGCACACCAGCACTACGCCAGGAAGGTGGGGGAGTGGACCTCAAGCTGGGTTTGTGATGGGGCTGGCCGGTAGGGGGAGGTCACGTCCTAACATAGGTTGACACAACAATCTATCCAAGATGAGTTTTCAAAAGGAGAAAAATCAGTATTATGCCGAGACCTTCCGGCTCGCCGACCGCATCGAGGCCCGCTACGAGGAGCTAAGGCAGCACTTTGATCAGCTGCCCCAGGCCCTGCTCGCCAAGGCCTTCCGCGGCGAGCTCGTGCCGCAGGACCCGGAGGATGGTTGAAATACCGTATATTTCTAGTTACTTTACCAACAACATTTTTGCTGAATCCTGGGTGAAGGAGGTAAGTTTATCCTTTTTGCAACGAGTTCAAGCTATCATCAACTAACCATGTCCGTCTTCCATAGCATTTTACATGTGCCTCTTCGGGTTGAGGCGGGTGAGCAGCTGAGTGTTGGGTTGCTCATGCTGGCTGGGAATGATGTTTTTTTTCGGTATTCTCCACACAAAGTCCAGTTGGTTAAAGAGCTGATGGCAGAGCCTAGGCACCGATTGCTAAAACAGGCCCTGAATGGGATTACCAGAACCATTGAAACTGAAGCAAGGAAGATCCAGGACTATCATTACCAATTACAAGAGTCGACGGTTAGGCAGCAGCGGTTTCTGCGTGAGGATTATATTGGCTATTTGGCTCAATACCACCACAACTTACTCACCTTTACTTCACCCACGCCAATCAATTTGCCAGAGAACCAGACGGCATTTCTGAGGTTATATGAGAAATTCGTCGACCAGATTCCGGCTATCGGTGTACAGCATAATTCTCCTTTCCACATTGAGGAAATCGTTTCTGACAAGCTTTACCCTCATCTGAAGGGCAGAGTAAATCTAGGAATAAGCCTCACTTCACATGATATTCCTACTTTGTTCCTCCCTACTCGGGTGAGCTTTATAGGTCGCAATGATGCCCCGATGGTTGGCCGGGTTGTCGACTTCAGCAAGCGTGCCTACAACCTCCAACATGACCTCGCCGAAATGTACACCTTGGTTAAAGCATTCGAGGAAAGTGGAGAGGATAATGGGAAGTATTTTGTAATCGGACAAGAGCCCCACAAAAATCAACACAAGGAGCATGATACATGGGCAGCCATTCACCGTTCTAAAACGGTTGAATATGTTGACTTAGCTGAAACTGAGCGCATTACCGAGTATGCGAATACACACAATGTAGAGCCTTTTATTCAAGAAGCTGACTAGTTCATTTTGCCTAGTACATTCAATAGCTTGGGAGTGTTCACGTAACTGTGTCAGGGATTTGACTCGGTCTCCAAACTAGATGCTCTTAATCGCTTCGAGGAAGCCTTTGAGGGAATCGAGGCCGCGAGTGCCACGCTCCCACCACACCTTGTCGGTAATGGCGCTGAGCTCCCCCAAAAAAATCCCCTCACCCAGCGGGTGAGAGGATTGGATGAGATGAGGGCCAACCCGCGAACTAGGTTCGCATGATGTTGCTTTCTTTGCCAAACATTTTCACACTTAGCACCACTGCTACTGAGGCGATCACAATCAGGGAGAGGAAAACCAGGGACAGGAGACCGTAATCCACGGTGCCGGCGAGGATCTCTTTGGCGGCTAGGGCCACGTTGAGGATGGGGATGAGCGCTGTTCCGGCGTTGAGCTCAATGCCGGGCATGAGGCCGATGGCAGCGGGGATGATCACCGCGAGGTTGAGCGGGGTGATGAGGCTTTGCGCCTCTTTGAAGGTTTTGGCGTAGGTGGTGATGGGCACGAGTATGCCTGCAAAGAAGACCGCCAAGGGCAAAATCATCAGGATGAGCATGATGATGGTGTATGGCTTGGCCATATCGAGGAGCGGCTCGCGCAGCATATCGGGAATGTCCAAAAACTGCAAGCTCAGCACAAGGCCCAAAATGCCGATGAGGGCAGAGATGAGGCCAGAAGTGGCAACCACAACAAGTTTGCCTACGAGAATCTCGATGCGGCTGACCGGAAGGGTGAAGAGGGTCTCCATGGTTCCGCGCTCTTTTTCGCCTGTAAACAGGTCGATCGCGGGATACATACACCCAATGAAGCTAAAAATCACAAAGATGTAGGGGAGGAATCCTCCGGCGAGCTTGCCGATTTGCTCCTGTGTCGTGGCGAGATCGTGGCTCGTGTCGATGTTGATGGGGTCCACGGTAGCCGGAGAAATTTGCAGGGCCTGCATGCGCTGCCCGAGCACGGCCTGCTCGTAGGCTATCATGGGAGCTTCGAGCCGCTCGCGGATGTTGTCGTCTTCGGTGCCGAGGTAATAAATCATCACGCGGCCCGACTCAAACCGCGCCATGGTCGAGTCAAATTCAGAGTCGATGCGCATGATCATATCGAGGCTATCGTTGCGAATCAGGCGGGCGGTGTCTTCGAGGGCGATGCCTCTGATCAGCACGAGATTGGGCGCAGTTTCTACCGCAGAGATCAGGTCGGCGGCTTGACCGCCTTCCACGATGAGTCCCACTTTGAGTTCTTTCTCCATGGCCTTTTCGGTCAGGGATTTTTGAACCGTGATGGTAATTCCAAAAATAGCGGGAAACAGCACGAGGGGCAGCACAATCATCGTGATGAGCGTGCGTCTGTCTCTCAGCGTGTCGAGAAACTCTTTCTTTATGATGGTAAAAATAGATGACATGACGAAGTTGATTGATCGGTTCTTTGATTCGAGAAAAAAAGAGGCTTACTAGCCTACCGCAGCAGGCTGCTCGACTACACGAATGAAAGCTTCGGTGAGGGTGAATGCTTTGAATTCTTCGCGAAACTGATCCATGGTGCCTTCGTAGTGGATTTTGCCCTTGTGGATGATGGCAAGATCATCGCAGAGCAGATCTACTTCGCTCATGATGTGCGAGGAGAAAATGACCGTTTTTCCACGGGTTTTACAGTCCCTGATCAGCTTGATGATGTTTTCAGCTGTGATGACATCGAGTCCGGAGGTGGGCTCATCAAAAATGACGACCTCGGGATCGTGGATCATCGTGCGGGCGATGGAGACTTTTTGCTTCATCCCGGTGGAGAGCTGCCCGATCTTCTTATTGGCAAATTCGTTGATGCCCAGCAGGGTGAAGAGTTCGTCTTTGCGACGGGTGTAGGTAGCTGCATCGAGCTGATAGAGATCGGCAAAATACTTGATGATCTCGTTGGCGGTGAGCCGCTGATAGAGGCCGGTGCTGCCCGTGAGAAACCCGATGGCACGACGCACCTCTTGAGCCTGGGTATTGACATCATAGCCTGCGACTTTGATGCTTCCAGAAGTTGGCTTGAGGATCGTGGCGATCATGCGCAGGGTGGTGGTCTTCCCGGCACCGTTGGGGCCCAAAAGTGAATAGATGCGACCCGGCTGACAGGTGAAACTTACATGATCTACCGCTTGAACGGTGGAGGCAGAAATGCCCATTTCTTCCCGTTGCTTTTTGCTGAGGTCAAATGACTTGACCAGGTTTTGAACTTCTATCATAAGAGAGAAACGTTGGGTAGCTGATCGAATGGGTTGGTACCGCGCATCTTTGTTGGTGAAAAATGCAATACAAGCTAGTGAAAATGAACTGATTTGATCAAATCTACTCCATTGGTTGTCATGAGCTTGATTTTCTTACAGGAAAGCGAAGTTTTTTTCAATATCCGGACGGCTTCTCCCCTCTACCGACTCCAGGAGACCTTCCAGAAAGCCATTTTTGATGCTGCCGAGCATGAAAAAATCCCAGGGTCATCTAGCGGGGATAACCTCTGGGATTCACTACTACTTACAAAATCTTCGTCCCGTCGGGCAAGATTCTGAGAAGAATCTTGCCCTTATTTCACGATCACTTTTCCTGCTTCCCACACCGCATCATTGGTGAAAGAGAAGGTGTAAAGACCCGCGGGCAGGTGTCCGATTTGGAGACTTGCTTTTCTTGTGAAGCTTGGTACTCGGCTACGAGCACAGCTCTGCAAGACATGTCGCGGAGGCTGAGACACCAATTGCCAAATGAAAAGGAACCACGGGATCTTCTATGATCTCTGGCGTTTTGTCGCAAGAGGACAGAAGAAGAGCAGAGCCAATTCAGAGGCAAAGAGAGGTGGAAAAATGACGACTATCTATGATTAAGGGTGTTACCGTTTATGAGAAAAATAACCCTCCATTGATGTCAATGTTGGTTCCGGTGACAAAACTGGCTTCGCCATTGGCGAGGTATCCGACCAGATCGGCGACTTCCTTGGCTTCGCCTTCTCGCTTGAGCGGCGTGCTAGATGCTACCTTGGTTCTGATCTCGTCGTTGGTAAACACATCGTGAAACGTCGTGGAGATCATACCCGGGCAAAGGGCATTTACTCGGATGCCTTTGGGCCCAAGTTCTTTTGCCATGGCTCTGGTAAAAGTCATGACAGCTCCTTTGGCTGTAGCGTAGGCCGAAGCACCACCACCCCCGCCATCGCGACCGGCCTGTGAAGCAAGGTTCACAATAGATGCACCGTGAGACATGTGAGGAACCACCGCTTTGGTCATCATGAAGACAGACTTCAGGTTGAGGCCAATGACCTTGTCCCAAAACTCCTCGTCCATCATATCAATGGTTTTTCTGGCTATGAGGCCCCCGGCATTGTTCACCAACACGTCGATTTTCGGCCCAAAAGCTTCTTGTGTGGCCGCGATCATGTTCTGGATATCCTCCCAGTTTGTCACATCTGCCTTCACAAGAATGGCCTCTCCTCCCATTTTGAGGATTTCCTCCTGGGTAGTGGCTGCTTCATCCCGGTTGTTGAGGTAGTTGATCACCACCTTCACCCCCATAGAGGCCAATTTGATAGAAATGGCCTTGCCAATATCTCTACCGCCACCTGTGACGATGGCTACTTTTTGTTGTGTGCTCATATCTGAAATTAAAGTCTTTTATTGTTTACAAGTTGATCTACTCTAGGACTCACATCTTCAAGTAGAGGGGAACAGGGAGAGACAACTTCCCTGGTTAATTTGTCAGGGGCTTAAGTGGTTCTATTTTGGGGCATAAGACCCAAATACTTGCCATCGTGATCAGGGCCAGGCCTGCACCTAGAACAAAAACAGGGGTATAATTGCCCCCGGTAGTTAACCAGGGCACAAAATAGGTGAGGCCAGCTGCGGCGAGTTTAGCAGCCGTGCCGGCAAATCCAGATAAGGTTCCGACCGTTTTCTTTCCGAAAAAATCACTTGGAAGCGTCTGCACATTCCCGATCGCAGTCTGGAATCCGAAGAGGATAATTGCCATCAGGATGACTGCCATTTCCGGCCTGCCAGGGTTGGACATTGCCAACAAGGAAGGCAGCATGATCAAGCATCCCAGCGTAATAACCAACTTCCGGGTTTTGTCCACAGTCCAGCCTGATTTCATACGATTTTGTGCCAGAAGACCACCAAACCAAGCTCCTAGCATGGCTCCGACATAAGGCACCCATCCAAAGATGATTAGCCCTTTTACGTCCATGCCGTAAACTTCACTGAGATAAGTCGGAATCCAGAACACAAAGAGCCACCAGATCGGGTCAATCATGGCTGAGGCGATGATTACGCCCCAACTTTGTTTGCGGGACAGCATTTCCCAGGTAGAAGGATTATACCCTTCATCTTGCCCTTCGACTCCATCCTGATCTTGACTTACTTGTCCAGAAAGAATATACACCCGCTCACTTTCAGTGAGCCAAGGATGGTCTTTGGGTGGTGCTTTTACGATGATTATCCAAGGTATGAGCCACAACAAGCCTGTGAGGCCGACCATGATAAAGATGCTTTGCCAGCTAAAGTGTAGCGCAAGAAAGCCAATCAGTGGGATAGCAATAATTCCACCGATCGCGGCGCCTGAGTTGAAGAGCCCTTGTGCTAGTGCGCGCTCCTTCGTGGGAAACCATTCGGCGTTTCCTTTTGCAGCACCAGGCCAGTTGCCTGCTTCTGCTACGCCGAGGATACTTCTGAAGATACCGAAGCTCAGGACCCCTCTTGCGACAGCATGAAGGGCGGTCGCGATAGACCAAACTCCTATAGACAAGGCGAAACCCAAGCGGGTACCGATCCAGTCAAAAATTTTCCCAAAAATCGATTGTCCCAATGCATAGGAGAAGACAAATATCACAGAAATTAAGGCGAATACTTCTTTTAATTCATCCTCCGATTTATCTGGATATAATTCTGGCCCGATCTGGGGCCACAATACGTTCAGTGACTGGCGATCGATGTAGTTGATGATAGTTGCCAATGCGATAAGCCCGATTATCCACCATCTGAGTCCTTTTACCTTCATGAGGGTGAATTATTGGGCCAAAAAGTCTTCCCGAAGCGGGCTGAACACATCAATCAACACACCGTCTTGCACACACACACATCCGTGCAGCACATGAGGTGGCACGTAAAATGAATCACCAGCCCGAAGGGTATGAACAGCATCCCCAATGGTCATGTCAAATTCGCCGCTCTCAACATAGGTGACCTGCGAATGGTGATGCTCATGCATCTGACCAATACCACCTGCCTTGAAATCTACCTTGACAAGCATGATTTTGTCATCAAACCCCATCACTTGTCGCTTGAGTTTAGGGGCGACTTCCTCCCATTCAATGTCAGCTCCAAACAGGAACTCCTTGCTTTGTGTCTTAGATTTCATCTCTCTACTTGTTGTTGGTCATATAATGAAAAGGACCGGTCCAGGTCCATGATTGATCTTTGGCTGTGACTTCATGTGTCGCTGCAGGATCATTGTCTCTATTCGCTATCATGATATTTCGCTGCGTTCCATCTTCTGTGTGGATCGAGACGATACTGTATTCGCGATTATTGAGAATCACCTCCACCCCTTTGATGACTCCATAGGGGGTTTTGGGAATTTCCAATACCGGGCTGTAGGATCCATGTGGCTCAACCACATTCACAAACAAGGCATCGGCCTGATCCTTTTTTCGAATGAGAAGGGCCGGATCGCGACGCAGGTTGTGGTTGGGGTCATCTGCTCCCAAGAAAGTACTGATAAGCAAATCGCCGGGTGTGGCAACACTGATCATGCTATAGAAGGTTCCGTTGGCAAACCAGGTCATCGTGATGGGTGCTTCACCAGCCACACCTTGCCCTTCCAGCCACATGTGCTGATAGCCATGGTTCTTGCCCATGGGGGTAAGTGCCGCAAGTTGTTCAAACTCCATGTTGGTGGTGAGTAAATGCCCAGTGTACCAAAGAGGAAGATCATAGGTGTGGGCTGAATCAGATTCTACCCGAAAAAGATCCACTACGATCGGCTCGGCAAGACCGGAATCTGCGATCAGCACCATGCTGCGATGGAGCATCACACCGGGGTAGGCATTGCTATCCCTGGCACTGATATACTGAACCTCCGGATGGAGAATGTCGGCAGCGAAGAGATATGGTTGGTTGGCATCTGCCAATTGGATTTTTCCCTGATATTGGGTTGTCTGATCTACTGTCACGGTGTTGTGCGCAATAGACTGCTTTGCCCAGGAGTTATTTTCGGGCAAATAGGTACCTCCTCCTTTTTGGTCAATGTTCACCCATCTCACGGAGCCGTAGTCCTGCACGATTTCTCCCATCGGGCCATAGAGCGAATAGGAGAGCTTATCAAAATGGCCGTGGCCACCACCCTGTGCGCTATATTTCATGACCAGACAAAGCTCATGGCCCGCGCTGCCCTCAGCCCGCAAAATGCCGATCCCTCCCTGTGTGCCCTGAGCACCGTCGCGATACATCACACTGTTTCGGTGGAGCGGTTTTGCCAGTCCTTGTTGAAGGTCTTTGCTTACCCGAAATCCTGCTGGATCGAGGGTCACCCACCCTTGCAGCTGCGCAATGGAGAGCAATTCAGGATCCTGATCATAGAGATGATAGGCCAGATCTACAGCCGTGACGATGTCGCGCGACTTCCAGGACATGCCTTTCTGGGCATCGTTGATCGGAAATACGAGGCCATTGGCATCAGTTTGGTTGAGCAGGGCATAGACAGCTTTTCGCAAGATGGAATCGTGATAGCCAAGAATATCGAGCTCGGGCATACTCTGATCCAGCGAGGCGCTGAACAACAAAAAGGGAAAGATCGCATATCGCAGATAGTAGGGCCCTTCCGTGAAATAGCCATCTGGCGAAAAAGAGCCCTCCATCTGGGCCAGAAAACCGGCCTGATACTCCCCGGCCTTGCGGATCATTCCGCCGTCGTTGTCGAGCATTCCCGCTTGAATGGAGGAATCCCTCAGCCCATATAGGGCTCGGGATACGATTTCTTCGTCCTCCAAAACCAAACCAATCATTCCGACTGCGGCACAGGCCCAGGTGCTGTGGTTGTGTATGCGGTTAAAAAACTGTGGATTCTCCACCGATAAAAAGTCGGCGTAGGGGCGAAATAAATCCCGCTCCAACAGCTCTCGTTCCTCTTCGCTCAAAAATTCATAAATACAATCATAAGCCTGGCTCACAGAGACGAGCCAATTGGCATCATTGAGGCATTGCCAAAATAGCTTGCCAGGTGAGTAGGACCGCTTAGCGGGATGAAGCCCCAGTGTTGGATACATCTCAGCGTAGGCGAGCAGCATCTCCCGAACATATTCGGCGTATTTTTTGTCTTCGGTAAACTGATAGAGGACTCCCGCCTGCTGCATCAGCAGCCAATTGCGCTTGTGCCGCTCATGGGTATATCCTCCTGCCATATCGACAGGTATTGGCACGTCTATCCCCTGATCAATGGCTGCATTCACCATGCTTACTGCTTCTGCCATTTGCGCATCAAATACCGGCACCGACCCCAGCTCTTGCCTGATCTCAGTTACTGTTTCTGGCGTGAGCAGTAGTCGTGGGTGTTGTGCCATGGCCCTGGCGGTCATGAGCAGACAAAAGACGAGAGATATGTAGGCTAGATTTCTCAAGGATGATCGGGGTGGGTTGAGTTAGTTGTACCGAATGTCGTGAACCTCATAGGGCTCTCCGTTGTCTTGAATGGCTGGGGTATTGGTAAACTCACATGCTTCGATCACGGTCACGGGATCGCCCACCACCATGTGAAGTTTGATGGGAGAACATCCTGTAAAAGTGTTGTGATGAATCATGGCGAGCTGCACGCCATGCAGGGTGATAGAAGCACCCGACTTGTTGCGCTTATTCAGCCCCACCTCATCGAATGACGAGTTGCTGAGATTCAGAATGGGTCCAAAAGTGCTTTCGTCAGAGCCACCGCGATACAAGTCGATCGCCACACCACCTATTTTGGAAAAGGTGCAGCCTTCTACTTCTACATTCTCCACATTATAAATGCCCAGATCTTCGGTTTCTTCATTCAGGGAGAGCACTGATCCGGTTATATTGGTGAAAGTAGAATTCACCAGAGAAATAGAATCTGCGAAGGTGTTTTTAAAGATTTTGAGGACATTAAAGCTGTGGTTCACATCGAGGTCGCGGAAGTCGCAGTCTTTTACCATGAGCTTATAGTTCTGCACCATGGAGTATCGGCTCGTGCGGATCACGGCGTTGCCAGCCTGATCTGGCGAAGACGCGCCAGAAATAAGCACCCCTTGAAGTGACAAAGCCCCTCCATTTTCAATATTGAACAGGGTAGATTTTTCAAACTGAATCTCAGGCTTTCCTTCACTTGATGCGCTGCCCCGAATGGTGAGCGTATGAATCAGATCAATGGATTTGGTCTCCAGATATTTCCCTCCCTGGCTCAGCTCGATGATATCACCTGCCTTGGATTGGGCCACAGCGTTGAAAATGGCATCTTCTCCCGGCTCAATCTTGATGACAGTCCCGGTTCCAAAGACCGGAGAAATCTCCTCAGCCTGATACCAGGCCACGCCCGTATTGTCAAGGGTGGCTCTTCCTTCTACCGACTTGATCCCTGCTTCTGAACTGATCTTGATGCCATCCTGGGTTTGCAGGGCCACGGATTTGGATACAAAGCCCGCAGATGTGGGGGCTTCCATGCCTTCACCCAGGACGTTGCCCTGAAACGTAATGCCACTGATGTCATCATAAACGGTGAAGATGTTTTTACTTTCCTTGTTCAGAAACAGATTGTTGCTCACAGAAGTATTCACCGGTACCGCACTTCTTTCCTCATCACTTCCGGCACATAGTTGGATGTAGTCGCAGTCAATGAAGGTATTGGAAGTAGCCTCAGAATTTTTGACCTGAAAATAGCGGTTGGGGGTCGAATTGGGCACGCCATTCATGATCACGAGTGCGCCACGGAAGCGATAGCCTGTGAGGCCCTCGCAGTAATTATTAATTACCCGCTGGCTCTCGTTGATGATCCTGATTCCGCCCGTGTTGGCTTTCCGATTACCAAAGAAAAAATTGTTTTCTACCAGGGTTTCGTTGCCATGCCGCATCGTGAGTGTGCCCTGACATTCGAAGAAGGTATTGTTTCGGAAAACATTCTGGCAGGACTTATTGGAGATAATTTCGTGCTCGCCGTTGCAGCGATCAAAATAATTGTACTCTACCAGGGTGTTGGAATTGGTGAGAGAATAATGGCTCGTGCCAATGCGCAGCGTCTCGCCGCCATTGGAACCAAGTATTTCTCTGGGGCCAAAATAGTTATGGTCAATCTGATGAAAATTCTGCTGGCTTTCGGGGGTGTTGAGCCTCACCGCTACGGTGACACCCAGGTTGCCTTTTCCTACGAGTTCGTTGTGATCAAATCGGTTGTTTTTGCCATAAATCGCCACCCACAGATCGGATTCGAATCGTTCGGGATTGTTGTAGCTGTCGATCACGCACTCGGTTACCCGGCAATGATTAGCAAGGGTGTTCTCATTCACCCGAAAAGAAATGACCTCGGAAGTAGGCGTGTATCCATTACGAAACACGAGGCCTTCCACCACGAGATATTCGCCAGCGATCTTGAGATTTGATTTGCCCTCGATGAATACTTTTCCTTTTTCCTCGACAGAGAGGGTGATGGGTGCGGCTTCGGTGCCTTGGGCTTGAAACACAAATTCGGCATCATTCCAGACGCCGTTGGCGAGTAGGATCTTGTCTCCGGGCTTGGCATTAGCTACGGCGGCACGAAACTCGGCCATATTGTGGATTAGCCCGCCCTTGCTCTCCGGCGAGTTGCAACCCAAAACAGACGCAATAATCAGCAAAAAGAGGAGGCGTGAATACGGAAAATATGAAATCGGTGAAAAAGTCATGAGCGTCGGGCGGGGTGTAAAAAGGGAGAAAAGCCGATCATGGAATCAGGATTTTCCTACCTCCATAGTCGAATGATGAGATGATCAATATCCAGGGTTCTGGGTGATACTGCACCTGAGAGGTTAGATTTTTTGGCAGCTCCATGCCCCACCACCGCTACCCGCTCCAATGACAGGCTCGACAGCCCCATCAAGAGGTATTGCACGAGGTTCAATTTGCTTATGGTTCCGTTTGTTGTCATAGCAAGTAGAAATAGGTAGTAGCGGTAAGGCAACACTTGGGCAAGCTCCTTTTTCCAAAGGAGGATCATACGCAATCGGTCGAAGGAGAAACTAGCTTCTGATCTGGCAATAAAAAGTAGCCTGCCGCCTGAGGGAGCGGAGTTTGGTAAGAATAGTTGAGTGAAACAGAATGGGTGAGACAGGCGTCTCACAACATTATGAAGTCAGGCCATTGCTGTAGGAAACAATGTCGCTCAGGTGATGTTTCATTGCCTCTATGACCAGGGTTGCCTCCTGATTTTTGATATGTTCAAAAATGATTTTGTGTTCCTTGAGCGCCAAAAAGGAGCGACCATCTTCGCACACCTTTCGCTCGGTAAAGCTGCTAATAATATCGGGTGTGATGATGAGCATCAAAGACTTCAGAACATTGTTTTTGCTGGCCTCAGCGATCTTTAGGTGAAACATAAGATCCTCCTCTACAGCGATTTGACCATTCATTACCTTTTCCTCGTAGGCAGCAAGCGCCAACTCGATATCCCGAATATCCTGATCATTGCGCCGAAGGGCCGCCATGTGAGCGGCCTGGGTTTCCAGCAATACACGGGTCTCTACCAACGACCGAAAATCGTGCTTTTCCAAAAGGAGCACATCAGAAATCAGCCCCTCAAGTGCCGTGATCCCCATTCCAGCTACGATGGTTCCACTTTGTGGAAGGGTCTTGAGAATTCCGTAAAACTCTAGTTTCTTGATCGCATCTCTCACATGAGACCTGCTCACGCCAAGCTTCTCAGCCAACTTCCTTTCTGGCGGCAGTTTATCTCCAGGGCGGATAGAACCCGAGGAAATGAGGCTACGGATTTGCTGAATGATTACATCAACAGGATCCTGCATCACAATCTCTCGAAAGTTGGACAAGAGGTGTTTATCATCCATGTGAGTAGCGGTTCATTGATTGGTCAACCAATATTGGTCAACCAATAATAAGAAGAAAAAATGGGCTTGCAAATTAATTTTAATTATTTTCTGCTTTGGCAACCTCTTTTAACACTCTTTGCCACTCTTTCTCTTCGTCTTGCCACACATTACGAGCCCACACCCGAATCACCTGCCATTTCTTACTCCGTAGCAACTGTGGCCGATATACATCCCGCTCCTTGGCAGAAAGCCCCCGAAAATACCGCGGCCCCTCACACTCTATTCCGATGAGAAAAGCTTCTTCCCCACGCTTTCGAACTGCCAAATCCAGCTGATAACCGCTCCTTCCTAATCCGCTCACTACCTCATAGCCTTCGGCTTCCAGTCGGCGTCGAAGTCTTTGGCACAGCCCTTCGTCTTCATGCAATTGCCAGCTTTGCTTTTCTACTTGCCCATGGCTCAGTTCCCAAGCGTAGCGCAAATAAGCTTTAAACGCCCTGGGGCCTTCTTGGGTGCTATTTTCCACTTGCAATTCCTCCGGCCTGAAGCTGCACACCACAAACACCTGCCAGCGAGCCCTGGTCACCGCTACGTTGAGCCGGTTTTCTCCCCCGGCTTGGTTGAGCAACCCAAATCTCGTCTGGAGCTTGCCATTCCCGTCTTTCGCATAGGCAATCGAAAAGATGATCACATCTCGTTCATCTCCCTGCACATTCTCAATATTTTTCACAAAAAGACCCTGCTGCTCCTCCCCCGACACCCGATCCAACAGGTCGGCCACAGATTGATATTGAGGAGACCCCAGCTCTGCGAGAACTTGCATTCGTTGTTCTAACTGATCGAGAATCAGCTCTTGCTGGTGAAAGTTGAAGGTGACCACGCCCACCGTAGGCTTATCGGCCCGCTGGGCAAGGGTTAGGATCAATTCAACTACCCGATTGGCTTCTACCTTATTGCGATTATCACGCCATTCGCCTGCTACCGATTCCCACACAATGGCCGGCTGATGAAGGGGAGAGATGGAGGCGGGGGGAATCATCTGAAGCGTGCCGTCATAAAAGCGATCGTTGGAGAATTGGATGAGCGCCTCAGACTCCGACCGATAGTGCCAGCTCAGCCGCCGCTCCGGTAGGGTCTGCCGGGCCAGATCCAACACACTCACCACCTCCAAGGCCACGGGGTCGTCTGCCAGGTCGGGATCGTCTTCGTAGCGCACGCGATAGAGGTCAGAGGGTGGCAGCTGCTTGTCGTCGCCGGCAATCACGACCTGTGTGCCGCGCAGCATCACGGGCAGCGAGCGCTCTACAAAGCACTGAGAGGCTTCGTCAAAAATGACCAGGTCAAACAGGCCCGATTGCATGGGAAACATCGCCGCCGCCGATTCTGGCGAGGCCAGCCAACAAGGTGCCAGTCGTTGCAGTCCTGTGGTCCAGGTCTCAGAGATGAGGCGGCGAAGCGGCCAGAGACGTCGCTTCTTCTTCACCTGATGCTGAATGTCCCGATAGGTCACCCGGTTTTGCAGGCGGTTGAACTCCATGTCGGCGAGGATGTTTTCTTTGAGCCGCCGGGACACGAGCGCAGCCACAGCAGGCTGCCGCTGTGCATATTTTTCCCGATATTCTCTCAGGGTTCTCTCCCAGCCTCGCCCGCTCACCTCCGTGAGAATGGGGTGCTCCTGCTCCAGATTCTCCAACCAATGTAGATAAATAGAATTGCGAATCAGGTCTCGAAATTCAGGTTCGGCCAGGTCACTCACGAGCGCTTCTTCGGCCAGGGTGAGCACCTGCTGCCCGGTAGCGTCAAGGGCTGCAAGCTGCCGATCCAGAGATTGAAGGTCATGAAAATCTTCTTCAAATCGCTGGCTCCATTGAGCCAATACATCCTCAATCGATTCAAATTGCCTGATTCCTTGATCCAGAACCGCCATTTGCTCGGGGTGCAGCCACAAGCGCCAGCCCTGCTGCGCATCTGTCAAAGCAGCGGTGAATGCTTCAAGCGAAGTCACCCAATTCATGCTGTCGCGCCAATCTCCCGGGTTCCACACGCCCTGCTCCAGGCTCGGATGAATCTCAGGAAATGGTCTGGCGGCCTGTAGCTCTTTCCAGGCCTCGAAGTGCTGCTGCTTCTGCTCCAGCCATCTGTATTTTTCCTTCTGGGTATCGAGCAGGGGGAAATCAGAAAAAAACGCGAGCTGATGCCAGCTGCCGTTCAGGCGCTGTAGCTTTTGATGGTGCGCAAAATCCTTCCTGAGTTGATCTAGCAGTTGTGGGGTGGCCTCCTTGCCTTTGTTTTTCAGGAGCTTAAACAAATACCACCTCGCCTGCAGAAACGAAAGATTCACCCATCGAAAAGGTTGTTGATGCGCCTCTTTCCAGATGGCGAGGTGCTTCTCCAGGTCGGAAAATTTGCCCCAATCTTCATCTGTGAGAAGAACGCGCTTGTCGAGATGGTCGAGGGCGCTCTGCAAGCGGTCGAGTAACTTGGCTACAGCCGCGGGCTTTTGGCCGTCCAGGGCCAGAGATTCGAGGTCTCTCTTGGTTTCAATCTTTTTGTGATAGCGGTCAAAGCGCTGATATAGCGCAATGCGCTCTTTGTTTAAGCCCACGTTGAGCAGATCTTCTCCCAAGATCTTGGTGAGTCGCAGATAGGAGGAGGAGAGGCTTTTCACCTGCTCAGGCAGTGCCTGTAGCTTTTGGGCGAGCTGCTGCCGGTCTGCCTGCTGATAATGCCGAAAAGACAGTCGGTGTTTCCAGGGATAAGATTCCTCAAAAAATTCCCGGTAATCGCGAATGGCCACGAGCTGATCCAGTAACGCGATCAGGCGGTCGTGGCTGAGCTTTTTGGCAGGCTCTTTCAGGTCTATCCACGGGGAGGCGCTGGAGCAAGATTGATACAGCTCATGTGGGCTAATTCCTGACGAGGACCGATCCTGAAGGGTATTCACCAGCAGGTCGAGCGATTTGCTAAGGGTGTCTATGTGGCGCGACAACACGCGGTAATCGTGCTCGGCCACGGTGTTGGAGAGATCGCGAAACTCAGATTCGAAGGCTTCGATATCCTGGATTTGATGAAGAAGCTTTCGGTAAATCTCAGATCTGTCGTGGCGGTGGTCATGCACGAGCATGGCAAATCGGCTGAGCCCAAGGCCATGAAGCCGTTTGAAGACTACGTCGAGGGCGGCGCGCTTTTGCGAGACCACGAGCACCCGCTTGCCGTGTGCGAGGGCATCGGTGACGAGGTTCACGATCACCTGCGATTTGCCGGTTCCGGGGGGGCCATGCATCACGAGAGAGCCGCCGCGCTTCACCATCAGGAGGGCCTCCTCCTGCGAGGCATCCACAGGCAAGGCAAAGTAGCGGTCCTCCTCCCGGATCGCTTTGTCCGGCAGGGGCGCGGTCTGTGCAGATCCGAAATAGGTTTCTACCGAAAATTGATCAGGCGCCTTTTCGATGGTCTCGTAGTCCTGCAACAGCGTGGAGTCCGACTGTGGAAAAATCCCCAACACGGCCTGCGGGCGAAATTTCAACACGCCTACTTTGAACAGATCCAGTTGCTCCTTTCGGTAATCCGGAAACCTCTCCAGCTTGAGGGTAAAGAGATCAGCGTTGAAATTGACCGCAATTTCGTGCTGCTTGATTGTTTCGTATAGCGACTGCACCCAATCTCGCCAGTGTTGGTTGGCATCCATTTCTTCTTCCCAGAATTCTTGAGAAAATCGCCAGTTTTGGTATTGTTCGTAGGCAAGAAAGAAGGTGGGGTTAAAGGTCACAGGCTCATCGAGGCGCGAGAGTTTCCAGCGGGGTCGCCCTTGCAGGTTTCGCTCCAGGCGCACGGGGAAGAGTAGCACCGGACACCTCACGATGGTGCCGTCCAGAAACTTTCCTTCCACAAAGGGATACCCAAGATGCAAGTCATAGGTCCCGGATTCTTCGAGGAGCATCTCCGCGCTACGAAAGATGCTGTTGAGGCGGCGATCGGCGAGGTTGGTGGGTTCATGGCGCGGGTCGAGCTGTCGGAGCAGCTGCACGTCTTTGCCCGCAATAAGCGTGGCGAGCAGATCCTCGGCAGGTTTGCCGTCGAGGTGAGCCAGATCCATCAAGTCAATGTCGCGCCTCGTAGAGAGGCGACCGAGCTTGAGGGACCTATTTCCCTGGCTGAGATTGGTGAGCCGAAGCTTGTAGGCGTGGAGAACCTGATGCATGATG
>JANQTF010000046.1 GCA_030731845.1 Bacteroidia bacterium | reverse complement strand
CCTCCATCAACGAGGCCATGAGTCTCGTGAAAACCGATCCGGCCTATCCCATTCCGCTACATCTGAGAAATGCGCCCACCCAGATGATGAAAAACATGGACTACGGTAAAGGATACAAGTATTCCCACGATTTTCAAGGAGAAAATCACCAGGAGTTTATGCCAGAGGAACTTGTGGGGCACGCCTTTTATCGCCCCAAAGAGGCAGGCGTAGAGGCAAAGATCCGGCGTTTTTTGCAAGAAAAATGGGGGAAGAAGTATCAGTAGAATGCCGTGAGGCTTGTGGTTTCCAGGCATTCGCCAAAACCTTGAATCCGTTTAGCGGGTTAATATACCATGACGATTCTCTCACAATCACTGACCTTTCTCCTTGTACTGATCCTGTTTTCGATGCCGCATCTTTCCCCTGCCCAAGACCTTGCTACCCATCGCTGGGAGCATCGGGTGCTACTCGTGATGGTGAGTGACCCCAGCTCACCCGCGCTTCTCCGGCAGCTTGCCGCCTGGCAATCTCAGGCCCAAGGGCTCAAAGAACGCAAGTTGGTGGTCTATCAGCTCAGCCCTGCGCAGGCGCGGATGGGGCTCTCGCCTCATGGCGAATGGTCAGCTCCTTCCACCCTGTATGCTTCCTACAAGCAGCAGGAATCCGGATTTGAGGTGGTGCTCATCGGGCTCGATGGCGGTGTGAAGGAGAGGCGCACAGAATTGTTGCCCTGTGAGGAACTCTTTGCCATCATCGACGGAATGCCCATGCGGAGGGCGGAGCTGAGGAAAGAAGGAAACAAATAGCCTCGTCTTCTTGCCAACGTATTACAAACTCCCAAACCTGGGATTCACGAAGTTGTTGAACTTGGACCCGATTCGATAGTTGATCCCGAAATAGGAGAAATAGGTGAAGCTCGTGTCGAGCTGTTTGATCTGGAGGAGAATATCCTCATCGCTGATGTCATCTTTGGAGATGTTGATCCTGTCGCGAACAAAAGAAAAATAGCCTCCTCCATTCAGTGACAAACCCTTGACGATTTGCCATTCGATGTTGGGATTGAGGTAGGCATTGAAGAGCCTTGGGTTGTGGAGAAATTGCTCTACTCCGAGGCTGATGGAGACCGAGCCCCATTTCTGTGTCTGGCTGAATTCAATCATGAGTCCGTGGCGAAAAAGGGTCTGCTCTAGCTTGTTGTAGAGGGTCGTGTCTGTGAAATTGAAATACTCCGGTCCGATCGAATAGAGGAAGGAAAATTGTCTGTTTTGAACCTCGTCGTAGGGATAGATATTGAACTCAATGGCTGGCTTGATCGAGGCCGATAAGTCGGTATTACTGAAGGTGGAGGAGGAAATAGAAGAGTAGATACCCGAGGACCAGCGCGGTCCCAGGCTTTTGGCATACAAGGCCCTGGCCGAGTAGCTCCTGATCAGGCTGGTGAATTTATCGCCGTTTAGCAGAAAAAAACTGTTTCTACTATA
>JANQTF010000045.1 GCA_030731845.1 Bacteroidia bacterium | reverse complement strand
CTGTTTGTCACAAGGTAGGAGAATTTACTCCAATAGATCAAACAAAAGGGACAGTCTCCGGGACGGTGGGACGGGTGTTGACGTACATGAGGAATCCTTGTACGTGTTCCTTTCCTAACCGGCTGTGCGATTCAACTCAAAACCGAAAATCAAACCTTCCGTCGCGGATCTCGATGGTAGCATTGTCTGGTCCGGTTACCTCAAAAGAGAACTCCCCGGAGAATACCCGATTGCTGCTGTCGAGCAAACTGATCTCGAGAAGGCCCGTGCCTGCCACGGCGGGATACACGGTTGGGTCGGCCCCGGTGCTTTCTGCAATTTCCCCAAATTGAAACACAATTCCATTGCTTTCCCATTCGCTAACCGGATAAGAGCCCGTAGCAGGAAGCGGACTGAGCTCCCACAAGAAAAACGTGCCATCTCCCAGATTGGTGGCGGTAATGCGCAATAGCTGTGTAGCCTCATCGTAAGAAGCGGAGATATTAGGCGCAAGGCCGTTGATCTGCGGGAGCCATACTTTGCCATCTACCAGGGCACCGACGCTATTGGCCCCCACTTTGGAAATGGGCGGCAACTCGGGTTGACAGGCGCTAAGGGAAAAAATCAGAACAAGAAAAAGGAGATGCAAATGCCTCATACACTGGTTTTCAATACGGTGATCAATTCGCTCAAAATCATGGCCGTGACCCCCCAAATTACGTGCTCGTTCACAACAAATGCCTTCACTTCGATAGGATTTCCCTTGAGTGAAGGGACCGTCACGAGTTGGGGCACCAAGTGGAGTAGTCTGGAAACAGGGATTTCTACCACATCGTGAACCTCTCTTGGACAAAGACGAAAGCAAGGCCGATTAGCTGCATATCCCACAATTGGGATCACCAGAAAATTGCTGATCGGGATATATAGATCGGTCAGGGTGCCGATCAACTTCACCTCTTTTGCCGGAATTCCCAATTCCTCCTCCGATTCGCGCAAGGCTGTGTAAGTGAGGTCTGGATCATCGTCCTCCATCCCCCCTCCCGGGAAGCTGATCTGGCCTGCGTAAATGCTTCCGTCAAAGGCCCGCTGCATGAGGGACAGGTAATACTCCCCTTCATGTGGATAAAAAAAAGCAAGCACTGCTCCTTTTCGATGATGCTCGGGAATATGTGGCCTTGCTTCTCCTTGGGGTACGAGTTCCCATTGTGCTTTCCAACCCGGTAGGGGTTGCGATAGCCTCTTGTGCAGCTGGTCTATCAACAAATCTCTTCGTTTTTGGTCAAAAAATAGCTTCACATTCAAACGTTCCGGCTACCGAAAGGTTTAGCGTGTTTTATATTCTTGCAAAAACGCCAGCTGGCAACTTTCTTCCTGAGCGCTCGGGAAGAAATAATTCACCAGATTCGATCTTGGAAGCCTGCTTGGGAAAATGTGTCTTCACCAGATTTTCCAGTACCAGAGAGGAAAATCCGAGTGAATAGCTATTGAATACCAGAAAAGAATCTTGCTCATCTGTGATTTGCGAGACTGCCTCAGTGAGCTCGTTGACCATGTCTTCGAGCTTCCATTTCTCGCCTTTGGGGCCATGCCCATAGGCCGGTGGATCAAGAATGATTCCCTGAAATTTGTTGCCTCGGCGCGCTTCGCGCTTCACAAACTTAAACGCATCTTCGATCAGCCAGCGAATGTCGTTGAGGCCCGAGGCCACCATGTTTTGGTTGGCCCAGTTGATGATGTTGCGAATAGAGTCGCAGTGAATCACATCGGCACCGCCTGCCCGGGCGGCAATAGATGCCCCGCCAGTGTAGGCAAAGAGGTTGAGCACCTTAGGCTTATTCATCTGCAAACTGCGCTCATAGATATAGTTCCAGTTCACGGCCTGCTCAGGAAAAATGCCCACATGCTTGAACCCCGTAAGCGTGAGGCGAAACTTGAGCAGCATGTCCTTGTATTGGTAGGAAATGTACCATTCGTCGGGGATGCGCTTTTTCTGCTCCCAGCTACCAGAGTGACTTCCGTCTGGCACGAAGCGTGCATCGGCAAGTTCTCCCCACTTGCTCTCCGTCATAAACTTGCTCCACACTGCCTGTGGCTCCGGGCGACGAAGGGTGTAGGGGCCAAACTTCTCGAGTTTTTCGCCATCTCCACTGTCGATCAGTTCGTATTCTTTCCAGTCTGTGGGGCTAAGCAGCTTCATGCAAAAATTGGGTGAGTAACATCAAGAGCACAAAAGTACACCCTGTTGGCGCGATTTGAAAATGCAGGAATGGGGGCGCTGATAGGATTGCCTCAACCACACCCCCATCTCCCCGTCTGTAATAAAGATCTGGCAAATACCAGCCCTGCGCTGATCCCGCTTCACCATGAACGACCAAAGACCAATCACGGCAAGTCCTCTCGGTAACTCTTTACCCTCCCATTTCAACCCCGGTGTAGAATCTAGTCCCAAGCCCCCAAGCGTTTACCATAGACTTTGTCTGGAACTTTACGGCGGAATTGGTAGTTTTCCTCCTGTGAGCAGCTGGAAAAAAAATATTCATACCTCTATCTGGCGGGCCGAAACCCAGATCGACAACCTGCGGGCCCGATTTCGTGAGCAAATGGGGCTCAACAGGGACTGGTATGTCCAGCTCTATCATGGATATGCCAGCAGAAATCATGTCCACGTGGAAGGGCGTGTGCTACAAGATCGGAACATCGCTGTCTCACGAAGCGACTCGTTTTTCACCAACCTGCTCAACACCTACAAGCGCCTCGGCAGTCGGGAAGCTCCCCACGCCGTCATTGAGCTGCGTGTGCTCACGCATCAGGTCGTGCTCACCGCCGATGACGAGGGCTACTTTCGTACCCGCATCGACCACGACGGGTCGCTACCAGACCTCCCCTTTGAAGTGAGCGCCCAGCTTCTCGCGCCAGAGCCTGTCTCCCAGCTATTCAAAGGGCTGGTTTTTCCTGTCACGCCTGCGGCCGCGATGGGCGTCATCAGCGATGTGGATGATACCATCCTCGTGACTGGAGCTACCAGCCTGCGGCAAATGGCAAGATGGACCTTTCTCCACAATGCGCACACCCGGCACCGACTTCCGGGCGTAGGACAATGGTACCGATCGCTCTCAGAAGGAGCCCACGAAACCCAGCAGAATCCGTTCTTCTATGTGTCGAGCAGCCCATGGAATTTTTTCGACCTTCTCCATGATTTTATTTGCCTCAACCATATCCCTCAAGGCCCCCTGCTCCTGCGCGACTATGGGATAGATGAGCAAAAAATGGTCGTGCCTACCCACGGCTCACACAAAATCGAGCGCTGCGAAGCTCTCTTCTATGCTTTTCCCCATCTCTGTTTTGTGCTCATCGGAGATGCAGGACAAGAGGACGCCTTTATCTATCGAGAGTTGTTAAGCAGGCATCCACACCGGATCAAGGCTGTGATCATTCGCGCAGTGCCAGCGCACAAGCGACAGCAGCAGATCCGCCAACTCGTGGCCGATGCCAGCGCTCAAGGCAAGCCCATGTACTGGATCGAAACCTCCCTCGACGGGGCACACATCTGCCAGGAACTCGGGCTGCTGAATGAAGCCCAGGTAGCAGCCGTGAAAAATGCGATGTGAGGCCCGGGAGAAAATGAAATGACGAGAAAGGCAACGAACAGGAATCAGACTCCCTCTCCTTTGCAGAATTGTTATGGGGCGGTTACTCACAAGTTTGTTGGAGAGGCATGAGGAAGTAGGGGAGCTGTTTACGCTTATATCCTTCACACCTTTGCCATCTATCGAGAAATATCTCTCAAAAATGTCGCAATTGTCTTATTAAATGTGGGTTCTTCGGAGGTGATTTGAATAGACTCGTATTCATTCCAAGAATGGTCCAACTCATCATTCCATGTTTCAAAACCGAGCGGGGCTACTCCCCATTTTGAAGGTTCAAAAAACTCGCCGTCAATGAGTCGTGACTTGATTTGTTTCTCTATTTCACTGACTGGGAGATCTTCTGGGTTGGAGAATACTGTTGCTCCGTGCAGTTTAAAATTCCCAGCATCTCGATAGAGGTAATTGAGCTGGATGTTATTTTTGAAATCTTTCATCATTGTGGTATTCTAAAAACGCTTTGTCTGGGTAAAATCTCTTTGGCAAGAAGATGCTTTCGTTGTCGTATCTAAGGAAAAAGTCTTTTGTTACGGCATCCTTCTGCTTTTTAAGAGCGGATGAGATTTTGATTTTATAGGTTGGAAGAATTGTGATCAACCCCTGCTCAAATGCTTTGTCGTGTAGGGAGTTAATGGCAATGCCATTTCTCGGGTTCATCCGATTTTTCTCATCAAGGGCCCAGGGCCGTATATGTCCAGCAATAAGCAGGTTGCTATTTGCAAGGCCAGTTATACAGCATTGATTGTTGTATGCCGCAATAACCATCGACCTAAAGAAATTTTGATTCACCCTTGCCTGAACCACCTGGCTACGGACCTTTCCTTCTTGAGGTAATTGAGAAATGTCCAGTTGATTCAGTTCTTCAACAGTTGTGCGCTCATATTGCGAAAGGAGCTTTTCGCTTTCGAAAGGGAGTTGATCCCAATTGTGATAGAACTCGTTCCAAACCGCTAGATCTAGCTTGCTCGCATTTTGCGCTCCTTTGATTCCTCTGGCCTGTAGGCTAGGGTCTAAGCTCGCAAAGTTCACCAGCTTAAATGCCACCGAGCCTGGCGTGCGGCCTATAAGGTTTGCGAGATGGATAACTTCAGGATTTCCTTTGTGAAGCTTTCCAAATGGCAGTTTGCAATAAAGATTGATTGCCAGTATCAGTTCTTCTCTATTCCAAAGTCTTTGTCCACTCTTCATATCATGCTGCAACTCGGGTTTGAGATAGAAGGGGAAAGCCACCAAAGAAGTCGTGGATTTGTGCAACCGCGTAAGGACTCGACGTAGATAGCCTGACCTCGTGAGGCCATGTCAAAATTCATTTTTTTATGGATCTCGACGTATGTTCCCACGGCTTATTTCCCTATTCGAACTTCTACATTAAAGATACAAAGTTCAAGCCTTTTATCGGCTCCCTCGCGCCAAAAACCTAGGACCTGGCTCAACTCCCTTTTATATCCCACCGGGAAGCGGTTCGCACAAAAAAACAGGCACAAAGCGGCTGCTTTGTGCCTGTGTAGAAAATTGGTTTTCTGACGTTCTAGCTCAGCATATTCACGCTGCGCTTCACAAATTCGGTGAGGGCCTTGCCTTCGAGCATGTGCTGCGAGAGCAGCGCCAGGTCCACGAGTTGGCGGGCGAGGGCTTCGTGATCGCCTTCGGCGGTGAAGGACTGCACCAGGGGGTGCTGCGTGTTGATCACGAGATTCACAGAGTCGGGCATGTCCATGCCAAACCCGCCACCGCTCATTGCGGCCATCTCCTTCATGCGACGCATGAACTCAGGACGGGTGATGATCACCGGAAGGTCTTTGTCGCTCAGGCGATCGAGCTGCACGGTCATTTCCGGACCGGGCTTCACCTTGTCAAACAAGGCCTTGAGCGCAGTTTCCTGCTCTTCGTTGAGCTTTTCGGCTTCCGCATCGTCCTTCTTTTGTGGGATCAATTTGTCGAGCGTATCGCTATCCACACGCACCCAGCGGGTTTTGTCCTGCTTGCGCTCGAGGTGCTGAATGAGGTGATTGTCGAGCACGCCGTCGAGCAGCAGCACATCGTAGCCGCGCTCCTGCGCCGCATGGATATACATGTCCTGCGCCTTGGGGTGATTGGCATAGAGATAGACCACCGTCTCGTTGAGGTCGGTCTGCGTAGCGGCGATTTTCTCCTGATACTCCTCTGTGGTGAAGAAATTGCCGTCCACATTGGTGAGCAGGGCGAAATCGCGGGCTTTCTCGTCAAATTTCTCGTCGGTGATCATCCCGTATTTCACGAAAGTGGAGATGTCGTTCCACTTTTGCTCAAACGCGCCACGATCTTCGCGGAAGATCTCATTCAGCTTATCTGCCACCTTGCGGGTGATGTAGCTGCTGATTTTGCGCACATTGGGGTCGCCTTGCAGGTAGGAGCGAGACACGTTGAGCGGAATGTCGGGAGAATCGATCACCCCCTGGAGCAGCATCAGGTACTCCGGCACAATGTTGCTCACCTCATCGGTGATAAACACCTGACGGGAATAGAGCTGTATCTTGTTGCGCTTGGGATCGAGGTCGGGGCGAATCTTGGGGAAGTAGAGAACCCCGTTGAGGGTGAAAGGATAATCCACATTCAGGTGAATCCAGAAAAGTGGCTCCGGCTCGTATGGATACAGCTCACGGAAGAGCTCGAGGTAGTTTTCGTCGGTGAGATCGGTAGGCGACTGCTTCCAGATCGGATTGGGATTGTTGATGATTTCTTCCCCAAAGCGAATCTCGATGGGCAGGAATTTGCCATATTTCTCCAGCATGGTGCTGATGCGGGCTTCTTCGAGATATTCGAGGGCATCATCGCTGAGGTGGAGAATGATATCCGTACCGCGATCGGCCTTTTCGGCCTCAGAGAGTTCGTAGGCGGTGCTGCCTTCGCAGGTCCAGCGCACCGCAGGCGCATCCTGATACGATTTGGAGACTACTTCCACGGTGTCGGCCACCATGAAAGCCGAGTAAAAGCCGAGGCCAAATTTTCCGATGATCTCATCGCCTTTGACCGAATCCTGGTATTTTTTCAGGAATTCCTCCGCGCCTGAAAACGCCACCTGATTGAGGTATTTCATGACCTCCTCTTCGGTCATGCCGATGCCATGATCCGAGATGGTGAGAGTTTTGGCGTCTTTGTCAATTTTGACCTCAATGGTAAGATCACCGAGCTCCCCTTCAAATTCGCCACGAGTGGAGAGAAATTTTAGCTTTTGGGTCGCATCTACAGCGTTGGAAACGAGCTCACGCAGGAAAATTTCCTGCTCAGAATAGAGCGACTGCTTGATGATCGGGAAAATGTTTTCGGTACTGACTGAGATATTTCCGCGTTGCATGGGAGGTTTTCGTTCTTGATGACTGACAAAAAAAGGAATCTCTAGGAGACATCAAGAGATAACAAAGAGAGTGCCCCGCACGAAAACCTGACAGAATGACAGGCAAGAGAGGGTGCCACAGCTGACATTGCATCTGGGCGGGATAATCATTTCTCACAAAGATCTCAAAGGGGTGCACGATGGTCACAAAAGGGAATTCATTTTAATGCCCAACAATCTTTGTTTCGGAATTACAACAGCCTGTGTGGGTCTTTGCCGGCTTATTAAGCGATTACAAAGCCAAAGGCCAATAAAAGCTCAGCCAGACACCCCCTACCTCCCATAGCCGTCCGGCTAAGACGGTTAAGACAAGGTGCGAGTCGCTACACGCCTCGACGAAGAGCTGGATCGCACTATTTCTACCGAGGTGTCAGTCGCTAC
>JANQTF010000044.1:5363-25574 GCA_030731845.1 Bacteroidia bacterium | reverse complement strand
GTTTCGGATTGGTTGTAGAAACTCACGTTTCCGCCCGTCACCGGAGTATCAAATTTCAAGCAGGCCTTGCCCATTCCTTTGATAGCATGGGCAAATTGGTAATATACCTCTGGGTTGAAAGGATTGCCAAAGTTGAGGCAATTGGTTACTCCGAGAGGTTTTGCGCCTGTGACCACAAGGTTGCGGGCAGCTTCGGCCACTGCGAGGGCACATCCATTTTCTGGATTGGCATGTACGTAGCGGCTGTTGCAGTCTGCGGTAACTGCAAGTGCCAAGGGTTGATCGTGAATTCTCACGATGGCAGCGTCTGATGGCGCGTTGGTGCTGAGGTTGGCGGTGCCCACCATGGAGTCGTATTGCTCGGTGACCCAGCGCTTGGAAGCAATAGAAGGCTGATCCAGCAAAAAGCGGATTACCTGATCGTGCTTGGCTGGCTGTGGAACCTGGTCTATGCTAAACTTTCTGATTTCAGCGAAATAAGCGGGCTCCTTTTGTTCGCGCACATACACCGGAGCGCCTCCACCGAGCACGAGGCTCTGGGCAGGAATTTCTGCCACCACTTCTCCATGAAAGAAATACCGCAGCGAATCGCCTTCTGTCACCACACCGATTTGTACTGCGTGGAGATCCCATTTTTCGAAAATATCAATAATCGCCTGCTCCTTGCCATTTTCTACCACAAACAGCATGCGCTCCTGAGATTCTGACAACAAAATCTCAAACGGAATCATATCTGCCTGGCGCATGGGCACTTTGTCGAGCCACACATCCATGCCTACTTCCCCTTTGGCGGCCATCTCGGAGGTAGAGCAGGTGATGCCCGCAGCTCCCATGTCCTGACATCCCACGATCACGCCTGTTTCGAGGGCTTCGAGGGTGGCTTCGAGGAGGAGTTTTTCGGTGAATGGGTCTCCGACCTGGACAGAAGGGAGTTTTTCTTCAGAATCTTCGCTGATGTCTTCAGAGGCAAAGGTGGCCCCATGAATGCCGTCTTTGCCGGTGGCCGCTCCCACAATATACACGGGGTTTCCTATGCCAGCAGCTGTGGCGCTCATGGATTTTCCGCGCTCCACGATCCCGACAGACATGGCATTGACCAGAGGGTTGGTGTTGTAGCAAGGGTCAAAATAGACCTCACCGCCCACAGTAGGCACGCCAAAGGCGTTGCCATAATCACCGATTCCTTTGACGACTCCTTTGAGCAGATGCCGGGTCTTGGCTACATCGAGGCTCCCAAATCTAAGCGAATTGAGGGCCGCGATGGGGCGTGCACCCATAGAGAAAATGTCGCGGTGAATGCCTCCCACTCCGGTCGCTGCGCCCTGATAGGGCTCGATGGCGGAAGGGTGGTTGTGAGACTCCATTTTGAAGGCTACGGCCAGGCCATTGCCAAGGTCCATGAGACCAGCACCTTCATCACCTGCGCCCGCGAGTACTTTCGCACCTGCTTTGGGAAGGGTCTTGAGCTGAAGGATAGAGTTTTTGTAGGAGCAGTGCTCGCTCCACATCACAGAATATACCGATAGCTCGGTGAAATTGGGCTCCCGGCCCAAAATCGAGGTGATTTTTTCAAACTCATCCGTGCTCAACCCTAGCTGGGCGACGATCTCGGGTGAAACGGCTGGTGTGGTGCTCATCATAATGGCGGAATTTTGAGAGCGCAAATATAGGGAAGGCCCGGTGGACTTGCGAACAAAAATTGTACAGAACACCAATGGGGAAATTGTTGAATCGTTGAGTGGGTGAATTGTTGAATGAGGGGAAGTCTTGACAGGATTGCTTAATGCCAGGTTTTTCAGGATGAAGAGGGGGAAATTGCCTTATACCCCAATTTCCCTTATACCTTCATCCCCAACAACTCAGCCACCGCAGGCATCCATGCCGATGGGCGACCCATCGGGAAGGGGTGCAGCTGGCTGCGGCTCGAAGGTAGCTGGATCAGCAAGAAATTGTTCCCACAGATACATGGCATAGCCCCTCTGGGCCCACCATAATTCGTCGCGAGCAAACCAGGGATCCTTTTTCAGCTCTCCAACTTTTTCTGATAAAAATGCCAGTGCAGTGGCCCTCACTTGAGGATGAGAAGCCTCATCGGAGGCAGTGTGAAGAAGATTCATCCACAGACGGGTCTGCACTGTGCGGGCAATCTCTGCCTGATAGCTGTCGAGCGGATGGGTTTTCCAGGTGCTTTCCCAAAGGGCGTCGAGCACTTGGCGCACGCCGGGATATTCATTGTTACGGGCGTGAAACTCCACCATGCGCGACAAGCGCGCGGGGTTCAGCATCAGCCCAATGGTCAGATCGGCGAGGCTCTCGGCAGTTGAAAGCGGGTCGAGGGTAAACATGGTGCGCCCGGGCATGGTCTCCCGTGGGCGTCCATAGCCGGAAGCGCGAGGCGGGATGAGAATCAGAACAGATTCGGGGATTAGGAGCTCCTGCGGATCCAGGGTGCGAAGCAAGGCTTCGAGCGCCACCGTCTGATCGGCTGCCGGCACAATTTGGTTGGCATATTGGTTGCTGTCGCGAATCGCGTGGCGATAATCCATACCACCCAGCACTTTGGCTGCTGCCTCGATCTGATAGCGGTGCGCAAAATACAGCGGCACTAGCACCTCTTCCAGCTCTGCCAATGGCATATTTTGAGCAATCTGGTTTCTCCCAAACCTTGATAAGCCGATTCTGCGCAGGTCCATCATGCGATGGAGTTCGGTCACGGCATTGCTGCCATTGTCCCACAGGTGTGCAATGGGCGAGGCAGATCCCTGCGGACGTGCATCGGCATCGGTGAGGAAGTCGAGCCCTTGTGCCTGTGTCTCTGCCAGGATGGCCAGCAAAGCTGATTCTTCATTCACCCCTTCCTCAAAATCCTGATATCCATACAAAATGGCGCGCTTATCCCATTCGCCAATGCCCACATCATAGGCCCTGGAAAAGCGGAGTTCGCCCAGCTCATTGATCTCGATAAGCGGACTTGGGTAGTCCATAACTGAAGCGCGATCGTTGGTGCTTGCAGCATAGTTGTGCATGAGTCCGAGGGTGTGGCCCACCTCATGGGCCGCCAATTGTCGCAGGCGGGCCAGGGCCAGTTGCTTCATGCCGGGCGAGGGATCTGCATCTTCGGGATAGGCATCAAGTAAGCCCTGTGCAATGAGAAAATCCTGCCTCACCCGCAGAGAACCGAGGGACACATGCCCCTTGATGATCTCGCCTGTGCGCGGATCATACACAGAGCTACCGTAGCTCCAGCCGCGCGTGGATCGATGCACCCACTGAATTACGTTGTAGCGCAGATCGAGGGGATCGGCATATTCTGGCAGCATTTCTACCCGGAATGCATTGATATATCCTGCGGCTTCAAATGCCTGATTCCACCAACTTGCGCCTTCAAGAAGGGCCGAGCGAATGGGTTCTGGGGTGCCGGGATCGAGGTAGTAAATGATGGGCTCAAGCGGCTCGCTTTGGCTGGCTTCGGGGTTTCTTTTTTTGAGGCGGTGGCGCAGGATGAGGCGCTTCACGAGTGGCTGATCGATGGGCGTGGCGTAGTCCTGGTAAGAAATCGTAATGAAACCAGACCGCGGGTCGAAGCTGCGTGGCTTGTACTCATCGTCGGGGAGCTTGGCAAAGGAATGGTGCTGCCAGCAAGTGATGGCGTCGGGAGAGGGCACAACCGAGCGCACATAGCCTCCTTCAGGCTTGCCTTCAAATGTGAGCATGGCATCGAATTCAGAATTTTCGGGAAAATTGCGGGTCCAGAAGGGGTCAATGGCCGATCGACTGAGGTCGAGAGAGTAGCTTCCCTGGCGGGCTTGATGCAGTCGATCGGCGACACCATGGGCATCGCGCAGGAGAAATGGCGTGAGATCAATGAGTGCAGCGCCGTTTTCGGAGGCGATGATATCAAAACCCGCCAACACCGACACCGCGAAGGCTTCCTGGGTGGAAGCCCGCTCAGCAGCGTCGGGGCTATTGGCGCGATAGCTGTAATTAGGCTGAAGAAGCATGACTTTGGGGCCTCGCCTCACAAACGACACAATGCGGTGGTCTCCAAGTTGGCCACGGTCGAGGCCAATGTCATTGGAGCCCAGACCCGTGCGCAGTGCATTTACATAAAGAAACTCTTCCTCCCATTTGTCCACCACCAAATAGAGCTTGCCAGCCGTGGTGTCATGATAGACCGGAAAAAAGCCTCGCATGGCGACCATGCCGCTGGTCTTGGCTGCAATAGAGGTATCGGGTGCCAGGGCGGCGGTTTTCTTATTGTGATGGCAAGACAGCAATATGCCGCACATCAGGAGAAGGGGTAATAGGAAACGCATGAGCAGGGATTTTTTAGGAAAATAGCAGAATTTGGGAGAATAAGCAGGATGTTTTGTAAATAATGCGGAAGGCAGGCAATTGAATTACCAGGCGATGCTCAGGGGTTTTTCGTTATATTTGTTGCCCTTTACCTATCAGCTTATGAACGCCACGACCATTTTATCCATCATTCTTGGAATTATCGTCCTCAGTCAACTTTTTGACTGGACTCTTTCCTGGCTCAACCTCCGTGCACATGGCAAGAATGTGCCACCTGAGCTTGAGGGCCAGATAGATGCCGATAAATACGCGCGAAGCTACGATTACCATCACGTGAATTTTCGCTTTGGAATGCTGCAGTCGCTACTGAGCTTTGTAGTCATGTTGCCTTTGCTGGCCTTTGGCTGGCTCGGTTGGCTTGATGAGTTGCTTCGCAACGTCACAGAGCAACCTGTTTTACTGGCATTGATGTTTTTTGGCGTTCTCTTCGTGGTCTCCGATCTCACCTCGCTTCCGTTTTCCTGGTATCACACCTTCGTGATTGAGGAAAAATTTGGATTTAACAAGACCACGCCTAAGATCTTCTGGCTTGATAAGCTCAAGGGCTATCTCCTCACGATTGTAGTTGGCGGTGGAGTCTTGTCCTTTTTGCTGTGGTTGGTCATTACCCTGGGCCCCTCTTTTTGGTGGTGGTTTTGGTTATTTATAGGCGGCTTCATTCTCCTCGTCAATTTGTTCTACACAAGCTGGATCTTGCCGTTGTTTAACAAACTCACCCCACTCGAAGATGGGCACCTTCGCTCAGCGATAGAGGACTATGCCAAGGGGGTCGATTTTCCGTTGACAAACATCATGGTGCTCGACGGCTCGAAGCGGTCTGCCAAAGCCAACGCATTTTTTTCTGGTATAGGCAAACAGAAGAAAGTGGTGCTCTATGACACGCTCATCGAGCAACAGAGTGAGCAGGAGCTCGTGGCGGTGCTAGCCCATGAGGTGGGGCACTACAAGAAGAAGCACATTTTGCAGGGCCTGATCCTGAGCCTCATTCAAACAGGATTGATGCTCTTCATCCTTTCTCGATTGCTATTTTCCCCTGCACTCTCCGAGGCACTCGGAGCAGAGCTGTCTTCGATTCATCTCAACCTCCTGGCTTTCGGCCTGCTTTATAGCCCCATTTCCACTGTTTTGGGAATTTTGATGAATATCGTTTCCCGGAAAAATGAGTTTGAAGCTGATCGCTATGCAGCAGATACCTACGCATCTTCGCCTTTACAAACTGCCCTGCTACAGCTCCATACCGAAAACCTGAGCAATGCCACGCCGCATCCCTTATATGTTTTTGTCAATTATTCTCACCCGCCCTTGGTACAGCGGCTACGAGCCCTACAAAAGCGATAAGCACTAAATAGATCGGGTATCAGCAGACCTTGTGGGGTGTTTTGCACTGTCTTTCTCTAAATAAGGGAAGAAGAATCTCACATTCCATAGCATTTACCCCGATTTTTTGGCAACTTTCTCCAACCCTTTTGGGTTCCTATCGCTCTCTAGTTCAAATTAATCCGCTCATGAATAAGCAACGTGTACTCACAACCGGCGTCCTGGTTTTTGTGGGATTTCTCCTCCTCATCTTTCTCACCTCTGGCACCTTTGTCTCCATTGACTCAGGCGAACGCGGAGTGATTTTTCGGCCATTTAGTACTGGGCTTGACAAAGAAAATATTTTCTCCCCAGGGTTTCATGTCCTCGCTCCATGGAACACGATGTATATCTACTCCGTGAGGGAGTATAGCCAGGAAGAGCAGATGGAAGTCCTCTCCTCCAGTGGTCTCAATATCAAGATGGATGTCACCGTGAGGGTAAATCCCCAGTATGACAAAATCGGATATCTCCACGAGACCTTCGGCAAAGACTACCTCAATTCTCTGGTGAGGCCTGAAGTGCGCTCCTCCGTAAGAAAAATCCTCGGTCAGTTTACCGAAGAGGAACTCTATTCTACCAAGCGCGATACCGTGCAGCAGCTCATCCGCGCTGATATTGAAAACGCACTCAAGCGCAATTATATCGACCTGCGCGAGGCCCTCATTCGCGACATTACTTTGCCCGAAAAGGTAAAGTCTGCCATCGAAAACAAGCTCGAAGCCGAGCAGGCTGCCCTCAAATATGAGTTTCTCCTTCAGCAGGAAGAGCTCGAAGCGCAGCGCAAAATCACCGAAGCACGTGGAAAAGCAGAAGCCAACCGCATCCTCAACGCATCCCTCACCGCCAATATCCTCACCGATAAAGGTATCGAGGCTACCCTGGAATTGTCGAAGTCTCCTAACTCCAAAATCATTGTGGTGGGAAGCGGAGAAAATGGCCTGCCCATGATCCTTGGCGGGCAGTAGAACAAGCGCTCCCAAACATCATCCAATACGGTTTATGAAGGAAGAATATGGCTTCGGTCATTTCTCCTGTCATAAACCGTATTTTCATTTTGTATATTTGCTTGCTTCCCATCAAAGCAGAAGCGAAGTACGTTCTCATTTCACCTCTCATCTGTATTTTCATATTCTCAATCGTTTTGTTGAGGATAAATAATTGAGTAATTGCAGATGCCTTTACTCTCCTGGCGTATCCATCGGTGTTTCTTCCCCAATTTACAGCAAACCAGAACCGTCCCCATCGGAACCCTTTGACTCTCACCCCTATGCAAGATTTTCTCCCTATCAAGGCCATTGACCATATCGAGTTTTATGTGGGAAATGCCAAGCAAGCAGCTCACTTTTATAAGACAGCCTTCGGGTTCCAGTCAGAGGCGTATGCCGGGCCCGAAACAGGAGTCAGAGACAGGGCCTCCTACGTGCTGGTGCAAGACAAGATCAGGCTTGTGCTCACCACCGCCATTCAGCCCACAAGCGATATTTCTGCCCACGTCCACATGCACGGAGATGGGGTAAAGGTGATTGCCCTCACCGTGCCCGATGCGCTCTCTGCATTTGAAGAGACCGTGAAACGCGGTGCTGCGCCCTACCTCGTGCCCCAGAGAAAAGAAGACGAGCATGGCGAGATCATCGTCTCCGGTATTCATACCTACGGAGATACTGTTCACCTATTCGTGCAGCGCGATGGCTATCAAGGCACCTTCATGCCCGGCTACAAAGCCTGGAAAAGCGACTATAACCCAGCTCCTACGGGCATTCGCTACGTGGATCACATGGTGGGAAATGTAGGCTGGAATGAAATGAACAAATGGTGCTCTTTTTATCGCGATGTGATGGGCTTCTCTCAGCTCGTGTCATTTGACGATAAGGACATCTCCACCGACTACACCGCGCTCATGTCAAAAGTGATGAGCAACGGGACTGGCAAGGTGAAATTCCCCATCAACGAGCCTGCCGAAGGCAAAAAGAAAAGTCAAATCGAGGAATACCTCGATTTCTACAAAGGCCCCGGCGTGCAACACATTGCCGTTGGCACCGGAAACATCCTCGAAACTGTGAAGCAGCTCAAGGCCCGCGGCATAGAATTTCTCAACGTGCCAGGCAGCTATTATGACGAAGTGCTCGACAGGGTAGGAGAAATTGATGAAGAACTTGCTGACTTGCGCGAGCTCGGCATTCTCGTCGATCGCGACGAAGAAGGATACCTCCTCCAGATTTTTACCAAACCGATTGAAGACCGCCCCACAGTTTTTTTTGAAATCATCCAGCGTAAAGGAGCCCGCTCTTTTGGCAAAGGCAACTTCAAAGCCCTATTCGAAGCCATCGAACGCGAACAAGAACTTAGGGGGAATTTGTAACCAACAAGTTGGGTTCCGTTATTCTGAAAAATCAGCTTCATGGCCCGATTGCCAATCCTGATGTGCGTATGCTTGATGTTCAGCTGTGCTACGGCACAGGTGGCATTTGAGGTGCAAGCAGACTGCGAACAGGCCGTTGTTCTACAGCTTGCGCAAGATCAGGCGCATTTTCGCATGGCCGCGCCCCCACAGGGAGCTGGTATGCTGCAAGAGATGAGCGCCCGCAAGGGCGACTCCTTGTGGATCAGTCAAGAGCACCACAGCGCCTGGGTCACCTGGCAGTCGCCATTCAGCGGCTATCTCGGCTTCGATCTGATCCCCGATCAGCTGCGCGATGACTACGATTTTCTCCTATTTCGCGATAGCGCAGGTCTCGGCTGTGAGGCAATCCGAAGCAAGGAGCTCTTGCCCGAAAGAAGCCTAATCTCCCGCAATGATCCACAGATTCGCAGCCAAACGGGGCTCCATGGCGATATGAATGTGAGCCATGTCGCTGCCGGACCCGGTCCGGCATACGGCCAAGCCGTGAACGTGACACGAGGAGAACGATGGATCATGCTCATCGACAATGTGTATGACAAGGGCGAGGCCTGCGAACTTCTGTTTCACTACTTCTATGACCCTCGCTTATCTGGCTTCGTGCTCAATGCCGAAAATGACTCGCCCCTCGTGGCAGAGATCGTGCTACTCGAGCTCCCGGGCGACTCTCTGCTGGAGGAGCTTTCGACAGACACCTCCGGTGAATTTTCAACCCCTCGACTGCTGGAATTTCAAACGCGATATCGCCTTACCGCATCTGCTGAAGGATATCTGCATAAAGAGCTGGCTATCAGCTATCAAGCACTAAAAAACAACGGTGCTAAGCCCATCGTGGTGAAACTTGTTCCCAACAAGCCGGGGGCCACCCTGGATCTGCCACAGGCACATTTTGTAGGCGATAAGGCCATTTTTTTGCCAGAGGCTTATGTGGCTTTGGAAGAAATGAGGCGCACCCTGCTCTCCCATCCCGATCTGCACGTGCGGATCGAAGGCCATGTGAATGGCGTAGGCACAGTAGATTGTGAGCATGATCCACACTCCATGGAGCTCTCTTTGGATCGGGCCATCGCGGTAAGAAACTATCTGATCGAGCACGGTATCTCCGCCGACCGCCTACGGGCCGAGGGCTTTGGCTGCATCTACATGGTATATCCTAATGCCACCAACGAGCGGCAGATGTCGGCCAATCGGCGGGTAGCGCTAGTGGTGGAATGAGCTGAATGGCTCAAAAATCATGATAAAGCACAGGTTGGAGGCGATCATCATGTGGGTAAATCGTTCATTCTCATGGGGCCCAGGCAAATCGGGAAGACCATCTTGCTCAAGTACATATTCTCCAATATTTCCTAACGCTTGCTGCTATCGCAAGTGATTTCGAAGCAAAATCATGTCTGTGCCTACGGTGTTCCAATTCTCCATGATGGCGGGTGGCACAGGCGTTGGCGTGTGTGTGAATGAGCCGAGCATGATGTCGAGATCGCCATCGCCGTCATAGTCGCCGGCCTCGGAGGTGATCCATCTGCCGCGGGTGGCGTCGGGAAAGGTGCGCGCCTGAAACTGAAAAAGGGCAGCATCCACATTCTCCAAATACACAAAGGACTCTTCTGGCAACGCGTCAAAGTCTGGGAAGTAGGCATTCACCGCCAAATCAATATCGCCATCTTCGTCGAAGTCGCGAGCCAGCACGCGCGTGGCCCCAAAGATCGGGTAGAAGAAGGCCTCGGTAAACTGATCGGCCCCGTCATTGAGAAAAATTCTCACACCATGATAAGGCTTCAGGGTGTAGGAAAGATCGGCATTGTCGCCTTGGGCGAGCACGAGATCCATGTCGCCATCGTGGTCATAGTCCACGAGCTCCATCCAACTTGTGCCCGCAAGTGGGTTTTGCTTGAGCACCTGCTCAGGGGTGAAATGGAGCCCTTCGGTCTGATACAGAATGTACACGCCTTCGTTTCCCTGCCCCACCACGACCACGAGGTCGGTTAGGCCATCGTGGTTCATGTCTTGGGCGATTACCCGCGTGGTACCCGGCACATTGAGCAAACTGCGGGCGTCATATTTATCCTCCCTTGTTTGCTCTAGTAGTGTCAACTGCCCGGAGTAATAGCCATATTCGCAAATCAAGATCTCCTGCACGCCATCATTGTTGAGGTCTTGTTCCAGCACATACACCGGACGGTGCAGATCTACCTTGATATTGGTCACAAGGTCAGCGCTCACCTGGGAGATTTTGCCTTCCCTCATCTCCGAAGGAGCCATCACGCCCACATCTGCCAGCACGCCAGAGGTCCCAATTCCAGACCAGGCAGTGATGGGAGAATAGGTTTTGCCGAGGGTGTCGAGCCGCGATGCATTAAGGCTGAGCAGATATCCAGCGATATTTCCGATCGTAAAGCTCGACGAGGATTCATCATAGCCCAAAAAGGTGGTGTGCCCGCCCGTGCGCTGATCGATGGTGATGATCTCTGATGAAAATTGATCGAGGGAAAGGGTTCTTCCCGAGCGATCATCAATGCGGAGCTCCTCGGGGGCATGTGCGAGGATATATGTGTGAATGAGGGTGTAATCTTCTTCAGATATGAGAGGCGTGGAGGGATAAGGATTGATCGATGCCATCATCGCCTTCTCTTGCCAGGGGATACCCGCATAAGGATCATATCCGTTGATAGAAAGGCCCAGGCGCGAGGCCATATCGGGCAAAACGCTATTCGCCCACAAGGCTTTGGGAAGGTCTCCTGGCTTGGCAGCAAGATGACAGGTACCACAGTAGGATTCATACACGAGTTTGCCTCGTTCCTCATTTGCTCCACAGCCCATAAGTATAAAGGCCCATATCACACAGCTCAAAAACCTCATATCAGCAAGAGAATAATGTCACCTATCCAGATTTCTTTCTGGAGAAGAAAGATACGGCAATTATCTCAAGACATCGCCTGCTCCATCTGGAAGAAATGGTTGAGGTGTGGCGTTGGTGAATGGTTGAATTGTTGAATGAGAGAAATAGAATTTACTCAGATACCCATATACCCTCCCCAACCCATTCTCCTACCCCAACCCAACCCATCTTTCACAGTTTCTTCATTTCCCGCTGACGTAGCGTTGAAATAGGGGCTTGATCTTTGTGTGGAGCAAGGTTAGGATTCCTTGACAGATGTTCTTTTTGCTTCCTCATTCCATTTTCGCTCGTGGCCGGAGATATCGTCTTCGGCCCATTTTTTCTGAACATGTGGAGGGTGTTGTGAGTATATATCACCTCCGGGGCTTTCCTGCTACTACTTTGTGATATTTTCATAGGTAGCCCAATGCATTTTTTATGATTCAGCGCCTGATCGTCGTGATCGTCATCGCCCTGTTGCTTGCTGTGATTCTTTCTCCCGCCTGACGAGTGAGTAACGGCTTCCATTCTTTCGGAAAAGACTTTTTCTGCACAAAAAAAACGCTCTCCTTTGGGGAAAATTTGCCCCCTATGATCGAGCTCATTGGATTCACAGCAGCCATACTCACCACCATTGCCTACCTGCCTCAGGTCATAAAGACCTGGAAAAGCAAATCTGCCGCAGATTTGTCTTTGGGCTTGTTTTCTATTCTTAGTACCGGGGTTTTTCTGTGGCTCGTCTATGGAATCATGATTGTCAACTGGCCCATCATTGCGTCCAATGCCATTACCTTGATTCTCACAAGCTCGATGCTATATTTTAAGCTCAGGTATAAATAAAAAAATCCCACCCCGGGCAATTCGGAGCGGGATACAATATACGAAGGGCGTTTCGTCAGAGTGGATCACAGGGCGATGCCGAGGGTGAAGGACACATTGTGGTTGATGCCTTTGACTGGTACAAAAGATGCCTGGCTCACACCATCATATACGCCGGTTTTGAAATTATCGTAGGTGGCATCAAATTCTACCCCGAGGCGGAGGATTTTGAGAAATTTGATATTGGCGCCCATGAGCAGTCCAACTCCGGCGCGGAGGTTTCCATTGGTGATGTTGTCATAGTTGGCGTCGAGGATGTTGTCATCCCCTACCACGACTACTGGCACAAACACACCTGGATAAATGTCAAGTGGGCCGAGCATGAGGTGTTTTTCCAGTCCGAGCACGCCGGTGATGTCTTGTCTGCGGGCGGAGTAATCCGTCTGTAGGGAGTTTCCGACAGTGTACTGGAGATTGTCGATGCCAGCGCCAGCGCGGATGGCCCATTTTTTCTTGGTGTAATAGCGGAGGTTGAGGCCTACGGTAGAGCTTCCGGCGTAGTCGATGGTGGTGTTGCCGGAGCTCACACGATCGAGGTCAAAGGAGCTAAAATTGGCTGTGAGGCTGATTTTTTGCGCCTGGCTCTGGGTAGAAAATCCTACGAGCATCAGGGCGAATGCGAAAGCGGAGATAAGCGTGTATCGTATCATGTCTTTGGGCGTTTCTGAGTTGAATGGTATGCTAGGAAAACGCCCTGCCCCACAAAATAGATACACGCTTGCCCCGGATTGTGAGCAAGCGTGTATTTCAGGAGATCAAACGTGTGTGACCCGGGAGTGAACCGGTCGTCATATATCTTATGGCTGAATGACAATCCGTCTGTACGCGCTGTATTTTTCGGTTGAGATGATGAGGAGGTAGATGCCGGGGGGAAGATTCAGATCATATATGTCTTGCCCTGAAGTCTGATGCAGGTATTGGTAAAGGGCCAATTGTTTGCCCGCCATATCCATCAACGATACAGTTAGTGTTTCTTGGGTAGGAAAATCCCACTCAAGAGTCAACTGCCCGCCAGAGGGGTTGGGGAAAATAGACCAAGAGTGTGAGGAAGGAAAATCAGCCAGACTTTCTACAACCCCTCGTCCTACGAAAACGGAGTCAGTAGTCACACAGCCATTTCCATCTGTGATGGTAAGGAAATACATGCCAAAGCTTAGATTAGAGATGGTGTCTTTGACACCACCTGTGCTCCAAGCGTAGGTGAAAGGCCAGGTTCCCCCAGTTGGGCTTGCCCAAGCTGAGCCATTGTTGCCATTGGCGTTTGTTGTGGAAGTTGATTGGAGATTCGCAAGTAGCGAATCTGGCTCCGCCACGGTAGCACTGTAAAAATATTTGCAACCTTTATCGTCGATCACTTCAACCTGATAGATTCCGGCAGGCAGGGGAGCAAATGAAGGAGAATTCTGGAATGTGCCAGGATTCAATGAAAACATGAAATTTGAGGTATTGGGATAGCCAATAACCTCCAGGCTACCATCACTATCGCCCGGGCAGGATACATTCTGTGAAGAGACGCCTACCTTGCCGAGGGCTTCACAGGCAGAACACCCTTCTATAAAGGTATAAATCGAATCTACGGGTAGTCGATCAAAGCTGCATACTTCTCCTGATGGCCAGTAAATAATGAGAGAATCAATCACGGAAGATCCTCCCACACCAAAATGGGCAGTAAGATCATTCTGAGACCGGTAGCCTGAGTTTGCCAATACCTGCCGGGTTTGCCAGGTAGATCCTGTCAGGATTTTGAGCCGGGCTCCGATGCCCTGTGCATTGGAAGCAATCCCTTGCAACTTGATTTGCATCCAGTGATTGGAGCCACCATTGTTGTGGAAAAGGTAATTCTTGAAATTGTCCCGATTAGAGACCGCCACGTCCAGATACCCATCTGCGTCATAGTCGGCTAGCGCCACTCCCTGCGAAGGATCGTCGTCAATCGTGAAGGGTTCATTGGCAGGCGGGAGCACAAAAGTTAGGTTGTTCCCCGTGTTGAGAAATAGGTCGTTGGTACAGTCTCCGGTGGGGCAATTTACCTCGCCACTGATCACGAGGATATCGAGGTCTCCATCATTGTCTATATCAGCGAGGGAAGAAGAATTGGCATTGGTAGAAAGGAGGTTGACGTTGGCATTGGAGATGGTGGCGAATGTGCCATTACCATTGTTGATGTACAAGGCATTGGGATTTTTGAAGTTGGCTACATAGAGATCTGGGTAGCCGTCATTATTCAGGTCGCCCCAACTTGCCCCAAAGGATGAGGAGGAAGTGTTGACAAAAGCCCCTGTTGTGATTTTGGTAAAGTTTCCGCCTCCATCATTTCTATAAAAAAAGTCGGACTGAAGATAGTTTGGCACAAACAGATCCATGTCGCCATCCAGATCATAATCGCACCAGCCTGCTCCCCTGCTTTTTCCTCCATCATTCACAATGATCCCTGTGGTGATCTGGGTAAATGTGCCGTTGCCATTATTGTGAAATAGCAGGTTATCGAAATTGCTTTCCCGAGCGATAAACAGATCGAGATATCCATCATTGTCATAATCTGCCCAGGCACCTACGCGACCCGGCCCTGAGGAGGAGGAGACGGTAGAAGGTGGCAGAGAAAAGGAGAGGTTCCCATTGTTGACAAACAGAGAATGAGTACCTGCATCATTGTGGTAGGTGAAGAGATCCTGATCTCCGTCATTGTCAAAGTCAGCCCAAAATGCAGCTCCGTTGTCTGCGACAAATGTGGAGATGGCAGTGTTGGTTTTTTTGACAAAAACCCCGTTCACATTTTCGTAGAAAAAATTGGTTTGATTGGCCAGATTTGTCATGTACAAATCGGCGTCGCCATCACCGTCTGCATCTCCCCAGGCTACGCCACGCGTATCGCCAAAATCGGTAGAAAAAGGGGCAGAGTTGATTTTTGTGAAATGCTGTGCTTGAGCAACAGAGGAATAAGCCACCGTTAGGCTGAGGGCTAGCGCCCAACCTGAGAGTTTTTTCATGGGAGATGAAGTGTTATGGTTAACTTGATCTTGATAAAGGTAGGAAAATTAAACAAATCCTGCGAAACGTAGCCCCACAATTCCACACCTTGTCTTCAGTTATTTCGCTTGCTACCTTTGTGTCCTATTTTCAAGCCAAATGCGCAAGCGACTCCAGCATATTTATCAGAAAAACCTGCTCCGGGTGCAGACGGTCCTGCTGGAGACCCTGGATTTTGTGCTCTATTGGCTCACACCCAAGCTGCGGCTGTATCGGGAAGCCAACAGAAAAGCGCCGCTGATCTTATTTTTGGGTGATTCCCTTCAGGCGCGCATCCCACGCATGGCGCGCTACCTGCGTCGCGAAGGGAGCTTTGATGCTGAATTACTCGTGAAAGCCGGGAAAGACTTCAAAGTATTCGATACCCAGACCTTTTCCCGCGTGCTCACCTACCGGAGCCGTTGGCACCTGCGCAGAATTCTCGCTGGCACGCACCCCGATGATGTTCACATCATCCACGCCTTTACCCTGCCAAGCTATCAGATCAAGGACGCCATCGACTACACCGATATTCCGGTAGTAATGGACGTGCAGGACATGCACGTGAGCTATTTTGGGCTTCAGTCGCCCAAGCTCTACATGCGCATCGACATGCCGATGGAAGCCTATGCCATACGGCATTCGGCAGGAATAGTGTCGCAGAGCATCGAGCTCACCAATGCTTGCCGGGTCTATGGCATTGAGCAGCGCCCACCGACCCTGATCTTTCCGGTCTATTGTGACGACGAGCAAATCCTGATTCCACCAGAAAAACAGCAAAGCGGGGAGATCCACGTGGCCTATGCTGGCAGCATCGCCGGTAGCTTTCAGGACGATCAGCACTTTGGAAGCATGAAACTCTTCTGGCTGATCCAGGCATTTGCCAGCCAGGGCATTCACTTTCACATTTACCCGTCTCCCACCATGCGCTTCGGGGAGTTGATTTTGGCCGAATATCGGGAGTGGGATGCCAAAGAGCCGTTTTTCCACCTGCACAAATCGGTTCCTCAGCAGCAGCTCGCCGAGGAGCTTTCGCAATATCACTATGGCTTGTTGCCCTTTTTTCTGGAAGATACCGGCCGCTCAGCCAATAAGCTCGGCCTCGGCTCCAGCCAAAAACTCTACAATTACATCGAAGTGGGGCTGCCCGTGATCATTTCGCAAGATCTGGCCTTTCAAAGCTGGATGGCGAGGCGCTACGGAGCCGGAATTGAGGTGAGCAAAGCTGACTTTTCCGACATTCGCCGCAAGCTCGAAGAAGTGGACTATGCCGAGCGGCGGGCGCACTTGCTGGCCCAGCGCGACAAGATTACCCTTGGCAAAAACATCCCAAGGTTGGTCAAATTTTATCAGGAACTACGGTCAATTTCTCAAAATTCATATTAAGGTGGTAGCTTTGAGATGATTCCCCTGAAACAGGGAGTCGAACAACCTCAGATCAAGACAGATATGCCCCAATTGGTAGGAGTAGTATGGTGGCCCCACTCAGGTGGGCGTTGGTTTTGCCGGAGCCTCATCGGGCAGCACACGCAAGTGATGGAAGCCACGTTTGTGCATCCCTGGGAGTTTTTCTCGACGGATATGACCCTTGAGCTAGATATCACCGCACAGGTGCACAAAGCGCGCTCTATGCCTGATCTCAAGGAGCACCTTGCCGCCCTTAAGGAGAGCGTGGATGCTGGCCGCATCGCCGGGCTAAAGCATTACTTCGACCACATCAAGCGGGAGTATAAACAAGACGGTGCTTCGCCCTCTCACATCCTGGGGGAGATGTGTCTGGGGTCACCGATTCCGCGCGCCATTGACCTCGATGCCATCTTCAAGGCCCAGCCGGATTTTAAGATTATACACCTCGTGCGCAGCCCGCTGGAGAGTTTTCTCTCCTTCTCGGTGCGCCACGAGATGGACAGCGACCCGATCAAGATCGCCGGAAGCTGGCTCACGCTCAACGCACATGTGAGGACGTTCTTCGAAGACCATCCGGAATTTGCAGATCAGTGCCTCACTTTGAAATACGAAGACCTCATGACTGATCTGGAAGGCGAAGTGAAGCGCGTTTGCGCCTTCATCGACATTCCATTTTATTCTGAGCTGGTGACCAAACAGGAACAAAGGTGGGGGAGAAATACTTCTACAGATGTTCCACAACCGATACAAGACAAAATGAAAGCCGTCGCAGCATCGGAGCTGCTGAGGTATGGATATTAATTGTAGCCTCCTTTGCCTTCGGGCGATTAACAACAGGATCTCATGAAGAAATTAAGCCTGGCCAATGCCACAAAAGCCATTTTACAACCACAATTAGCGCTGAAATATTTGCGCCTCAACCGGGAGAGCAAAAAATATGATGAGCTCCTTGTGAAAGGATTTTTCCAGAATGAGTCTGTTTACCAAGGCTACCTGACCGAGATCCAGGAAAGTGGCTTGATACAGGGGTTGGAGAAAAAGCTCACCGATCATAAAAAGCATCTTTCCGGAGAGTTGCGGGGCTACAAAGTGGATACTGGAGCGATGAACTTGTATCAGGGAATCAAGCTCTATGCTTTGATTCGTCATCTCAAGCCAGACTTGCTCGTGGAGACAGGCGTATGTAATGGCGCATCTACTTCCTATATCCTCAAAGCGCTCGATATGAACAAAAAGGGAAAGTTGTATTCTATCGATTTTCCTGAATATCTGGGGAGAGATTCTGGTGTGTGGGATGGAAAGGGCTCCTCTGTGTTGCTCGAACATGAGTATTCTGGCTGGCTTGTGCCCGAAGAGCTGAGAACCCGTTGGGAACTTCGTCTGGGGAAATCTCAGGAAGAATTGCCCAAGCTGCTGGAAGAATTGGGTGCAATTGATTTTTTCATGCACGACTCCGAGCACTCTTATGAGTGCATGACCTTTGAGTTTGAGGCGACTTATCCTGCCATTAAGGAAGGCGGAATTCTCGCTTCTCATGACATTGACGACAATACTTCCTTTCAGGATTTTTGCGCAAGGCTTAAGCGTGAATGGTTGCCGGTAGATGCTACCATGGGCTTTTTTGTTAAGTAATCTGTCGGGGTTTTCCCCTGCTTCGATTTTTCATTCTATTGAATTCGTTCACTATGGCTGATCATCAGTTTTCAAAAATTTATATCACAGGTGGCGGTGGCTACGTAGGCGCTATTCTTGTTCCTAAAATGCTCAACCTGGGCTACCATGTCTCTGTCATTGATCTGTTTATCTATGGGGAAGAGGTGATTCCCAATCACCCCAATCTCACGAAGATCAAAGGAGACATTCGTGATGTGGCGCTGCTTGAGCAGACCATTCCCGGACATGATGTTGTGATTCACCTTGCTTGCATCTCTAACGATCCGAGCTTTGAGCTCAACCCCGATCTCGGAAAAGAGATCAACCTCGATGCATTTGAGCCCATGGTGCAAATCGCCAAAAACGGTGGAGTCAAGCGCTTTATTTACGCCTCTTCTTCTTCTGTCTATGGCATCAAAGAGGAGCCGGAAGTGACCGAAGAAATGGAGCTTGAGCCGCTTACGGACTACTCCAAATTCAAGGCCATGTGCGAAGTGATCCTCGCCAAGTACCAAAGCGATGATTTCACCACCGTCACCATCCGCCCTGCTACGGTCTGTGGCTACTCGCCCAGGCTACGGTTGGATTTGGTGGTGAATATTCTCACCAACCTCGCCATCAACAAAGGCCAGATCACTGTGTTTGGTGGCGCCCAAAAGCGACCCAATATCCACATTGAGGACATGACCGATCTCTACCTCCAATTGCTGGATTTGCCAAGCGAAAAAATTGCTGGTAAAATCTTCAATGCAGGATATGAAAACCACCCGGTAGAAGAACTCGCCTCCATCGTGAGAGAGGTAGTTGGCGATCAGGTGGAGATCATCACCTCTCCGACTGATGACATGCGCTCCTACCACGTGTCTTCAGAGAAGATCAAAAACGAGCTCGGCTTTGTGCCCAAGCACACCATCGACGATGCCGTCAAGGATCTGAAAAAAGCCTTCGATGAAGGCAAAGTGCCCGATTCATTGACCGATCCTAAGTATTTCAATGTGAAGTTGATGCAGCTAATCGAGCTGAAATAATATGGCAACCAACACCCAATCCATCCCATACGTTGACATTGGCAGCCAATTTGAGCCGATGCGCGAAGAGCTCATGGCCGCCATTGAGGAAGTCATGGCTTCTGGCTGGTTTATTCTGGGGCCGCAGGTAAATGAGTTTGAGGAAAAATTTGCGGCGCTGTCTGGCACCAAATACGCCATTGGCGTAGCCAACGGTACCGACGCCCTCATTCTTCCTATGAAAGGCCTTGGGATTGGCGAAGGCGACGAAGTGATCGTGCCGCCAAACTCCTACCTGGCCTCAGCCTCTTCGGTAGCACTGGCAGGTGCCACGCCCGTTTTTGCAGACGTGGCCAACAACTACAACATCGACCCGGAGGAGGTGAAAAAGAAAATCACCTCACGCACCAAAGCCATCATGGCCGTACACCTCACCGGTCGCCCTGCCGATATGGATGCCCTCAAGGCCATCGCCGATGAGCATGGCCTGCACCTCATCGAGGATTCTGCCCAGGCAGTAGGAGCCAAATACAATGGCAAGCCAGTAGGCGGGTTCGGCACCTTTGCTGGATTTAGCTTGCATCCGCTCAAAAACCTCAACGCCGCTGGCGATGCGGGCGTCATCACCACCAACGATGACAACCTTTACGAGTACATGCTCAAAGCTCGTACTCACGGACATAAAAACCGTAATGAGGTCTCTTTCTGGAGCCTCAACTCTCGCCTCGATACCTTGCAGGCTGCTATCCTCAATGTGAAGCTCAAGTACCTCGATGAATGGACAGCGCTGCGCCGCCGCAATGCCGCCATCTATCAGGCCCGCCTCGCTGATAAGGTCTGGGTTCCTACTGATGCAGAGAAAGAATTTGCGGTGTACCACACCTTTATTATTCAAACCGACAGACGAGACGCCTTGCAGCAGCATCTCACGGATCATGGAGTTGGTTCTGCCATTCACTACCCCGTGCCCATCCACTTGCAGGAAGCGGCCCAATATCTGGGCTACAAGCCTGGCGACATGCCAATGACCGAGAAGCAGTGCGAGACAATTCTCAGTCTGCCGATTTTTCATAATCTCACCGAAGAACAAGTGCACAGGGTTTGTGATGTGGTGGAGGCGTTTTTTCAGTAACTTGACCATCCTCTGTGAAGGAGCCTGGTCAAATATGACCGGCCTGGCTCCCTTCCAGTTATCTAAACTCGATATTCATGCAAACCAAAACGGCCTCGCAACTCCACCCCTTTGTTCGGGATTTTCAACAAAGCATGGA
>JANQTF010000044.1:0-5263 GCA_030731845.1 Bacteroidia bacterium | reverse complement strand
TGCTCGATTATCCTGTGAAGGAATACATGGAAAATCCGGAAGGATTTTCCATCGATTTTGATCCTGCTATCTATCATTTGCCCACCTGGCGCTTTGATCTCATTCCAGATAACTCTCTGGACATGGTGATGTGCATACAAGTGTTGCCTGAGCTGAGCGCCAAATTGGTGAAGTATGTCGTGAAAGAATTTCATCGCATCCTGAAACCCGGTGGTGCGCTTTTTATCAGAGATGGTGATACCTGGCTGCGCACCGGAGGTGGATTTGAGCTCCGAAACCATCTGGCTGCCAATGGCTGGGTGCTGGAGTTTCGCCCGCACGTCATTGATCCCAAGGATATGCACGGCGTTACCAGAATTTGGCGCAAAGAAGATCAAAGGGTGGGCAACGCCAAAAAAATGACGACAAAAGAAACCCTCAACCGCTGGTATATGCACCTCGATAGCATGACCGGAGGCACTTTGGGCAAAATTATCAGAAAAGTGACCTGATGATTTACGGATCAATTCCCGGTCATTTCTTCATTCAAAACAGACTCCTCTCTACATGAAATCTCTCGTTACCGGCGGTGCCGGATTTATCGGAAGCCACACCGTCGATGCGCTCCTCGCTCTCGGACATGAAGTGGTCGTGATCGACAATTTATCCACCGGGCGACCACAGAATCTGGATCACCAGAAAGGCAATCCGAAGCTCAGTGTGCACGTGGCAGATATCGCCGAAGCAGAAGAGATTGAAGGCTTGTTTGAGGGGGTGGATTGGGTGTTTCACCTCGCAGCACTGGCAGACATTGTGCCTTCTATTCAGCATCCAAGAGCCTATTATCGGTCTAATGTGGACGGCACCTTCAATGTGCTCGAAGCCAGCCGTGCCGCAGGCGTGAAGCGCCTGGTATATGCTGCGTCTTCGTCCTGCTACGGGATTCCCGATGCCTATCCCACGCCCGAAACCGCAGAGGTGCGCCCTGAATATCCCTATGCCCTCACCAAGTGGCTCGGCGAAGAGCTCGTGATGCACTGGCACAAGATTTACGGGTTTCCCGCCACTTCTACCCGGTTCTTCAATGTGTATGGACCACGGTCCCGCACGAGCGGAACTTACGGAGCTGTGTTTGGGGTGTTTTTGGCCCAAAAGCTCAACCACAAGCCCTATACCGTAGTCGGTGACGGCACCCAAACCCGCGACTTCACCTATGTGACCGACATTGCCAACGCCATCATCACCGCTGCTGGCAATGACGCCGCCATCGGGCAGCGAATGAACGTGGGCTCAGGCGGCACTTACAGCATCAATCGCCTCGTGGAGTTGCTTGGGGGAGAAATTACCTACATCCCTAAGCGCCCCGGTGAGCCCGATTGCACCTATGCAGATACTTCCAAGATCAACAGCCTGCTGGGCTGGGAACCCAAGGTGTCATTTGAAGATGGCGTAGCCAACATGCTGGCACACATCGACTACTGGCGCGAAGCACCGCTTTGGGACCCCAACTCCATTGCTGAGGCCACCAAAGATTGGTTCAAGTATTTGGGCAAGGAGGGGTGAAAACTCTTCCCTTATTTTCCGACAATCTCCTCTACAAAAGGCGCCATGTCTTGCTGTAGGCTACGTGCTGCCTCTTCGGCTGCCTGTGCGAAGTTATGCCCTTTTCCGGCATAGAGAATGCCGCGGCTGGAGTTCACGAGCAGGCCACCCTGGCTGGTCGATCCATGCTTGCAGACGGCGTGGAGGTCACCGCCCTGAGCGCCTACGCCCGGCACGAGGAGGGTGGATTCGGGCACGATGGCCCGCACCTCGTCCATGGCGATTGAGCGGGTAGCGCCCACCACATAGCCCAGGTTGCCCGGCATATCTTTGGCCCATTCCTGGCTTTTTCTCAACACTTCCTGATAAAGGGGCTGTCCTTCGGGTCCATGATGCTGAAAGTCGAAGGAGCCGGGATTGGAGGTGAGTGCGAGGAGAAAAACCCATTTTTCGGGAAATGCGAGAAAAGGCTTCACAGAGTCCACGCCCATGTAGGGAGCCACGGTGAGGGCATCAAAGCCGAGGGTTTCGAAAAACGCAGTAGCGTAGCGCGTGGCCGTATTGCCAATGTCGCCACGCTTGGCATCGGCGATGGTGAGGATGTCTTTAGGGATGAACTCGAGGGTTTTGCGAAGGGTCTCCCAGCCGCTGGGTCCGAGCGCTTCATAAAATGCCAGGTTTGGCTTGTAGGCGACAGCATAGGGAGCAGTGGCTTCGATGATGGCGCGGTTAAATGCCAGCACGGGATCGGGCTCGTGCTTCAAATGATCGGGAATCAGGGCGGGATCGGTGTCGAGACCCACACATAAATAAGATTTTCTGGTGCGAATCAGCTCGGTGAGTGAAGAAGCCAGCATGAGAAACGGTCTTTTGTGTTAGTTTTGTCAAAGATACAGCTTCCCAATCGATTGCTACGCCTTCTTACATACACACCTTTGCCAGTCCACATAGGACTGCTCCTCATCATTCCCCTGCTGAGGATGCCGACCTTCCATGCAGAATTTTTTCTGCAGGAAGAATCACAGCTCATGGTCGCTGCGCAAAAGATGTTGGAGAGTGGCGGGGTATATATTGAGTCATGGCAAGCGGGTCCTCCGCTCATGGTGTGGATCTACGGGTTGTTTCAAGCTATTTTTGGCAGCTGGGCCCTGAATGCTATCCGCGTATTCACTTGCTTCTACATTTATCTCTCTGCGATTGTCTTCAATGGGATTTTGGCGGAAAATAAATCTTTTCGTCGAAATGCAGGCTTGATTTCCGTGTTGTTTGTACTCTTGGTTTGTACGCCTTGGTTTGAGCAGCAACTCAATGCGTCGCTCTTTGTGCTGCTCCCGGTGGTGCTCACCTTTAGCCATATCAACCAACTTGCAGACAGGAGCCCGGCTAATCAGCGGCACCTCTTCATTGCTGGGGTGTGGATGATGGTGTCCATGATGGCGTCCTACAAGACCAGCTTTTTGCTCATCGGTGTTTTCCTTGCCTACCTCGTGCTCCAGCCCTTTCGCTGGACTGAGCTGATGTCTTTTGGAGCGGGACTTGTCACCGTGCTGGGACTGAGTATGTTTTGGTTGTTTCGAAAAGGAGCGCTGGACGAATGGTGGGATCAGGGAATTCTGTATTATGCCGACTATCTAGGACTTGCAGGTGGAGATATGTATCGAATGAATAGCTGGGAGGAGGTGCGCCTTTTATTGGTGTGCTGGGGCGGTTTTTTGGTAATGGGGCTGATTGGATTTATTCATTATCGCCTCAATTTTTTCAAGTATGTGCGAAAGGCCCGCGCAGCAGAAACCATCATGATGATCTGGCTCATCGGGGTGATGATCGTGTTGGGCTTCAAGCTTAGGCGCTTGGAAATGTCGGATTTTATCCTCCTCGTGCCACCCTTGGCATTCTACATCGCCCGCACCTTTGATTTTGCCTTTGTGACTCGATTCAGGGTTCCTATTTTGCTTCTTCTCACAAGCGTGCCCATCTGGCAGTATAGTGCCTACATCGCGATGGCTTTTCCTGAGCCACTAGCATGGATCAGCGCGGATGCTGATGATACCCTGCGCCATGGCGCGGAGGAACTCAACAAAATAAAATACGCCAATCTGCTCCCAGAGATCAATCGGCTGGGGCCTGAGCAGAGAATCTGGGTCATGGGGCTAGCTCCAGATCTTTATTTGCGAAGCAACCGGATTTCTGCGGTCAAATACACGGATTTCCGCATGGCATACTATAAGTTGCAGGATTTGCCAGGGCATGAGGGGCGCCTGATGTTCTCAGACATCATTCCGGCGAGAGATATTTTCAAAACCTTTCATGATGATCCTCCAGCCATGGTGCTGGATGAAAAGAATAATTTTCCATCTTTGCAGCGTCGATACCCAGGGATCTTTGGCGACTTTGTGTCCCGAAAAGTTGGTTCCTGGACCCTTTACACTGCTCCACAGCAAAAATGAGCGATAGCATGAAGTTTGGCGTCATTACCTTCCCCGGCAGCAATTGCGACCAGGATTTGATCTATGCCCTCGGCCACAACCTCGGCAAAGAGGTAGTCAAACTCTGGCACAAAGACCACGATCTGCAGGGCTGTGATTTCATTTTTCTGCCCGGTGGCTTTTCCTATGGCGATTATCTCCGCTCAGGAGCGATTGCCCGGTTTTCGCCTATCATGGACGAAGTAGCCGCTCACGCCAAAAAAGGTGGCTATGTCATGGGCATCTGCAATGGATTCCAGATGCTCACCGAGGCCGGATTGCTTCCCGGGGCTCTGCTGCACAATACCAGCATGAATTTTATCTGCAAAAATGTGTACCTCAAGCCCGTGAGCAAGTCTGCCTTGCTCACCAAAGACCTCGAAGACCGCGCCTACAAAGTGCCCATCGCACATGGCGAAGGCAACTACTATTGCCTTCCCGACGAGCTCAAGGCCCTCGAAGACAATGATCAGGTGCTCTTCCACTACTGCGACGAAAACGGCAACGTGACCGAAGCCGCCAACCCCAACGGGGCCATGCACAACATTGCAGGTGTCACCAATGCCACCAAAAATGTGTTTGGCATGATGCCACACCCCGAGCGTGCCGCCGATGCCCTCCTTGGCAATCTCGATGGCAAAGCCATCCTCGAAATGATCGGATAAGGGATCGCTCCCGTGCCTCATCTCTCAGGCAAGGATGCTTCCCATAGCATAACATGAGTCATTCCGATTTTCGGGGTGACTCATGTTTTTGGTTGATGTGGAGAAATCGGGATTGTCGCCGCGTTTTATTCGGATCACTTCGGATAATGAGAGACTCCTTGCACATGCAGTCCCTTTTTTCGAAATTCACACAAGGCTGAATTTTGATAATTTCCCTCATCACTCAAAAGAGCCCCTCTAATCCGCAGTTGAGAGATCGCACATCACAGATTTACAGATTGATACGGAGAAGAATCTGCGATAATCTGGGCAATCTTTGGTTGGAGCAACGTTTCAGTACACCCGGATCAGCAGGAACCTGAAGCATTGCTTAGAACCGCTTGGATCATCAGAAACGGTGAAGATTTCCCTCGACTAACCACTTGCTAGGTTTTGTAAAGATCTAACAGTAGAAAAATGGACAGCATCAAGGTGCTGGATGTAGTTGCCTTAATGAAGGGCGTTCCTGAAAAAGGCCTGAAAAAAGGTCAAGTAGGAACTGTAGTCGAAGAGTGGGCTCCCGGTGTTTTTGAAGTAGAGTTTTCAAATAAGCAAGGCCAGACTATCGCATTC
>JANQTF010000043.1 GCA_030731845.1 Bacteroidia bacterium | reverse complement strand
TGAAGTAAAGATCCTTCATGGGCGGCCACCGATGATGTTCTTATCCCAGATTTCTCCGAGGCTGTAGTTTTCGAGCCAGCCTTGTAGCTCTGCCTGATCATGCCTCTGAAAAACTGATTGCTGGTCTTTTCGATCCACTGTGATGATGCTCTCCGGCTCAAATTGATCCACGAGAGTGGGGGATTGGGTGGAAATAATGACTTGGTTCGTGGCAGATACCTGGCTTACAAGGCCAGCGAGCTTGTGAATCGCAAAGGGGTGCAGGCCAAGTTCTGGCTCGTCAATGAGGATGGTGCCCGGAGGATCTGGTTGAAGCAGAAGTGTAGCGAGGGCAATGAATCTCAACGTTCCGTCGGAGAGGTGAGTGGCATTGAAATACATGTCAGATCCTTTCTCTGCCCACTCGAGTTGGATGAAGTTGGGGTTGAGGCGATCTGGTTCCAGGGTAAAATGAGAGAAAAAGGGAGCAACAGAGGTGATGGCCATCTCTATTTTTTTGAACGACTGCCAATGAACCTCTTTCAGATAATACAAGAAGGCAGCAAGATTGGCACCATCAGATCTCAGAAATTTATTGTCATCAACTTGGCACTTTCCACGGATGCTAGCGGTAGCGCTTGTGTCGTGGAAGTGGAAAATGCTAAATCGATCAAAGTACTTGACGAGATAATGATTCCGGTCTCGCCAATTATTGGCTGTCTTCTCAGTATGTAACTTGCTCTCTGACTGGTCACTAGAAATAGGTTGAAAATCCCAGTTCGGCTCCAGAGGATTGGTCCCATTTCTATTAAATCCGCTGTCTTCGTTCCCAATGAACAAATCCCTGTTCGAAGTGGCATACAGCCTAAATTTATAAGCATTTTTATGCTCGAAATAGATCTCTCCTTTTATTGCACGGGTCTTTTTTAATCCGAAATGAAGGAGATTTTCTGCACTCCCATGTTCTTTTACAAATCGCTGAAGGGACTGACGATATAGCACTTGGAGCAGCTCAAAAAAGCCAATAAAATTGCTCTTGCCAGCACCATTGGCACCAATCAGGACATTCACCGGCCTCAGCTCAAGGTCCAGCTCCCGAATCGATTTGAACCCCTTGATGACAATGCGGTCAATCATAATCGAAAGAATTTTCCCCTAATTATCGGCATTTTTTTCCTGAGATCATGCCATTCTCTTCTTCTCGATGCTCAGATCAGCTCTGCACCCTTGGTGGGTAGGAGGGTGTGGTGGGATTATCCACTTGTGTTATGGTTTCGATTGCTTCCAACAGACGCAATTCCCACCACGCTACCTCTCCGGCCTGATTTCTTCTTTTCTCGGAATCAAATGAAGGTGAACCTGGGGAATCTCTTGCCCGGCTGCGGGGCCGGTATTGATGATGATGTTGAAGGAGGTCGGCGAGAATCTGGTATCAAGGTGTTCTTTCGCGCGGTTGAGAAGGAGGGTGCAAGCTGTTTGCTCCCGGAGCGTAAGGTCAAAGTAGTCGCTCACAGCTCGCTTGGGAATGATGAGCGCATGGCCTGGCTTGATCGGCGTTTGGGAATAAATCGCATAGGCGGAGGCCGTTTCGCTGATGAGCTCCGCAGGATTTCCGAAGCAAAACCTGGCCACTTGCTCTGGCATCGCAATGGGGTAGTGGCGGTATGCATAAATTTCGCAGTGCCGGGCCTTCAGATGACTGTGAAATGGCAGGATCACATTGCATTGATAAGTGGCTACGCCATGGGCTTTGTGCATTCGAAAGCCCTCTTTGTCGAGGTCGCGCCTCACGGTGAAATAGGCAGTCCCGCCGGGGCGAAGCAGCTCTGAGATGGACATGAGCACATGAGTCTGCTCCACAGGCATGAGCACGTTGAGCACATAGTGGCAGATGATGGTGTCAAACTTGCCTTCGGGCCATTGTGGAAGATAGTGAGGGTCATACCCGCTGATATCAAGCCCCTGGCTTTGCAGCACCTCCAGGTCTTTCATTTTCCCACACCCAAAATCCAGCACCCTTCCCTGAAGGAGACCCAGCTCCCACAGCTTGCGGCTGGGGAAGGAAAGCTCCTTGCGATCTATCGCCGTGAGGTGCGAATGAGGGTTGTCAGGTGATCGATAGATCATGAGGGTATCGCCATTTGTTTTGGAAGCCCATATTGGTAGCGATTTGCACCATGGGGTCCATTTGTGTACGAAAGACAGCCTCCCAAACGGGGAGGTCCGCCTCTGCCAGCTCGCCAGGAGCGATATCAAAAGCGATTTGAAATTCTTCCAGAAAGCTTGAACTGGGTTGATTCCCCAGCAACCAGCGCAGGGCTATTTGCTGTCTCGACACAAGATCTTTCAGGTAAAAACCGAGATCCGGAATCCGATCGCTTTTGCTGGAGTTGGCGGTCTGGCTAATAGGAACGAGGTTCCAAAACTGGTCATGAGCCACAAAGCTCCACGGGATGAAGTGATCCAATGCTGATTGGGGGCCAATCTGAGTCTGGGTAAACATACACAGATGTACAGGAAACTCAGGCATCACGGCATCCCACACTTTTTTGTGCTTCGTCAGGTTGTTTCTCGTGATGGGCTTGATCAGCTTGTTGGGAATGTCGGGGACGTTGGGATTCCTTTTTTGAAGAAACAAACACAACTCCCAATAGGTGAATTCCCGCAGCACTTGTTTGTGCCGGGTGAAAAACACCCGCCAGTTTTCTCTGACTTCAATGGTCTGCTTGTCTCGGAAAATCCTGTAAGGAGCGCCCAATTCATCCTGAAGAGAATGGCTGGCCATCTTTGCATTGCTTTGTTCGGCCCCTACCCAAGGCGTGAGAAACCGGAAAACCACATGCGACTCAAAATGAAAAAGCTCCTGGAGGACGAAGGGGTCCTGGCTTGCGGCGAGGGCAGAATAGAGGTCAGATAGTTTTTCTTTGACAGGGAAGGTGAGAGGAGCGTGTTGATGAATGCTGAATACCTTTTGAGCCAGCAAATCATTTTTTCCGAAGGAGAGCCTGAAGTAGTGAATGGGATACCAGGCCAGGCTGATCATTTTTGCAAACATCGCCTGAATCGGAATTTCGTCATCATAGTCGCTGTTTAGCTCCAGCAGGGCCAGCATCCAGAAATACTTGTAGGTCGCCGATGTGTTGGAAAACACGCCTGCAATGGCATCGGTATTGAGGTTGTGTGATTCTTCGGTCATCATTCAGGCTGCTATGTTGCTCACTCCATCCCCTCAATCCATTCCTTGATCAGCTCCACGCCTTCGGCGTGCACGAGGCTGCGGCCTACTTCGGGCATCATGATGCCGGGGTCGGTGGAGGCGATGCGATACACGATGATGCTTTGGTCGGGGTTGCCGGGGTGGATGTCGTATTCGAAGTTTCCGGAGCCGCGGCCTGCCGCTACGGGACTTTTAAACACGCCGTAAACGCTTGGGTCTTGCTGATGAACATCGAGGAAAAAGCCGCTTGTGCTTGCGGGGCCATGCGGATTGTGGCAGTGTGCGCAGTTGATGTCGAGCCAGGCGCGGGCGCGTTCGGCCACCGTGCCAGACTTGGGGTCGCTGTAGGAAGCCATGCGCGGGATGGCCGCAGGGTCGGCGGGCAAGTCGCTGATCAGGCCAAGGGCAGACCATTTGTCGAGTTGATTTACCGTGTCGTACCCAGGCTCGAGCGGGCCATTGAGCTGCCTCACCGATGGACCGATGGGCCGCATGGCCCCATCCCAGGAGTGGCATCCTTTGCACTGGTTCACATTCGGCATTTGGTAGGTGAATTTCTGCTTTTTGCCTTGGGCATCCACCCATTTCACCTCTGCCGAGGCACCGGCCACTTCCAGGACAGCATCCGTTTGGTCAGCATTCCAGTGATAGGCGAGCGCCTTCCAACCAGCCTCCTCGTGGATCAGCAGGCGGGTTTCCATCAAGCGGCGGCCCTTGCTGAGGTCGCGCGCGTCATGGGGAAAGTAAAACGTCTTGATGATCGTGGTCCCCACCGGAAATTGCAGCACCTCCGTATCGTTGTAGGGCACACTGCTGCCTGCGGGCAGTTTCACGAAGCGCAGCTTGTGCGCATAATCGGAAAAGAGCGGAGAATTCAGCGAATAAGGCACCACACCCTCGGCGGGGGAAAGATCAGCGATATCGCCCTCAAAAAAACCGTATTGCGAAAGCAACATCTTCGGCGCATGACCAGACCATTCCATACTCATCGCGACAAGGAGCGTCACCATGAGCAAGGTTGTAAAAAGATATTTTGCCGCTGAAAACATAGAAGAAATGGTTGAATGGTTGATTTGTTGAATGAGGGAATGGGAAGTGGTGGAATGAAAGGGAAATGGTTGAATGGTTGATTTGTTGAATGGTTGAATGAGGGAAAAGAACCGCCTACCCTATACCCTATACCCTATACCCTATTCCCCTATACCCTATTCCCCCTATACCTTATACCTCACACTACATCCCTTCCCCCAAATCCCCTCTCACTCTTCCCCGCGAGCCGCGCCCAGCGAAGGCTCATCGAGTGAGGTGCGGGTGCAGTCGTGCACAGAAATATCTTGGTTGAGGTTCACGAAATTGTGTTCGGCATCGAGGTTGGCGAAAGTCGCCTCGCCATTGTTGCGGATGCAGATCTGGAATTCGGGCTTTACGCTGCCGTTTTCAGCGAGGGTTTCCTTGTCCACGATGCCGTCGTACAGAATGTCGGGCACATCTTTTCCAAATTTGGCGAGAAGCAGAATCCCGATTTTGTTTTTGAGTGTGGGTCGTTTGCGTGCTTTGGCAAAGGTGTTGTCGTGAATGTAGATCGAAGTCGGGTAGGGGTAGTAGTTATCGTCCTGAATCGGATTTTCGGTCATGTAGTAGCTGATGATGCCAGCGCCAACAGTTTTATTTTCCAGGACCTTATTTTCAAAAATCTCCACATTGTTGGTAGCGAGAATGAGAACCCCGGTGCCCGGGGGCACAGTGCCCACGATGTTGCCTTTGGGCGCGAAGTTGCGGAAGTTGTTGTGGTGAACGTGGTTGCGGAATACCCGCACATTGCCCCCTTTTTCTTTGGGCAGATCGGGCAAATCAAAGACAAGAATGCCGCCGGTATTTTCGTAGGCCTCGCAGTCATATACATCAGCCATGGTAGAATTTTCGATCTCGATGCCGGCCACATTGCGGTATGCGAGGCTGTTTCTCACGATAATCTGGTGCGACTGCCCCACATAGATACCCGCATCGCTGGCCCCGATGGCCTCGCAGCCATCGATCAGCACCCGCTGACAAGAGACGGGGTAGAGGCCATAAGCTCCGTTGGTTTTCTTGGCGCGGCCTGTCCACTCGGTGCGCACCCGCAGGAAGGCGATGCCATCGGTGTCCATGACTTTGATGCAGTCGCCGGCGGCGTCCTGCACGGTGAGGTCCATGATCGTGATATTGGAAGAATTGGCGATTCTGATTCCCTCGGCCCCATCCCTTTGTTTTTTAAAGGAAATGATGGTCTCGTCCATTCCAGCTCCGCGAATCACCACGTTTTGCTTCTCGTCGAGGGAGAGGCTGCTACTGACGAGGTGTGTGCCCGCAGGCACATCGATGGTATCGCCGGGCTCAGCGAGAATCATCTGGGTTTGAAGTTGCTTGCGAAAAGCATCGTCATTCTGCTGGGCAAAGAGCCCAATTGGCGACAGTAACAGGGCAAAGAGTAAATGTCTCATACCAAATATGATGTTGGTGGCGTAAGTTTAGAGGAGGGGAAAATGAATTAGCAAAGAATTCATCGGATGCTAATCAATATCTATCTAAATTAAGGGGACTTTTTTTATTGAGCAACTGCTAAATTTATAATTCAAAAGGTTAGGATTGATGGGGCGGAAAAGTTTGCAGGCCGAAAAGCAGGAAGAAGTGTTGGAGCATTTTGCGCAGGCCATCATCGAAGATGGGCTCGAAGGGGCATCCACAGGCAATGTAGCGAGGCGAATGGGCATTAAAACCAGCCTGCTGATGCATTATTTTCCCAACAAATCGGTGATGGTGGAAGCTGTGGTTCAGCGAATGGTGGCATCCTACGAAGAGAAATTTTTACCCTCTTTATCCCCAATTCAGGATCCGGTTGACCGTCTTCATCATATTATTTCGACCCTCGTGAGTCCAGAGTGGGAGATCGCTGATTCTCAGCGCTTGTTTTATACCTGTTTCTCCTTGATTTTTCGCGATCAGGAGGTAAAAAAACAATTTCAGACGCTCTTTGATCAATTCAGAGAGTTCCTTGTTGGGGAGCTCACTGCCGCGATGGAGCAGAAGGCGATTCCCTATCAGGATCCTGACGATCTCGCCAATTTGATTATTACAATCATCGAAGGAAAAGGGTTTGTACATTCCGTGATTTCCGACGTATCTTGGAGCGTTCGTCAACAAAAAATACTGCTGAAGCTCCTCTGGTCCATAATTGCAGGGAAAATCATACTAACACAGACACTAGACGAAACCTGAATATAGCATTCCTCCAATTTTCTTGTTTTAAAAAAGTGAATATGTTGCCTTTTTGAAATGGGGCTTTGTTCCAATACGTTGTTTTAGAGTTTCATGATCGTTCCTTATTGCCACCTACCTACCACGTTTTTTTTATGGGTCGTAAAAGCAAAGCAAGTCTCCGGAAACAAGAAATCTTATCACATTTCTACGAAGTGATCATAGAAGAAGGCTTTGAGGGTGCTTCTATTGCCAAGATTGCCAAGCGTATGGATGTGAATCCCAGTCTGTTGATCCACTATTTTGCCACCAAAGACGGCATGGTGCTTGGCCTTATCGATTATATCATAGAAACTTATTCCACGCAGATTTTCCCCGATTTTTCCGGTACCCAAGACCCCTCCGAGCGCTGGGAAGACGTCCTCGATGTGGTCAGCCGCATCCAATGGAGCCGCATCATCGACAATAGTGTTTTTTATTCCTGCTATACCCTCACGTTTCGCAACATAGAAATCAAACGCCGATTCAAAGACTTATACAAGGGGATCATCAATACCCTCGCCTACGAGGTAGAATATGCCAGCAAAGCAGGTGTCATTGAAGTTAAGAATTCTATACAAGCAGCGGAATTCATGATTTCGCTCATCGAAGGCACCAACTACTACCAATACGTCTCCCCATTTGGCATGGAAGCCGACGACCGCGCCGAACGAACCAAAAATACCATCCGCACCGTGCTCTCAGGTAATCGGATTTGAGGGGTCAGAAGGTGAGAGACGAGAATCAATCTTAAAGCCCCCTGAGCGACGGGAATGTGCGTTTGCTCCCGCAAGCGGGACTTCGCTACGCTCAGGAGAGGTTGGGGGTGAAATGAGATGTCAGAAGGTTAGGGGTCAGTCAAGAGGCATGCGCCCGCAAAGTAGCTGCGGGTCTTGCGCCCGCTGCGGGTCTTGCGCCCGCTGCGATGTCTTGCGCCC
>JANQTF010000042.1 GCA_030731845.1 Bacteroidia bacterium | reverse complement strand
CTCTGAGGTCGGGGAAACGGGTGGTTTTGGCTGCGCCTTGCTACAAATGTGCGACCTCGCTGAGGTCGGGGGAGTAAGAGTAGCTAAAGGGCAACATCTCGCTTCTCAACCTCTCATCGACCCCCGCTTTTTTTCTCCTGATTGAGGTTATTGGATCTGAAGGAAGGAACACAGACCTTTGCAAAAAATCTGACCATGCCTGGCCTCACAAAGCAATTGCGCTATTTTTTCCTGGGACTGATCCTGCTGCCGTCTTGGGTTTCAGGACAAGCCACAGGTCCCTATCATCTCAACCTGAAGCGGCAGGGCATCATTTTGGGAACCGGGTTGGTATTGGCTGGCGGAGATGCATTGTTGCGCAATCATGTGACCTCCCTCACAAGCGCTGAGCTCAATGACCTGGACCCTGCATCTGTCTGGGTATTTGACAGATCAGCTACCCGTCACTACAGCACGGCAGCGGCCCACCGTTCTGATGTGGGTTTTTATGGTGCTGCCGGGCTGGCAGTCGCGACCTCTTTTGTTCTTCCCGTCACGCATGCTCAGGGCTCTCGCTCTTCCTTTTTGCGGCAGGCAGGTACCCTGTTTTTGTTGTGGGGAGAGACCAATGCCATTACCCTTTTTGGGACCGATGTTGTGAAAAATACCGTAATGAGAACGCGCCCCTATGCCTACAACCCGCTCACGCCTCTCGATGCCAAGCTGGAAGTGGATACGCGTCGCTCCTTTTTCTCCGGCCACACGTCCCTCACCGCAGCCAACACCTTTTTCGCCGCTAAAGTCTTTTCTGATTATTTCCCAGAGAGCAAATGGAAGCCAGTAGTCTGGACAGCCGCGGCCATCGTGCCTGCGTGGGTGGGATTTGAGCGCTATCAGGCTGGCAAACATTTTCCAAGCGACATCATCGCAGGCTATGCAGTCGGGGCCGCCATGGGCGTGCTGATCCCACATCTGCACCTGCCCGCTGGCAAACTCAGCCACCGAGGCATGAGTTTTCAGCTGTATCCGGTCGCGCTACAGCAAGCTTCTGGGCTGGGCGGCACCCTGTCTTTTTGAGGTGTGAGAGGACGCTGAGCATTGCCGTTCGGTTATGAAAGGTGCCAGTCACTACGCGCCTGGGTGGAAAGCTTGATCCTGCTACTCAACGTTATTTTGCAACCTAACATCTTATATCTGGAATTCGTACATTGTATTCACATATAAAAACTATGATCATTCCAGACAATTATCTCAGTTTGGCCGGCATTTCACAAGAAGAACTCAGGTTAGAGGTGGCGCTCATCTTTTATCAAAGAGGCAATATTTCCTTGGGGAAAGCTGCAGAGTTCGCGGAAGTGTCTAGACATGATTTTCAGCAGGAAATGAGTAGAAGGGAGATTCCAGTTAATTATGATATAGAGGCGTTCAAAAAAGATATGAAAACCATCGGTCTTTGATGCTTACCATTGTCAGCGATACATCTGTTATTAGTAATTTCCTTCATTTACAGCGAGTAGATATTCTTAATTCGTTGTATGAACGAGTTCTCATTCCTAATGGCGTAGGCGATGAATTATCCCAATTTACAACAAGTAAAAATACCACTCTTGAGCTTCCAAAATGGTTAGAGGTGGTTCCAGTAAAAAGCAGTTCGTTAGTTGCTAAGTACCGCAGCACGCTCGATCAAGGTGAAGCTGAGGCAATTACCCTGGCTCAGGAGCTCCAAGCCGACTATCTCCTTATTGATGAAGTATTGGGGCGGAAAGAAGCTGAAAAGTTAGGTATCACGATTTTAGGTACACTAGGAATCCTTCTTCAGGCTAAGTCCAATCAGATAATTACAGAGGTGGATCCTTATATCCTAGCATTAAAAATCAGTGGATTCTGGATCAGTAAGCAGCTTCATAGATATGTACTCCAAGTTGCTGGTGAGGCACCCAAAAGCTAGCGTTTTGAGCTCCATTCCCCCCACTAAAACTCCACCACCCGAAACTCTGTGCGGCGATTGAGCTGCTTGTTTTCGGGGCTGTCATTGGGCGCAATCGGGCGGCTTTCGCCAAATCCTTCGTAGAGCAAGCGCGCGGGGCTGATTCCCGCTTCTTTCAGGTAATTCACTACCGCGCCTGACCTGCGGTCGGATAGGCTAAGATTGTGTGCATCGGAGGCATCGCTGTCTGTGTGACCTTCAATGCTCACCACGAGACTCGGATTTTGAGTCAAAATCTCCACCACACGCTCGAGTTCTTCAATCGACTCGGGTCGAAGGATGGCTTTATCCACGTCAAAATAGATATGCTCCAGCACGATGTGGGCGTTTTCCTTGAGGGGTTTCAGATAAATGTCGTGGGTGAGAGGCGTCTCCGGATCGGGTTCCTGAATACTCACATTTTCCACCTTGAAAAAGAATCCGGTGGCCGTGCTGCTAAATTGGTATTCCCCGAATGGCAAACATACCCGGTAGGCACCTTTTTCATTGGACCTGATCTTGCGCACAGGATTTCCCGCTTCATCACGGATCGCGATGGTAGCATGTGGCAGGATCTCATTCGTTTCCTCATTATAGACCACGCCACTCAGGCACGCATCGGTAGTCATGGGGGTAAGGGTGAGGTCAACACGGGTGCCGGCTTCGCCATTTTCGATCAACACACTGGCTGTGGTTTCACTGCTTTCATAGCCTTCCAAGCTGGCAATCAAGGTAAATTCGCCGGGATCAATGGCGGTTTTGTATCTGCCACGCGCGTCGGTGCTGAGCTGAAAGATCGTTACCCCATCAGAATTACGAATGTCAACCTGAGCGCCAATCAGGCGCTCGCGGCTCACGGCATCGGTCACGAGACCATAGATAAACGTGGCCGGAGCCTTGCCCAGGACCACATCCTGCTGAAAGTTGTTCTCAGGCATCGTGAAGGCTTGTTCTCCGGTGGGAAATCCCGGCGAACGGGCGATGAGGGTGTAGGCTCCCGGCAGGATTTTGCAAAACTCAAACTGCCCCTTTTCATCGGCAATTGTGGTGGCGATCATGGTGTTGTCGCGATCGCGGCGGAGCGAAACGGGGGTTCCCGGTAGCTTTTTGTTGTTGTCGCCGTCTATCACAAAGCCATGGAGGCAGATGAAATCCTTGGGGGTTTCCTTTTTGGGGTTGATACTGATGTTTCGGTGAATGTGAACCTGATGATCATTGATCGAGGCTACTACCAGATCGGGGTCGCCGTCCTGATCCACATCGGCCACGATCATCCCGGCGTTCCAGTCGCCGGAGGGTTGTGGAAATCGTCTGGAAAATTCGCCTGTGCCGTCATTGAGGTGGAAGCCGATCTCCTTATCCAAGGTAGAGCAAGTCGCAATATCGAGGTCACCGTCGAGGTCAAAATCGCTCACCACGATGTCAAAGTTGTGGTCTCCAGACAAGATTTGCTGCGAAATCGGAAAGCCGAGAGAGCCTTGGTTGAGGTGAATGCTGAGCCATTTATCGAGGTAGGATGCCGTGGCGATGTCGTTTTTACCATCCTGATTAAAATCCGCAATGGTGACCGCCCAGTTGGCAGCGCCGGAGCTGAATTTTCCCCATTTGCTGAAACCGTTGGATTCCCCCGCAAAGAGATAAATCTTGCCATCATCGCAGCCCACCACGAGGTCGGCTTGCTGATCGCCATTGAGGTCGCCCAAGGCGAGGCTGCGGGGATCTTTGCCCGTAGCCCAGGCAGCCGCTTTGGCAAAGTTGAAATTGCCCTCATTTCGATACCAAATCACCTGGTTGATGCCCGTGGCGGCCACAAGCAAGTCCTGATCGCCATCGCCGTCCACATCCGTAGCGGCCACATCCTGGAGCATGCTACCCACCACCATCACCTTCAGGTTTGAGAATTTGCCCTGCCCGCTGTTGCGCAGCAGGCAAAGCTCGCCCTTCATGGTCACCGTAGCCACATCTAGCTCGCCGTCTCCGTTGGCGTCAAATACTTCGATGGCGCGGTTGTGCTGCCGGGTGGCATATTCTCCACCGTGGCTAAATTTTCCGTTGCCCTCGCCCAGATGAACATGCACCATGCCATCTAGCTTGGACCCCACAAGAATGTCTTGCAGCCCATCCCAATTGAGATCTGCGCTGGCAATGCACCAATTTTGATCGCCCGAATTCATGCTTTCCTTGGGCAGGAAAACGGCGTGGGAGACAAAAATTGTGCTATCTTCTCCTGAGCGATTCAGCACCTGGGCTCCGGCATGAGGGATGGTGCAAACCAATCCAACGAGCAAGAGGATAAGTGGGCGAAAGTTCATGGAAAAAGTATTTGTCATTGCAGGCTATTTAGTTACGAAAATCAGGATTATTTTTTCCGTAAAATAGCCTAAAAACCAGATCAACTTACACTGAATGGAAACAACGCTTCTGGTTTCACACAACGATATTACTGCGGAAAAAGTGGATATTATCGTAAATGCCGCCAACCGAACATTATTGGGGGGTGGAGGGGTAGATGGGGCGATTCATCGGGTCGGTGGTCCGGATATTTTGGCTGCCTGCAAGGTTATCAGGCAAGAAAGAGGCGATTTACCTACCGGACAAGCCGTGGCCACCACAGCGGGAAAACTCCAGGCAAAGTATGTGATTCATACCGTTGGCCCCATCTGGACCGGGAAAGACATTCCTGCCATGAAGGGCTTGCTAGCTGATTGCTACCGCAATTCACTTTCTCTGGCAGACAATCTCCGTGTCGAAAGTATCGCCTTCCCTAATATTTCGACTGGCGTATATAGGTTCCCCAAAGAATTGGCTGCCGAGGTGGCTATTCGTGCAATAAAGCGTTATCTGAATCAGTTTTCTTCCCAAATCAAAGAGGTTCGTTTTGTCTGCTTTGATGCTGAGAATCATGAGATCTATCAAAAATTGTTCAGTCAAGGATGACGGACTTTGTCAAAATTCGTCGCAATGCATCAAGAAGAACTTCGTATTTTTACCAACATAACCTGCACTCCCCCGCTTTCGTATTGATGTCTGCATGAAGATTCGCACGCTATTCATACCGACGGTTTTCCTGGCTCTCTTTTGTGGAGCAGGGTGTCCTGTCTTTGGGCAGGAGCTTGATTCTATGAAAACCATTCCTGGGCAGCGGTTCAGGATCTATGAATACAACGGCGAAATGTTCATGTATGGCTCCATTGATGGGGTGGAGATTACCCGCAGGCCGCCCACTGCGAGCGAAATGCGCAACGGACGCCGGCAAATCGAAAAATACACCAAGCTCCAGTGGATGGTGCACAGCGTGTATCCCTATGCCCAGCGCGTGGCCGAGCTCATGGCTGAAGTTGATCGCGACCTTAGTTCCCTCGATGGCAATCAAGCCCAAAAAGAATACATCAAGCAGCGTGAGCAAGCCTTGTTTGACCGGTACGAAGATGATTTCCGGAAAATGTCGCGCACACAAGGCAAAATCCTCATCAAACTCGTGTATCGACAGACGGGGGTTTCTACCTACGACCTGATCAAAGAGACCAAAAGTGGCGCTACTGCCTTTTTCTGGCAAGGCATCGGGCGGATATTTGGTATGAACCTCAAAGAAGCCTTTGACCCCGAAGAAGATCAGATGATAGACGCCATCGTAGGCGATCTCGAGCGAGGTGGCTATAACATTTGCTACAAAAGCTACGACTATCGGCTTAGGGATTAAGGAAGCTATTTTCTGAGAATCTCCTCGTTTAGTCGCCTAGGGATCCATTCCACACTTCAAATTTTCGTCCATTTCTCTCTCCGTCTTTGTAAAAGATGAGATAGGTCATGACCTGATATCCCAGAAATTTATAGTCTCGCACGTTGGAGCGTGCAAGCTCATATACCTGACGCCAGGTGCCTGAGTTGAGGTAGATCTGATCCTCCATGCCGCGGGTATCGAGCGGCACCACCTCCTGATGATGGGTGTGGCCATACACAATGAATCTGGCCTGCTGTTGGAGGTAGGCTTCTTCGAGCAGCGCTTGCTTGTAATAGGTTTCTCCCATCACGCGGTCTTTGCCAAACCAGGAAATTGCCCGGCTGAGGGTCGCGAAACTCGTTTTTCGGGTGATGAGCAACGCCAATTCCAGCATATCCACACGGTCCACAGGGTGAATGGTATCCTGGTGGCGAATAAAAGGCAGGTCGATGAAAGCCCGGGCCAGGTCGTTCCAGATGTTTTTCACCCGCTCCCGGAGCGTGCCACTTTTGCAATGGCGTTTCAGCAAGCCATCGATCCAAATCGGAATGAAAAGCAAGGGCCGCACATTGTCGATCTCTTTGAGTCCCTGGATCAATTCTGGGGAGAGATCTCCTCCCATCAGGCGCTCCACTTCCTGCGGAAAACGATTGAGCAGCTCGATCACAATGGCATCGCCAATGGAAGAGGCATCGCGGCCCCAGGCCTCGTTGTAATTGAAGGGATCGTAGATGTCGCCATGGCGGGCATACACCCGGTGCTCCCGGCACACCCGCTCCAGCTCCGCAAACTCCTCGATCCGGTGCGGAAAGGGCTTGCCCGGATCGTTGGAAAGCCCGAGGGTTTCCACAATGTTGGCCCGAATCTGATCATAGCCAGCTCCGTGGAGGTGATATTGCCAGTCGTGGTTGCCGACCATGTAATACAGGTTCATGGGAATGACCTGATCGCCTTCGCTTTCGAAAGACGTGGACCGTGGCTTGCCGAGACGGGCTTCCGGCAAGGCAATGGCCGCCTCAGGACCCGAGCGCTGCTTGGTGAGGTTTTTGAGCCGCTGACAGGCTTCCGCATTCTGCGAGAAAATATCGCGGGTGATTTTTTCGACCATCTCTATCACGCCCGGATCCTGCGGGTCTTCCCATGGCCGAACCGCATCCCGGGCATCTGTCCAGCTTTGTGAGCGAATCAAATCCAGCACATCCCCCAGCAACACCACTTCCACCGATTCCACGGGCTCGTAGTACTGCTCCCCATTGGGGCCTTTCCGAAAAGAGGCCCGATAGGCAATCTCCCGAATTCGCTGCCTGAAAATATCAAACGCCCCCTGGCTGATGGTGGTACCAGAACTGCCGTCGGTCAGGTGAAGGTCGGAAATAATGACAAGCATAGTGGGGGAAATGGATGAGGTGGAGAATGACGAGCTAATATACTTAAAACCCGTAACTCAACACGCTGACAGGGTTTTGGACTCTTTCAGTATGTTGAGTAGTATTGTGAATCTGACCTCTTCGGCGAGCATCCGGCTTCTCGACGCTACCGGGAGGGTAGTAGCGACGAAAGTTGTATCAGAGGTAGAGGGACAGTGGCTCTGGGATACCCGAGGGATTGCAAGAGGATTGTATCTCTACGACATGCGCGATGAGGATGGGGAATTACTAGCCCAAGGTAAGCTATCGCTGGAATAAACATCTCAGGCCAATCCCTCGCAGGCTAGCAAAACGCTGACAGGGTCGGGAAACCCCACAAAAATGTAGGGATTGCCCGCAGGCC
>JANQTF010000041.1:20306-25768 GCA_030731845.1 Bacteroidia bacterium | reverse complement strand
ATAACGGTAAACCAAAGTCCGCAAAGAAATATCCACACCGATATTCTTTTGCGGGCTTTGCGCCTTCATTGCGCATTTGCGTTGAAAATCGAGAAAGCAGTCGAGCTATTCGATCGGGATATCCTTCACGGTTTTGGGGGTTCGTTCGCCGTATTCATACTCTACAAACACCTGCTCTTTTCCTTTCCAGGTGGCGGTGAAAGCGATGGTCCCATCCTCTTCATACACCTTGGGAGAAAAAGCTTCGTCGATGGTGGCAAAATCTGAGGTGACTTTCTTCCCGATTTTGTTTTCCAGGTGATATACCCCCATCAGAAAATCATCGAGGTGAATGTCATTGTTCACCAAAAAAGCGAGAGCACCTGGAGTCAGATCCAGCCCAAATTCATTGATCATGTTGCGGGCATCTTCCAGCTTGTAGTGGCGATTGCTGCTCCGGGGAAAGCGGGGAATCAGACTTTTGGCGAGGCGCTCTATGCGGCTGAGTTCAGACATACGGCTAAGAGTAGTGAAGAAAAGGGAGACGGTAGTCATTCGTTGACCGCCGGCTGATTCTACGACAGACAGGCATTCTCTGTTGAATGTTGGAAGGTCAAAAGTGGCCGTTTTACCAACTTTCTTCTGTGTTGGGAATCAACGGCATCCGCGACATGCGCAGCAAGACCTGGGCCGTGGTGATCACATCCTTTTCGCAATAGTGCTGGATCCGGTCATAGTTTTTGTCGTTCCAAAAAACGCTGGCCACCTGCGATCCATCCATGTCGTCTTTGGGAGAGGGCACATCGAGAATAGCGGCGAGCAGATCGAGGCTTGTGTAGGCTTTGTAATCCCCAAATTTCCATAGCTCCATGGTATCGATAAACTGAGTTTCCCAGGGTTTGCGGCCTTGCACGCGCAAGGCAAGCGGAATACTTAGTTGGTTGATCACAAAGCGACGCCCCAAAAAGGGAAAATCGAATTCTTTGCCGTTATGCGCACAGAGATGCCGGGCCTCTTTGACAGCTGTGTATTTATCGAGCATCACGCCAAACTCCTTCAACAGCGCTGCTTCATCAGGGCCGGAATAGGACTTCATCGTCATGTGCGGAATGTTTTGATCATCAAAGCGGAGATACCCGGCAGAGATACACACGATTTTGGCGAATTCTGCGTGGATACCCGCCTTGTCCATAAACAACTCGGCAGAGCTTTTTTCTGGCTCCTGATTCTTGTAGCGAAGCGATTTTTTGTCCCACAGCTTCTGCATACGCTCAGAGAGGTCTTCGTAAGCCCCGGCGATGGGTGCTGTTTCGCAATCGAGGAACAGGATGTTGGATAATTCAGCTTGTGAATACATGAACAAATGTCTGAAGGTGAAATGCTGGCAAAGACGACAGAACCTCAGGATTCCGCCATGCTAAGGTCAGTCAAGTTGGCCATTTTTCCGAGAGGTGACAAGGGTTTTCCGAATTGGGAAAAGATCGCATTTTTTCAAACAGCAGAATATTTCCGAACTTCCTTTTTCTTGACTCCCCACTTCTTTCCTCATCTCCCCATATGACGCCTCCCCGAAAGATACAACAAACCTGGAAAGAAGGCAGGTATGAGCAAGCCCTCACAGATCTGAGCACCATCCTGGACTCCATGGCCCAGGCCAATGGCAAGTGGGCACAAGATGCCGCTATGTGTCACGACAAGCATCGGCAGTGGCGAGCTGAGCGGCTCCAAAGCCAAACCCAAGGCGTTGCGCCCTCGCGCGAGCTCCTCTCAGACATTGAAACCTGGCTCATGGACACCACAGAGCGCATGATGCCAGCATTTGAGTCAACTTCTGCTCGCCCTCCTGTCAAAGGGTCGAAACGAGGAAGCAGCCTTTGGGACACGCTGACCAGGTTCAAAGACATCCTGATCGGTCCGGGGAGCAAGCCTTCGAACAGCATGCCGCCGCCAGCTCCCATGCCTGCACCCGCTCCCGAGCCACCATCCCCAGAACCAACCTTTCCAGAGGAATTAGAAGAGATGGCCATGGAGGAAAGCGCACCGCCTCCCACCCCTTCTTCCGATCATTCCTTTTCTCCCTACGCCGCCACCTACGACACGTGTGATTGGGTGAATGTCTCCCTCTATTCTCCTGACAGCGTGGAAGCTGGCAAGCGCTTTTTGATCACAGCCTTTGCACACCTGCTCGAGCAAGCCGAAGAGGTGGACAGAATGGCCCGCGAAGCTGACCCCGAAGCCGTGCGACAAGGCGCCAAAACCCTGAGCACTGCCATTGAGAGAGGGGAGGCCCTCCAATTTCACCTGCAAATCGAAGCATGGGAGGTGGATGAAGCGCTTCAAGCGCTGCGATGGATGGGAGCGCCAAACTCCGCAGAATTTGTGGTATCTGTGCCTGCCAATGCAAGTGGGCAGGCATTCGGTAACTTGATCGTGATTGGGCCCAAAGGCCCGGTTGGGCGCATCTCTTTCAACCTCAACGTGGGCGCAGCAGCCCCAGCGGGAATATTTGCCGACACGAAGGTCAACGTTTTTCATCACACCTACCTCGCCTACGCCTCGCAAGACGAGCCGGCCATCAAGGCCCTGGAGCCTGCGTTTCAGCAAGCAGGCTGGAATTGGTTGCCCAGCCAGCCTGGACCAGTGGATATCTTGCCCGATTGGGAAGAAGAAGCCTTTGCCAACATCCAGAAAAGTGAGCTGTTCGTGCTTTTCTGGTCATCTGCTGCCGACATGTCGGACCGGGTCGCAGCGGAATGGCAGGTGGCCCTTGCCGCCCGCCTCAGCGATACCGATGGCCTCCCAGATATCATGGCCGTGAACGTGGGGGCCGATGCACCATCGCCACCGCAGGAACTCTCTTTCCTGACCTTTTTGCCGCAGTTTGTTGCACAGCTACCTCCCCTGCCCGAACAGCCTACTTTCACAGAAGACGACGCCACCCTGCGCCGTCTTAGCGACGAATATGTCGCCTCCGGTGATGAGCGTGTTTTTACCATTCTGATGTCCAGGGCAACAGGCGAAGACCTGAATGAAGCGATCCTCCTCCAGAATTCCTGGAAAACCCTTCGTCGAGAAGAAAGGCTTCTTCGAATCACGGCAGAGGACGCAAAAGTTGCCCGCGTCAGGCTCAACTCGTCGATCCTTGCCCTCGTTGGTCGATTGTTCTGACCCATTGGTCAGGCCTCTTTCGATTTTTCCAACTTTCCGGGTAGATTTGAGGTTAATGCTCAATTACCACTCATCTCTAAGATCAACATCTTCAATATGAACGCAATCAGGTTTTCTAGTTCTACCCTGATTCTGGCGTGTTGTATGCTCTGCTCTCTCTCTTCATTTGCTCAGCCCAAAGGCGGCAAAGGAGGAGGCAGCAGCAGTGCCAACCCAGATTCCATTCCCCCCTATTCCTCTGTTGTAGATGACAAAACAGAAACAAAGGAAGGCCTCTTCACCATTCACAAGGCCAAAGGAAAATATTATTTTGAACTTCCCAGCAGCTTGCTCGAACAGGAAATCCTGGTCGTGAGCCGCATGTCGGGCACAGTAGATGGCCTCACCTTTGGTGGTGCCGGCATGAAATCTCGCCCGCAGCAGGTGCTTCGCTGGCAAAAAATGGATAATTCTATCTTGCTGCGCTCTGTGTCCTACCAAAACGTAGCCACGATGGACAAGCCGATCTATGAGTCGGTGCGCAACAACAACTTTGAGCCGGTGGTGATGAAATTCCCCATCAAGGCATTCAATCAGGATACTACCGGCTACCTCATTGAGGTGACGGATCTGTTCACCACCGATGTGCCCATGATCGGCGCCCTCGATGAAGGCCAGCGCAAACAATTCTCCGTCAAGAACCTCGATGGCAGCCGCTCCTTCATCAATGGCGTGCAGGCTTTTCCAGAAAATGTGAACGTGAAGCACGTGCTCACCTACAATGCTTCGGACCTTCCTGATGGTTCGCCTGTGGAAGTGCTTTCGGTGGAAATGACCCAGTCATTCATCATCCTACCCAAAAACCCGATGATGCCGCGCGTGGCCGACGATCGCGTGGGCTACTTCACCATTGAGCAGAATGATTATGGCGATGGCGTTTCTGACCAGAAAGCGGCCCAGGTTCGCTACATCACGCGCTGGAGATTAGAGCCCAAAGATCCTGCGGCATACGCTCGCGGAGAGCTCGTGGAGCCTGTCAAACCGATTATCTACTACATCGACCCCGCTACGCCAGAGGAATGGCGGCCATTCCTCAAAAAAGGAATCGAAGATTGGCAGCCAGCATTTGAAGCCGCAGGATTCAAAAATGCCATCATTGCCATGGACCCGCCCTCCAAAGAAGAAAATCCAGACTGGAGCCCTGAGGATGTGCGCTACTCCGTCATTCGCTACATCACCACACCAATCCAAAATGCACAAGGCCCTCACGTGCACGATCCGCGCACAGGTGAAATCCTGGAGTCCGACATCCTGTGGTATCACAACGTGATGAACCTGCTCCGCAACTGGTATTTTGTGCAGACTGCCGCCGTGAATCCTGATGCACGTGGGGTGAAGTTCAAAACCGAGGTCATGGGCGAACTCATCCGCTTTGTAGCAGCTCACGAAGTGGGTCACACCCTTGGCCTGCCGCACAACATGGGCGCTAGCTCAGCTTACCCGGTAGATTCGCTCAGGTCGGCTTCTTTCACCCAAAAAATGCACGTGTCTCCCTCCATCATGGATTACGCCCGCTTCAACTATGTGGCACAGCCTGGCGACGAGGGTGTGGAGCTGTTTCCAGCCATTGGCGTGTATGACAAATGGTCAATCGAGTGGGGCTATAAACTTATCCCAACTGCCAAAGCAGCATCCGATGAAAAAGCGACCCTCAACGCGTGGATTCGCTCGCACGAAAACGACAAGAACTACCGATTTGGCCGCCAACGTGGCAATCCGCTCGACCCTTCCTCTCAAACCGAAGATATCGGTGACGATGCCGTGGCTGCCAGCACCTATGGCATCATGAATTTGCAGCGCATCATGAACAACCTCATGGAGTGGGGCACTGTCGATGGTCAAAACTATGACGATCTCGAAGAACTGTACGGACAAGTCGTGGGCCAATGGAATCGCTACATGGGTCACGTGAGAGCCAATGTCGGGGGCGTGTATGAAAATTACAAAACCACAGATCAGCCCGGAGAGGTGTACACCTATGTGCCCAGATCCAGACAGCAGAATTCCGTGCAATTTCTCAACAAGCAGCTCTTCGCCACCCCTACGTGGATGATACGTGAGGATCTTCTTAGAAAATTTGAGTCTGATGGCATGGTGGAAAGGGTGCGAGGAGCGCAGGAAAACACGCTCAACAACCTGCTCGACCCAGGTCGTATGATCAGACTCATCGAAGCTGAAGCCATGAACGGCAGCAGCACCTACACGATGGTGGACCTCTACAAAGACCTGAGGTCTGGAATTTGGGGGGAGCTGGAATCTGGTGAGTCTATCGACAC
>JANQTF010000041.1:6159-20206 GCA_030731845.1 Bacteroidia bacterium | reverse complement strand
GCCAGGAGATACAACACCCCGGTGTTGATGCTTGTGGCAATCAGGTTGCCGTTCTCATCCTTGGCAGCGGCAGCTGCCTTACACTGCGAGCACTGCGCCATGAGATCTGCTCCGGTCATCCAGAACACCATGAGCAAGGCAAATAAGGATCGTGCAGACTTCATTCTTTTATTATTTCGGAGAAAACAGATGGCTCAATAGCATCCAGAATTCATTATCACAACAAGGACCCCTGTCACCGACACATACAACCACAAGGGAAAAGCGATGCGAGTCAGCTTTTTGTGGCGTTCGAAGGTCTTGTTAAGTGCCCTAAAGATAGAAAACGAAGCCAGCGGCACGATCGTTACGGAGAGACCGATGTGCGTAATCAGAATGGTGAAATACAGCCATTTAGGGGCTAGATTTTCCTCGCAATAGCCCACATGCCCTACGGAAAGGTGATACGTAACATAGGTGACAAGAAAGATCGCGGAGAGGACAAAGGCCGAGATCATGGCTTTTTGGTGCCATTCGCGATTCCCTCGCTTAATCAGTACAACCCCAGCAACCAAAAGAATCGATACCAAGCTATTAATACCCGCATTCACAAAGGGTAGCTTTCTGGCCATTGCCACAAATCCTTCTGGGAAAGGAATAAGGCCTTCCATCTTGGGATTGAGCAGAACACCTACCACAACCGGAACCACGATAGATACGACCCAAATCCAGGGAACAATCTTTTTGCTGTTCAGAACTCCTTGTACCTCGCTCATACTTTCTTGGTCAATTCCTGTTTACAGTTTTTCAGACTTCAAATAATCCATCAAGCCTTCCCCTTTTTCGCGGCCTTCCTCTAGATCTTCAGGATATTCCAGGCGAAACAACGTGATCATATCTTCCTGCATCTTTCGCTCTTGTTGGAGGTCGGTGCCAATGAAGTATTGTCTCACCATCCCTTCTTTGTCAATGAAGACGACGGTCTGTGCCGTAAAGGGAGTCCCACCGGGAGCCCGCTTACCAAAAGCAGGAATCTGGAAGGCATCGCCAAGTCGGAAGAGGTCTTCCTGGCTCACGGTCACGAAGGTCCAACCGGGGGCCTCTGCCTCCAGTGAAAGCTGATGTGCGCGAATCTCATCCAAATCATCTCCAGTGTTCACGCTGATAAAACGCAAGGGAGGCTCTCTGTCCCACATCACATTTTTATAGGTGCGTTGCAGGTTTCCATGAAGCACAGAGGTGAGCTTCTGCGAATCTTGTCTCACGGTGAAGAAATCCATGTAGAGGATATTTCCTCTCAGGTCTTGAGATGTAAAAGTCTTACCATCGAGATCTGTAAAAACAACATCGGGGATTCGGTGAAACACCGTATCCCCGTTTTCTACAAGATCATACTGATAAGGCACGTGGTCGAAATTCTGATTGGTGAGCAGGTACATGAATGCAAAAATGCAAAGAGGTAACGCCAAGACCAGAAGCAGAATCCATGCTGAGGACCGCCCTTTCATCATGTGTTTTTGTATAAATTAAGCCCGGAGATCAATCATTTCCGGAACGTTAACCTGCTCTGAGGAAGAAAGTTTTCCCCAGTAGTCACCTTCCAAAGTAAGGCCGATAATGAGCCATACAATGAATAAAAATGGTATCAGGATAGACCACGCGAGGCGCTTCACTTCATGACCCAGGTGCATGAACTCCGCTACGATGTAAAATGCCTTGAACAAGGTGAGGATGATAAATGTCACCACCACAATGGTATGGGCTGCAGCCTCCGAAATCCCAAACATGCTGGGATAGAGGTGCTTGGTAAATGCAATGAAGAATTCAAACATCGTCAACCCTGAAAGGATCAGAGCGGTACGAAATATCGATTTTCTAGCTTCGCTTCCTTGGGCTGCCATAGCTGGAATTGTTAGTAATGGAGGGAGTTGAAGACAAATAGGAAAAGGACCATCCTTCTCTTTTGGCTTGCAGGTAAATTAAATCAGATAGAAGAAGGTAAATACGAATACCCAAACAAGATCCACAAAGTGCCAATAGAGACCGATTTTTTCTGTCATCTCATAGTGGCCTCTGCGTTCGTAGGTACCTTTTCTTACGTTGAGGTAGAGCATAATGAGCAGCAACACCCCTGAGAAAACGTGTGTCCCGTGGAATCCGGTAACGAAGAAGAATAGGCCGGCAAAGTCGGCAGGACCATATTGGTTGGCTACAAGGTTAGCTCCACCTTGGGTTTCCCAGTGGTTGGCCTCCTCTTGCACTTCATTCAGAAACGCTATGGGCCCATTGATTTGGCGACCGTTTGTGAGGCGGATAGCAGATACTTTCCCTTCGGAGTTTGTCACCCAGTAAGCCTTCACGAAAAGATTATTTTCCAGGTCAGGAATTCGGAGGCGCTCTGCGTCTGCTTTTTCCAGGTAATACGTACCGGCGTGAGTGTGATGAGCATCATCGAGAATTTTCTCAATTGCCTCTGAATCGGTGATTTTGTCACCATTGAACAACTCGAGAGAAGTCACCGCATGATCACCACCTTCGTGGCCTTCGCCTTCCTGCCCATGTCCGGGCAAGCGAAACTCTACAATTTGCAGATCTTCATAGTCAGGAATACCCCCTCCAAGGTCATACTCTTCAACCAAAGCTGTGGGAACCAAAACCCCGCCATTTGGCGTACCAGATATAAAGTGATACCACTCGTATGCCTGACAAGAAAGGAAGGCAGCCCCTCCAATGATGGTCCAGAACACCCATTTGGCCACCTCCTTTTGAGATTTTCTGTGACCCGCTTCTACGGCAAGTACCATAGTAACGGAACTCAGAATCAAGACGAAGGTCATCAAGCCCACAAACAAGAGGGGAGCCTCAATGTGCCAGATCTCATAGAGAAGCGGAACGTGGGTAAACACGTCCTCAGGATAGGCCCAGGACCATCCATCGGAAACCGCAGAGATGCGTAACGCTCCGTAAGCAACGAGGAGCGTAGAGAAGGTGAATGCGTCAGACACCAGAAAGAACCACATCATGAGCTTGCCATAGCTGGCATTCATAATGGGTCGTTCGCCTTCAATCAGTGCCTTTTTATCTACCGCGACGTCAGCCATTGTCTTTGGTGATTGGAAGAAAAAATGATGGTTCGAAATTAAGATTTCCGCGGCAATTTACCGCACTTTTCAGCAAGGGAATCTCTATTCTTGAGTAAAATGAAGAAACCAATATAAATACAGCCAAAGGATGCCCAGAAAATGCCAGAAAGTTGTGGCCATTTCATAGACAGACCTCAGTCGGGTGGCCGATACAGCCCCCCTCGCTGTGTTAATTCCTGTGATCAGCAGGACCAATAATCCGCCGATGATATGTGCGCCATGAAGCAACACAAACACAAAAAAGAAAGAACCGCTGTTACCAATGCCACTTCCGCGGTCATTGTTTACCAGGTGAATCCCTGAGGCAAACATGTCTTCCATCCCTTGAAACTGACCCACCAAAAAGGCGATTCCCATCACAAAGGTAATCGAAAGTCCAAGAAGCGCTCTTGATGTATCGCCCTTGCGGGCAGAAAAATAAGCAAACTGCATCGGGATGCTGCTCAAAAGCACTATCACCAGATTCCAGTTGAGTATCGATGGCAAATCAAACAACAGTGGATTGCGGGCATTTCCGCGATCCACGATATAGGCACTCGTCATTCCTCCAAAAACCATGATCACGGTGATGAGGAAAATCCACAAAGCAAACTTCTGTGGATCAATGAGTTGGTTGCTATTTCTGCGCTCTGTCAAAGTGGTAGGCATCATAGACTTGAGGTAATCCACCCTTAGCCCAGCAAAAACGCCAGCTGAATGAGTGGGAGGTATAAAAAGGAAGCGAACATCAGTTGCTTCGCGTATTTCGAATCGTGTGACACATGAAGCTTAATCGCAGGCCAACTAAATGCGGCCCCCAATGTAACCAAAGCAATTATTCCCCCCAATCCTACAAGGGAAGACTGCCATGCAAAAAACACCAATGGGATCAGACTCAAGGTGTACACCAGGATCATTTGTGTGCTGAACTTGGTTTTTCCTTTAGAAGAAGGAAGCATCAGAAAACCTGCTTGTTGGTAGTCATCGTCCAATAACCAGGCAATAGCCCAAAAATGAGGAAACTGCCAGAAAAATTGAAACGCAAACAGCACCAACCCGGCGCTATCGAGCGTGCCGGTCATCGCTACCCAACCAATCAGGGGTGGCAAGCCTCCTGGAATTGCACCAACAAACACACAAAATGGCGTGATGCGCTTCAGTGGCGTGTAAACAAAAGCATAGGAAAGCAGCCCAATGATGGACAACAAAGCAGCTGGTAGATTAAAGAAAAATCCGATCAGCCCCACTCCAATCACAGCGAGTATGATGGCATAGGCCAAGGCCTCTTTATTGGAAAGCACACCGGTTGGCAAAGGCCGATTGGCAGTACGCTTCATTTTGGCATCGAGCTCTCGCTCCAGAATCTGATTGAGCACATTGGACGCGCCTGTTACCAGCAATCCACCCAGACCAATCCACAATAATCCAAGGCTCCAGCTTCCAGAGGCCATGGCAAAGCCAAATACCGCTGACAAGGACACAAGCAGTGACAACCGCATTTTCAGCAGTTGAACAAAGGCCCGGGACTTGACCCTTACCAGGCTACTTGAGCTATTCTGTTCTAGTTGTTTAGTTACCATGTACTCGTTTCTCATTCTTCACCAAATCCATCTTCATACCAGGCCAACCCCAGCTGAGACTCAAAAAAATCGTGGCAAATAACAGCGTAGCAAACAATAGATGCAAAGGCTGTAACACATAGGGCACTTCAAAATGATGCATTCCAAGTCCCATTAATACCTCTGCACCCGTAAAACCCAGCATCAGCATGGAAAGCCTTCTGTTCCGTTTTGTGCCAATGCGCCAGGTTTTGCTAATCCAAAACAGCAACGACGCACTCAAAGCATAGTGAGAAAATTTGTGGATCCCATAGGCTCCCGTCAGGGAATCTATCCAATCTGCACGATCTACACCAGCTTTCAACAATGCATCTACCTGCTCTCTCACCTGGGTTCCCATCACAATCTGACTGATCAACAATGCCATCACAATCAATCCAGCCCAAAAAGCCGACTTACCAGGAGCAGAGCTCCACATCGCTGATGGGCCACTCGTTGTAGAACGAGCCAACGCAAAGAGATAGCAAGACAGTACCCCAAGCGCGATCATCATGTGGATGGTGATCATCCCTTCAGAGAGATTGGTCCGCACCACGTAGGCACCAACTCCTCCCGCTATGATGATGAGCAACAAACCGCCGAGGCTGAAGCCAAACAAGGCCCGATCTTGCTTCCGCAATGGAAAACTCAAGACCAGCGTTGCAACCCCCAGAATTCCTACCAACACGCCAAACAGGCGATTGAGGTATTCCACCCAGGTTTTAAACGCCTCAAACTCTGCTATTTCCCGGCCTGCTACGGCAAATTTTCTTTGATAATCCGCAGGAAGTTGAGAAACATCTGTTGGTGGTACCCACTGACCGAAGCATTTGGGCCAGTCAGGACATCCCATGCCCGATCCTGTCATTCGCACAAGGCTACCGATCAGGATCAATGCAATGACGGCACCTACGGTGATCGTCGCCATACGTTGAAAGCGCTTCACAACAGGTGCCGTCATCAAAGGGTTCACAGGCAATTTATTCTTTGCCTTCAGCAGCTTCCATACCTACGTCTTCCACTTTCAGTGGGGTAGTTGGTGCTTTTGAAGGTGTTGTTGCAGGCCTTGGGAATCCTTCCTCATACTCCACTTCCTCTGCAGGAATGTGTTGTGGCAGGAAGTCTTCTTTCACGCCAGGTTTGCTATAGTCATATGGCCAACGGTGTACGGTTGGGATTTCTCCTACCCAGTTTCCGTGGCCAGGATGCAGCGGCGTAGTCCACTCCAATGTATTGGAATCCCATGGATTCAAGGAAGCAACCTTGCCACGGAAAATGCTCACAAAGAAGTTGTAAAGGAAGAACAACTGACCCACGAATCCGATGATCGCAGCGTAGGTAATGAATATTTGAACATCTGTCCATCCTTCCATGAAGGCAAACCCGGTATTGCTATAGTAGTGACGAGCTACCCCACCCAGGCCGATAAAGTGCATGGGGAAGAAGACGCAATACAAGGAAATGAAGGTAAACCAGAAGTGGATGTAGCCAAGACGGGCGCTCATCATTCTACCGAAGAACTTAGGGAACCACTGGTAAATTCCAGCAAAGAAACCGAAGGCAGAGGCAGAACCCATGACGAGGTGAAAGTGAGCCGTTACGAAATACGTATCGTGTAGAGGAATATCAAGGGCGGCGTTTCCAAGGAAAATCCCCGTAATACCTCCTGTAATAAAGAAGGAAACAAGTCCGATGGCAAAGAGCATCGCCGGGGTAAACCGGATGTTTCCCTTCCACAGTGTCGTGATATAGTTGAATGCTTTGATCGCTGAAGGTACTGCAATCACCAGGGTGAAGAGCATAAACACAGTTCCAAGGAATGGGTTCATTCCGGAGAGGAACATGTGGTGAGCCCACACGATAAAGGATAGCAAAGCAATTCCGATCATCGAGCCAATCATGGCTTTGTATCCAAAGATAGGCTTGCGTGAATTTACAGAGATGATTTCAGAAGAAATCCCCAAAGCTGGAAGCAGTACGATATACACCTCTGGGTGACCGAGGAACCAGAACAAGTGCTGGAACAAGATCGGGCTACCACCTGAGTAGTGAAGCACCTCTCCTTGAATAAAGATATCAGACAAATAGAAACTTGTACCCAACAAACGGTCAAACATCAGCAGAAGCGCTGCAGCAAACAGGACTGGGAAAGAAAGTACCCCAATGATGGCTGTCAGGAAGAAAGCCCAGATTGTCAAAGGAAGACGATCCATGGTCATTCCTTTTGTCCGAAGGTTGAGGACAGTAGTAATGTAGTTGATGCCTCCCATCAAAGAAGAAGCGATAAACAAAGTCATCGACACCAACCACATGGTCATTCCTAAGCCAGAACCAGAGACGGCCTGTGGCAGGGCGCTCAAGGGAGGGTAAATAGTCCACCCACTTGAAGCAGGACCTGTGGAAATGAAAAGAGAGGCGACCATGATCACCGAAGAGACAAAGAAGAACCAGTAGGAGAGCATGTTCATAAAGCCTGAGGCCATGTCTCGGGATCCAATTTGCAACGGGATCAAGAAGTTAGAGAAGGTTCCACTCAAGCCAGCTGTCAACACGAAGAATACCATGAAGGTACCGTGCATGGTAACAAGTGCGAGGTAGAAACTTGGGTCAAGTGTTCCGCCCGGTGCCCATTTGCCCAGGAAAAACTCCAGGATAGCAAATTTGGTGTCAGGGAATGCCAGTTGAAGACGGAACAGCGTGGACATACCAATCCCGATGATCGCCATGATGATCCCCGTGATCATGAACTGCTTGGCGATCACTTTGTGATCGGTAGAGAATACATAATTGGTCCAAAAATTTCCGTGGTGCTCATGATGCTCGTGGGCATGATGCTCATCGTGGAAAGTAGAACCGCCGTGGGTGATTGTTGCTTCTGCCATATTTCGAAAGACCTATATGGGTGTCAATCTTAACTTGCGAATGAATTATAAACCTGCGTCTGCGATCTTCTCCGTTCCTTCTTCTGATTCAGAAGCCATATTCTGATCAGGCTTGAAGTCAGGATTTGTGCCTTGGTATGTGGCGAGGAAAGTCTGCTGACTTGATAGCCAGTCCTGATATTCCTCCATGGTCTCCACTACTACCTTGGCGCCCATGTTCCAGTGTCCACCACCACAAATCTGCTGGCAAGACATTTGGAAGTTGAATTCTGGATCTCCTGTCCGCTCTCTCCACTCCCTCGTAGTGATGGTCGGAACAAAGTGGAAGTTGGTGGTGATACCAGAAACTGCATCCATTTTCACACGGAAGTGTGCCAGAGTCGCGCTATGCAACACGTCGCGAGTACGGATGTTGAGGTTTACGGGAACTCCCACAGGAAGGTGAAGCTCACGGGTAACCAAATCATCGTAACCACGCTTATCATCGAGGTTAATCCCAAGCTCATTGCCCTTGCCTTCGTTGATGAATGTAACATTGGACTCTCCAAACTCCTGATCGGCACCAGCATAGCGATATGTCCAGGAAAACTGCTTCCCATTAACCTCAATCTGAATCGCATCTTCTGGAGGATCAGACATGATGTCATGCCATACACCAACACCATCGAATACCAGGACTGTCAAAACAATTGCGGGAACAACTGTCCAGATAACTTCGAGGCGGTTGTTGTGAGGATAGTACAATGCCTTTCTACCCGGTTTGGTGCGATATCGGAATGAGTAGTAGAACAAAACGAAGTTTGTTACCACAACCACAAGGATGGTAACAATCATCGTGTTGTTAAACATCCTGTCGATCTCAACACCATGCTCTGAAGCAGGATTAACAATGAGAGTAAGTTCGGGGTAGTAGTAGATGGTAGAAACCGTTGCTGCTACCATCCCGATGATGTAGAACGCAAAGAAACCTCCGCCATTGAGCAGGCTTGGATTCCATTTGGCAAAAGGATCAATCTCCTTCAGCCGAAACACCAAATACAGGTTGACGACCACCATCAAAAAGATGAGACCTAGCAAAACCTGGATGGAGCTGAATAATAATTGAAAGTCCATATCCTCTGATAAATCTCTTAACGTATAGCAAAAAAACTATAGGCCTTGAGCATTGTTTATTCTAAATGGAAAAAACGTAAAAAGTATCAGACGTCACCCGTTGTGTGATGAAGGCTTTCCTCCAGGTAGGGGTGTCTCTGTGGAACAAGATTAGCCCGGGTAAGTGCAGTGAACACTACAAACAGGAATAATCCAGCGAAAATCAAGAAGAATCCTATTTCCATCATTCCAAAACCCCAATACTTGCCAAGGGCGCCAGGCTGCACCATTTGAAAAATATCAATGTAGTGGCCAGTGAGGGCGAGAATAGAAATCGGAATATACACCTTAGCCATCCGCTTTGCATTGCGGGTCATAAGGCCCAGGAATGGAGTAAGGAAACAAAGAAGCAAGTTGATGATCCAAACAATGTTGAAAGATCCTCCAATGTAGGCAGGATCTCCTACGCTGTAGCGCTTTACGTAGTAAATGCCTTCTTCAGGAATGTTGGAATACCAAATCAGGAGGTATTGTGATACCCAGATGTAAGCCCAGAACACAGTGAAGCCGAAGGCAAACTTGTACACATCATGGATGTGTGAATCATTTACATAGCTCATGTATCCCTGACGCTTCAGGAAGGTAAGCAGAAGACCGAGGGTAAACATGGCAGATCCGAATGATCCTGCAAACACATACACCCCAAAAATAGTGGAGAACCAGTGTGGCTCCAGAGATTTGATCCAATCGAACGTAAAAAGGGAGTAGGAGAAGGCGAAAAGCACAATGAAACCAGCAGCAACACCAGTACTTTTTCTGAAGAATGATACGCCATCTTCAACTGATGCAGCCGAGTCTTGGCTTACTGACAATCGTCTCAACACCAGCGCACCTCCAATCCAAATGGTGAAATAAACGAACGTACGAAACCAAAAACTTCCTTCGTTCAGCCACGCACGCTTTTTATCAATGATCGCATCTACACCCTCTGGAATGATGGCCCACTCATAGAGGTCGCCAAGGAAAAACAGAAGAATTAAGAATACCACACCCGCCACAGGCACCCACAAACTCATGGCCTCTGGCACACGGCGGATGGCGGTCTGCCAGCCAGCATTTCCTACCTGATGCACAGCCAGGAAAAACAAAGCACCCATAGAAATGGTGAAGAAAAATAGCAGGGAGATGAGGGTTCCTGTGAGCATCCGAGTGCCCACTCCAGGGACATGGTCTGCATGGCCATGGTCGCCTTCGCCATGGGTATCGGCTACTGGTTGGACTGGGGAATGTACCGACTCAATGGCAGCATGGCCGTCGGCGGCGTGGGTGGTTGCCTCACTGCCATCAGTGAGTAGCCATGATGCGAGGACCAGGACCAATCCCACCCCAATCAGACCGAAAATCACAGTCCTGTACTTTCCCAGGAACTGGAAGCGCTCGGTAAGCTGTTCGGATGTATAATGTGCGTGTGCCAAGATGTCTCAATTATGAGGTGAATCCTTAAAGGAAGAACGGCTATTCGGGTTGATCGAAAAATTGTTGAATGTAACAAATCACTTCCCAACGCTGCTCAGGGGTAAGCTGAGAGGCATAAGAGCCCATCAGATTTTTACCATACGTGATCGAATGATACATTTTTCCTACTGGAAGGCCCGCGAGTTGAGGACCAGAGTAGGAAGGAACACCGCCAAGGGCACCTTTGGTGACCAGGGTTCCCTGACCGTTGCCATTGGCACCGTGACACATCACGCAAAATTGAAGATAGACTTCTTTTCCGCGATTGAAGGTAGCCTCTGAACAATTGATGCCTTCAGCATTGAGAGTCGTATCGCTTAATGGCGAGGTAACTCCCACGGAAGCTTCATATCCTTCAAAAGTGTTGGGCAGATCATAGCGATGAAACGCCTCCTGACGATACCAGCTCTCTGAGCGGGGAACAGTTCCTTCAGGTGCTTTTTGGGCAGATTGTCTGTTGCCAAAAAACACAACTGTATCTAAACCAACTCCGGCAGCAGGAAAGTTTCCTCCCATATCAGTTTCCCAATACGTGGTTTGGGAATATGGCTCAAGTGGGAGCGAGTTATACATGTTAGGAGAGTACTCAACATTCCTCTTGGACTTGTCATTGTAACAGCCCGACAAGCTGAGTGCGAGAACCCCTAGCAGCAGTAGCGGTGTTATGATTCGGTTCATCATCTCTCGTATTCTGTTTCTGAAATGTCGTAGGCACCAGTGTCTGTAAATACGGCCTTCACAGATGATTCATCGCTCAACTTGTCTTTGTCTATCGCAATGATGAACACATCGTCTGTTTGGCGAATATCGAGCAATCTTGCCCGCTTGCCTGGCCAGTAGTTTCCTACTATAAAAAAGGTGATCACAAGCCCGTGTGCTGCAAAGAGTACAGTCAACTCGAAGGTGATCGGAACAAAGCTTGGGAACGCCAACGCAGGCTTTCCGCCGATGTTCATCGGCCACACCACACCGTAGATCAAGCTCATCATCGTAACAGCTGTCAGGAATCCCAGACATCCGTAGATAAATGATGCTACTGTGAGGCGGGTACGCTTGGACTTGAGGTATGGGTCAACCCCGTGGATGGGGAAAGGAGAGAATACATCAAAAATGTGTACTCCTTGACTGGTCAACTTGTCCAGCCCCTTCAGCACCGCTTCAGGATCCCAGTATTTTCCGATTAAAAGATTTCGTTTCATAACTCCAGGAAGAATTCGGGTCAAAAAAGGGTAGAACAATTACACGGTTACTGGCTCACTTCCTGTCTCCAGATTATCTGGCTTCTTAGGATGCTTCAACAAAGTTTTTACCTCAAACATGTTTACCACAGGGGCATACTTGGCGAAGAGGAAGAACAGCGTAAAGAACAAGCCAAAAGAACCGATCAGGATGCCAAACTCTACATACGTTGGTGTGTACATAGACCAGCTTGAAGGAAGGAAATCTCTGTGAAGAGAGGTAACGATGATCACGAAGCGTTCGAACCACATCCCGATGTTCACGAAGATGGAGATGATGAAGGTCAGCACCATACTTGTTCTGATCTTCTTAAACCAGAAGAGCTGTGGCGTAATCACGTTGCAGCTAAACATGATCCAGTATGACCAGCCAAAAGGCCCGAAAGCACGGTTGATAAAGATGTAGCGCTCCCACAGTGACCCGGAGTACCAAGCAGTGAAAAACTCGGTCATATAGGCAAGTCCTACCAATGAGCCTGTTGCCAACACGATCTTGGCGATAGACTCCATGTGATCAAGCGTGATGTAGTTTTCGAGTTTGTACACCTTTCGGGTCACAATCATCAGGGTCTGAACCATTCCGAAACCAGAGAAGATCGCACCAGCAACGAAGTATGGTGGGAAAATCGTGGTGTGCCATCCCGGAATGACCGAGGTAGCAAAGTCCATGGATACAATGGTGTGTACAGAAAGTACCAGCGGCGTGGCCAAACCAGACAGGATCAAGGAGATCACTTCGTAGCGAGACCAGTTTCTGGAAGAACCTTCCCAACCAAAACTAAGGATGCCGTAAATTCTGGAGGAAATCTTCCTGCCTTGGATGGCAAAACGATCACGCACGGTGGCGAAATCCGGAATCATCCCCAGGTACCAAAACACCAAGGATACAGAGAAGTAGGTCGAAATGGCGAATACGTCCCAAAGAAGCGGTGAGTTGAAGTTTACCCACAACGAACCACGGGTGTTGGGCATGGGAAAAAACCAAAGGCCTAACCAAACACGGCCCATGTGTAGGAGCGGGAAGATTCCCGCACACATGACCGCAAAAATAGTCATGGCCTCAGAAGCGCGGTTAATGGAGTTTCTCCATTCCTGGCGAAACAGCAACAGTACTGCTGAGATCAAGGTACCGGCGTGACCGATCCCCACCCAGAATACGAAGTTGGTGATATCAAATGCCCACCCAACGGTCTTATTCAGGCCCCAGGTACCAATACCTTCCCAGATGGTCCAGCCAATCATGGCAAACCCAAACAGCATCACTGCTGCCGACAACAAGGTCACTGCAATCCAGGTCAAGTTCATCTTAGACTCGATTGGACGCACGATGTCGGCTGTGATCTGCCCGTAGGTGTCTGTATTGGTGACCCACTTCTGGCGAATAGGCGATCTAACGTGGCTCATATCAGCGGGAAATTAGGCTAGTCGTTTCAGTCAAAAAAATAAAATCTATGCTCAAGGCAATTTGTCGCTTAGTGGCTTTCAGCTTCGTGAGCTTCAGCATGAGCGCCCATGTCTGTTCCGTAGATGTCAGACTTGTACTCATTGATCATCGCTTCGCGAGCTTCCTGCTCTTCCGCAGTTCTGTTACGAACTTTGGTCAGGTAAGCAATCGAAGACAGGGTCTTCACTTCCTCAATCACGTGGTACATGCGCTCGTTCTCTTTGGAAGAAGGATCGTACCAGATTTTGTTGATGTCGGAATTCGGATCGTTTCTGTCTCCAAATACGATGGCTCCGGTAGGACAGCTCTGCTGACAAGCGGTAAACCCTCTGTCGTTAGGATCAGGCTTGGCATAGGTGCTGTTGCCGTTGATCTTCGCGCGAAGTTTCTTCTCTTGCAGGCGCTGCACACAGAAAGAACATTTTTCCATCACGCCACGGAAACGGACAGTCACGTCTGGGTTCAATACCAGGCGGCCAAGCTCGCTTTGTGAGGGGTTCACATCGGTGAATTGCTCTCCGTTGGTGTAGTTAAACCAGTTGAAGCGACGCACTTTGTAAGGACAGTTGTTTGCACAGTAGCGTGTACCCACACAGCGGTTGTAAGTCATCTGGTTCAATCCTTCTGTAGAGTGGATGGTGGCCAAAACCGGACAAACCGTCTCACAAGGAGCGTTGTCACAGTGCTGACACAACATCGGCTGATACAGGGTATCGATCGTGTCTGGGTTCATTGGGTTGCCGCTGTAGTAGCGGTCCAGGCGAATCCAGTGCATTTCACGACGGGTCATCACCTCTTTCTTTCCAACAACAGGAACGTTGTTCTCAGCCTGGCAAGATACCACACAAGCACCGCAGCCGGTACACTTGTTCAGGTCAATGGCCATGGCCCAGTGAATAGACTTGGAGGTTTCAGGATCTTCGAAGTGAGACTCCCACAAGGTCACGAGGTGTGCCTTCTTCTCTTCATAACGCTTGAGTGATTTCTGGTAAGGATTGTCCTTGGTATCCCCTTTGTAATAGCCAAGAACCGTTTCCTTTACAATCTCTTCAGAGCGATCAAACTCATATTCTGGTCCCCATGACTTGGCAAATCTACGTCCGAGATCTTCGTCATACAGGAGGTTATATGTCTGTACCTGTGCGAGTTCGTATTCACCACCTGCCTTGCTCAGGGT